>CAYPOW010000291.1:0-4122 GCA_964412145.1 uncultured Draconibacterium sp.
CTGCAAAAATAAATATTAATATTTTCAATAACAAGGATTTTCTTGCTTATAATTTTACAAATGGATTTCAAGGATATTCCATAAAAACCTTGCTGTATCGTTCACGCTCAAAGGTTTTTAAAAAGACAGAACATTAATCAAGTGCTACTATTTATTATCTGTATAAAATATTAAACGTCAATATATTATTTCCTAAAAGGGATTCAATGCTATAAAATAATTTCTACAATAAAAATTATAACTTTTAAAGTGCTGTTTTTCTGTGGATCCACTCCGGTTTTTTAAGGGCATAAATTAGCGAACATCAAAATATTTTATACCTTTATGCATTATAAACACATCAAAAATTATACGGGTTTTTAGTCAACACTGTTTAAACATTTGATCAAATATTTTATGAGAAATTATCTTAAAATTTGCGCAATACTTCTCTTTATTCCATTCACTGAAACAATAGCTCAGAGCGATTTTAGAGATGGATATATAGTTTCAACTCATAATGACACTATATATGGGAAAATTGATTATCGTTCGAATGCAAAAAATTATGAGTCTTGTCTATTTATGAAGAACGACATTATTACAGAATATTCTCCAACACAAATTGTTGGTTATGGATTTGTAAACGATAAATTTTTTAGCTCAGCAATTGTTGAAAAGCTCTTTGTAGAGGTTCTGGTTTATGGAAAAATAAGTCTCTTCAGGTTAAAATATAACTTTTTCGTAAGAAAAAACGAGGGTGAAATTATTGAACTGGAAAGCAATCAAAATGAAGTGAGCATTGATGGGAAACAAGGCATTGTTGAAAATAACAGATGGAGAGGCATTATTTCTTACTTTATCAGCGATTGTCTTTCAAATTCCAATCAGATTACAAAAATTTTGGAGCTCAACGAAAAGAGCCTCACTAAATTAATTACGCGATACAATAAATGTACAGGCATTGATTTCACAGTGTTTAAAGAAAACAAACCCTGGACAAAATTTGAAGTTGGAGCAAGTGTGGGCCTATCAAGCACATTTATAAAAATAAATAATGATCGAGCGCAGTATGATTATTTAGGCGATGCCTACAACTCAACCGATCCTAATCTGGGAATTATTGTAGCTATTTCGTCACCACGGATTGCTGAAAAACTAGTCGTGCAAGGCGAAATACATATTGTAAATTCAAGCTATTCCGCTTTAGTTGAATTGAACAAATCATATCAAACTGAATTCCATGATACTTATATTGATTTAACCACCATCTCTGTTCCTGTATCAGTTAAATACTCATTTCCTGAAAAAAAGTATTCTTTTTATACACAAGCAGGCATCAATTACAATTTTAATATTAAAACGGAAACAAAGTTACTGACTGAAACTGTTTCCAACAATATTGTTAATACATCACCAGAAACAATTGCCTTTGTAATTAACAATACCCAGATAGGTTACTGGGGTGGTATAGGTCTTTTAAAGACATTCCATCATTTTAAAGGAAGCGTTAATTTGAGATATTTTAAAATGACAAGCCTGAATAAAACAGGAGAGTTCACTGCTAACAATAACAGAATCACTTTATCAATCATAATTTCTAAGAAATGAAATCGCTATATAAAATTTTAATGCTGACTTTTCTTTATACTGCATTTATACAATGCGGTAAAGATGAAATAACGAGCAGAGAATATCCTAGACTCAATACATTAGCTGTTTCTGACATTAGTGAAAATGGCGCAAAATTCAATGCGGAAATAATGTATAGGGGTGATTTTGAGATAATTAACTATGGGTTTGTTTGGGGCGAAAGAGAAAATCCAATAATAGAAAATTCAGATAGAGTTGTTTATTTGGAAAATATACAATCGGATAAATTCTCCTCCGAGGTTTCCACAACGCTAAAAGAGGAAGTCAAATATTATTTAAGATCATTCATTCAAACTGCAGAATATACCGTTTATGGTTCAAATGTTGAATTTATAAGTTTGGGGAGCAAGGCTCCTCAAATAGTGTCCGTTGAACCTTTATTGGGAACAATAGGCGATACGATTACAATTCGAGGAAAAGGTTTTAGCTATTTAAGTCTAAGGAATACTGTTTATTTCGACACCATACCTTCAAATATAATTGCAAGCTCCGATTCTATTATCAAATCAACAGTCCCCAAAGTTATGAAATCAGAAAGTTTAATTTCTGTTTCTATACTAGGAAATACTGCATCTTTCAGCTCTGACTTTAAGACTACAATTCCAATCATTGAATCGTTTCGCCCTACAGAATTGGCCATAGATGATACATTAACTATAGTTGGGGAAAATTTTAGTTATGAAAAAGAAAGCAATCTTATTACCATTGATGGCGTTAAAAGTAAGGTCATTTTTTCGAATAAAGTTCTTATTAAAGCTATTATTCCTTCAGGGATAAAAACGCAAAACAATCTGGAATTAACTATTGCAAATAAAAAAACTACCGCTTCCCGTCAACTCATTTTTCTTGAGCCATCAATTATTTCCGTTAAACCATCAATGGCTTCATTTGGTGACACGATTGTTATTGAAGGTGAAAATTTTAGCTTTATCAATGAAAGTAATGGGATATTAGTTGATGCAACAAAAGCCCTAGTGATTTCTTCCTCTAAAAATAAAATTCAATTCATTTTACCTGAAAACATCAACAAATCCCAAAATACACTTCGATTTCTTGTTGGCGGAAGAAAACTCACCTATGATTATATAAACATATTGCCTCCAATTATCAATTCTATTAGCCCAAACTATATTTCAACATTCGACAATGGTCAATTTGAATTATTGGGAGAAAATTTTAATTCTATTAGCAATAAGAATTCTGTGATGATAAATGGAATTCCAGCAACTATTTCAAGTTCTTCAAATAACAGAATACTTCTGGATTTTCCACGCGCCTTGATTCCACATGTGGAAGTTAGTGTTTTGGATACTGTTGACATTTCCATTCAGGTATTGGATCAAAATACAAGTATAACTGATGGTATTATAGTTGATTACAAAAGCATATGGACCCGAAAAAAAGATTTTCCGGGGAAACCAAGAATGCAGGCCTTGCAATTTTCAGCCAATGGCAAGGTATACGTAGGCTTGGGCGAAAGCGGAACAAGATCCTCTCAACCAACGTGGGAATATTACAATGATCTATGGGAATATGATCCTATATTAAACATTTGGACACAAAAAGCCAGCCTTCCTGCTATGGAAAGATCCAGAGTTCCAACCTTGATATTTGACACTAAAATATATATTGTTGGTGGCACCATATCAGCGAATTTAAGTACTATCCCAAACGAAGTATGGGAATACGATGTGTTAACTGACGCTTGGACTCAAAAAAATGATTTCCCAGGTGATGCTAGTTCATTTGGGTTTACGGCAAATGGAAAAGGATATATTGGGGGAGGCGAAAACGGTTTTTCAACATCTTTAAACCATTTTTGGGAGTACGACCCCACACTTGATAGTTGGACTCAGAAACAAGACCATCCAAAAAACATACATATTGGGGCTAAGTCTGGTAGTTTTCATGATTATGGCTTTGCTATTTCAGATTATTATATGAACTTATGGAAATACGATCATATTACCGACAATTGGACGGATATTGCACTTTGCACAACTAATCGTGTTGCTGGATCCCCTTTTGTTATAAATGAGAAATTATACCTTGCCGGAGGTAGTATATTAGAGGTATATGATAGATTGGAGAATACCTGTGAACATTTATCATTCATGGGCAATGTAAGAACAGAGGCAGCTGCCGTATCATTGAATGGCAAAGGATATATCTTACTTGGAAGATATAACAGCCACAGTGCTAATTTAAATGATGTATGGGAATTTGATCCATCAAAACCATAATTTAACAACAAGATATCTTAAATTCAGATTGTTTGGACTACAATAGCGCTTTATTGTTCGAGTTTAAAAAAGATTCATATTGAATTTTCAAAGTTTAAGGGAGAATAATAAGGCTGGATTTTTGAATTATAAAATTCAAAAAAAAATAGAAAATACAATTTTAAACGCTTTATCTATTTCAGATGCATTTTATTGATTTTTAACGAAATTTAAGACCAAGTATCAATATATTTTTCATTTTCCATTT
>CAYPOW010000292.1:0-4119 GCA_964412145.1 uncultured Draconibacterium sp.
TTTTCCTATTTCAGAGAAAAATGTAAGCTCGATTATATCATTGGCTCTATTCATTTAATTGCGCATCCATCCAATGATGAAATTTGGTATATCGATGGTGGAAAACAGGAAAGATGGGATCAGGGTTTAGAAGAAGTTTTTGGAAATGATATTCAGGCGGGTGTTAAGGCATTTTATCATCAGACCAACCAAATGCTGGAATATCAAAAACCGGAGATCTTAGGGCATTTCGATAAGATTAAAATGCATAATAAGAATCGTTTTTTTAAACAAGAGGATGCCTGGTATAAAAAGCTCATCATGGAAAGCTTAGCTTTAATAAAAGAAAAGAGTGTAGTACTCGAGATAAATACAAGAGGTTTATACAAAGGTCGTTCTGATGAATTATTTCCGGGAATTTGGATACTTCAACTAGCACAGGAGATGGGTATTCCGCTAATGCTCAATACAGATGCGCATCACCCAAACGAACTTTTAGGTTATTATCAAGAAGCCGTGGAAATGATTAAAATAGCTGGAATTCGCGATTTGTGGCATTTTTCGAAAACAGGTTGGTTTTCTGCTCCATTGGATTAAACGCCTTATAATTTCTTTAAAGGTGATCATTTACAACCATAAAAATTAAAGTTTATGTCCCTGATTATTACTATTTTCGCAGCTTGGATTTTTGAAAGAATAAATTAGAAAATGGAATACAATTACAACGAGATTGAAAAAAAGTGGCGCACGTATTGGGCTGATAATAAGACGTTTAAAGTAGAAATAGATCATTCTAAACCCAAATTTTACGTTTTAGACATGTTCCCATATCCATCAGGAGCTGGCTTGCATGTTGGTCATCCGCTGGGTTATATTGCTTCCGATATTTTTTCTCGTTACAAAAGAAATAAAGGATTTAATGTTTTGCACCCAATGGGCTACGATGCTTATGGTCTTCCTGCTGAGCAGTATGCCATTCAAACAGGTACTCACCCTGCAATAACGACTGAAATTAATATTGCTCGCTATCGCGAACAGCTTGATCAGATAGGCTTTTCTTTCGATTGGAATCGCGAAGTGCGCACATCGGACCCGAAATATTATAAGTGGACGCAATGGACATTTATACAATTATTCAATTCCTGGTTTAATCAGAAAACGCAGAAAGCAGCAAATATTAGCGAACTGATTGCTCATTTTCAAAAAGAGGGGAATCAAAATTTAAAAGCAGCTCATTCTTGTGAAGAAGAATTTAGCGCCATAGATTGGAATGCATTTTCAAGAAAAGAGCAACAAGATATTTTGATGGCTTATCGATTGGCCTATCTGGCCGATATCAATGTAAACTGGTGTCCTGCTTTGGGTACTGTTTTAGCGAATGATGAAGTTAAGGATGGATTATCAGAACGAGGTGGTCACCCTGTTGAAAAGCGTATGATGAAACAATGGTCATTGCGCATTTCGGCCTATGCACAACGATTATTAGACGGTCTTGATCATTTGGAATGGACCGATTCTTTAAAAGAAACACAACGCAATTGGATAGGCCGTTCAGAGGGCGCCTCTGTAAATTTCAAAATTAAAGGTCACGAGGAGGTTTTGGAAGTATTTACAACGCGTCCGGATACACTTTTTGGCGCTACCTTTATGGTGATTGCTCCTGAACATGAGTTTATGACTAAGATTACTTCATCTGATCAAAAAGCAGAGATTGAAGAATATGTTACCTGGGCTAAAAATCGTTCGGAACGTGAACGCATGTCCGAAGTAAAAAATATAAGCGGAAAATTCACCGGTGCTTATGGAATCAATCCTTTAACAGGCGAAGAAATCCCCATCTGGACGGCTGATTATGTATTGGCTGGTTATGGAACGGGAGCCATTATGGCCGTTCCTGGTCACGATAGCCGCGATTTTGCTTTTGCCCGCCATTTCGCTTTACCTATCATTCAGGTGGTTACACAGCCTGGTGAAGTCTTGAAACCTACAGAAGAATGGGAAGAATCTTACGATTCCAAGGAAGGAATTATGGTAAATTCCGATTTTATGAACGGCTTAAAAGTGAAGAAAGCGATTACAGAGACTATTCAACGCCTGGAAAAAGTGAAAATTGGATATGGAACCATTAATTACCGTTTACGCGATGCTATTTTCAGTCGTCAACGCTATTGGGGAGAGCCTTTTCCAGTCTACTTTAAAGATGGAATTGCAGAGGTTTTTGATGAAAAAGACTTGCCATTGCCATTGCCTTCCGTTGATAAATATTTACCTACAGAAAGCGGAGAACCGCCTTTAGCACGTGCCGAAAACTGGAAAACCAAAGATGGTTACCCAATCGAAACCAGCACGATGCCAGGTTTTGCAGGATCAAGTGCCTATTATTATCGCTATATGGATCCACATAATGAAAATGAATATTTTTCTAAAGAAGCGAATGCTTATTGGGAAAATGTGGATTTGTATATGGGTGGCGATGAGCATGCAACAGGCCATTTGATGTATGCTCGTTTTTGGAGTATGTTCCTCTACGATTTAGGAATGACTGTTAAAGAAGAGCCTTTCAATAAATTGATCAATCAAGGTAAAATTCAAGGTAGAAGTAGTTTTGTATATCGTGTAAACCACGAAAAATATGCCGAATATTTACTTTGGGAATTTATAAAGAAACAAGGCATTGCCGATGATTTTGAGCGCGAATATCGCGATGGCCATCGTAAATTTGATTTTTACAATAAAAAAGAAAACTTAATTATTGAGATAAAGAGTCAGGCTAAACTCGAAAAGCTTGAGTCCTATTATATAAAATACATTAAAGACACCAATAAAAAGCTATTGCTTATTCCGATAGCCGATATTTTGGAGTTCGATGAGGCTTTGGCTGCGGAAAGTAGAAAAGCATTAATGGATAGAAGAGAAGGTGTAGTCTTTTTCAATAGAGAAGTACGTGATTTGAAACCACTGTTTGTTTCTAAAAACTTTAAAGACCGTAAATTGTTTTCAACAGCCATTCATGTGGATATTGATATTGTACATAATGATATTCTTGATATAGAAGCCTTTAAAAACTGGCGCGAAGAATATACTATGGCAGAATTTATTCTGGAAGACGGTAAATATCATTGTAGTTGGGAAGTTGAAAAAATGTCGAAATCGAAGTACAATGTGCAAAATCCGGATGCTTTGATTGAAAAATATGGAGCCGACACTTTCCGTTTATACGAAATGTTTTTAGGCCCTATAGAAAATCATAAACCTTGGGATACCAATGGAATAGAAGGTGTTTTTCGTTTTATGAAAAAGTTCTGGAAGCTTTATCATCCAACGGATGCTTTTGAATTAAGCGATGGAGAACCTACTAAAGAAGAGTTGAAAATTTTGCACCAAACCATTAAAAAAATACAAGACGATATTGAGCGCTTTTCATTCAATACTTCGGTTAGTCAATTTATGATTTGCACGAATCAGCTAACCGATTTGAAATGCAGTAAAAAAGCCATTTTAGAGCCGCTAAGCATTTTAATTTCTTCTTTTGCACCTCATATTGCTGAGGAGCTTTGGGAAAAGATGGGGCATTTGGAGAGTATAACTAACGCTGCCTTTCCTGAATTTGTGGAAGACTATATCAAGGAAAATGCATTTGAATATCCTGTTTCTTTCAATGGGAAAATGCGTTTTAAGATTGAGTTGCCAGTAACTATGGATAAAGTTGAGGTAGAGAATGCTGTAATTGCATCGCCTGAAGCTCAGAAGTGGCTGCAGGGGAATCCACCCAAAAAAGTGATTGTTGTGCACAATCGTATTGTAAATGTCGTAATCTAGTATGTTTAAGTTTTCACCAGAATATTGGGATAAAACTTACGAGACCAATCAAATTGGTTGGGATATTGGGTATGTTTCAACGCCTTTAAAAGCATATTTCGATCAAATAAAGGATAAATCTATTCGTATTTTAATTCCGGGAGCAGGAAATGCTTATGAAGCGGAATATCTTTGGAAGCAAGGATTTAAAAATGTTTTTGTGCTCGATTTCTCCGAAGCAGCTATGCAAAGTTTTTTGCAGCGTTTTCCTGATTTCCCAGATGATAACATTCTTATTGAGGACTTTTTTCAACATCCGAATAAATATGATTTGATAGTGGA
>CAYPOW010000293.1:0-4103 GCA_964412145.1 uncultured Draconibacterium sp.
TTGCTTGGGCAGCATCATTTGTAAAAGAAGTTTGGCCTAAATTTAATTGGTGGAACATCAAAATTCTAAATACCATAGAAAAGCTTATAATCGATAATCGTAGAGCTATTGCTTGGCCTTTGATTATGCTATCGGTTATTCTTGGTATATATACGGGTGTATTATTATCTGCATTTAATGCGCGTCCTTTATGGAATACATCAATATTAGGGCCATTGTTTTTAACCTCTGGATTATCAACAGCCGCAGCGCTAATTGTTTGGATGTCGAAATCAAAAATAGAACGAAATATTTTCACCAAAATAGATTTACTACTAATTGGTATCGAATTGTTCTTAATCACACACCTTATAATGGGATTCCTTGCCGGCGGTCAAGTACAAGTAGAATCAGCTGAAATCTTTTTAGGAGGTGCTTTTACAACTTATTTTTGGGTATTTATTGTAATGCTCGGTCTTGTACTCCCTGCCATTCTAGAAATTATGGAGTTAAACGGATTACATATTCCTGCTTTTGCTCCGGCAATTTTAATTTTGGCAGGTGGTATCATTTTCAGATTCCTAATGGTAGAAGCAGGTCAAATAACTCGATATCTATATTAATTCGATATAAAATATAAAATTCCTATAAAAATGGATAATACATTAGAAGACAAACAAAGAAAGTACATGAACCCCTATTTGGCGGGTTTCCTTCTAGGCTTAACAATCATTTTCGCCTTTTATTTTACAGGTAGAGGATTGGGTGCTAGTGGTGCTGTAAAGAGTGTCGTTGTAGCTACAGTTGACGCTGTTGCTCACGACCATGCAATGAATTCAGAATTCTATGCTCCTTATGCATCAAAAGAAGAATCTCCTCTTAGAGCTTGGCTAGTGTTTGAGGTTATTGGTGTTATGATAGGCGCTTTAATTTCTGGAATATTGGCAGGCCGATTAAAACTTAAAATTGAGCACTCACCTAAAATTACTTCCAAAACGAGACTGCTTATGGCAACGCTTGGTGGTATTTTATTTGGTGTTGGATCTCAATTAGGTAGAGGTTGTACAAGTGGAGCCGCCTTAAGCGGAATGGCAACACTATCAACAGCTGGTTTTTTAAGTATGATAGGTATATTTGGTACAGGATATGTCTTTGCTTACTTTTTTAGAAAATTTTGGATTTAACATTGAAAATATAAAATATTATGGGACCATTAATTCCTAATGAAATAATAGATGTCAATTGGAACTTTTTAATAGCTCTAATTGTTGGTATCGGATTTGGATTTATTCTTGAGCGTGCAGGCTTTTCTTCTTCCAGAAAACTGGCTGGCGTTTTTTACGGCTACGATTTCGTAGTTCTTCGTGTATTCTTTACGGCTGCTGTTACAGCAGCAATTGGACTATACTACTTTAGCTATTTTGAATGGATAGATCTGAGTATAATATACATAAACCCTCTCTATTTAAAATCTAACCTTATTGGTGGCGCAATTATGGGCTTGGGTTTCATTATTGGAGGCTTTTGCCCTGGAACGGGAGTATGTGCTGCAATGATTGGCAAAATTGATGCCATGGTGTTTTTAGGCGGTATTTTCATTGGAATATTCATTTTTGGTGAAACCTATGAACTATTATGGCAAAAAATTCATATGGATACTTTTTTAGGAGCACCCTTAGTATTTGATAGCTTAGGTATTACTTCTGGCTTATTTATCCTTGGCTTAACCGCTGCTGCGCTATTGGCATTCTATGTAACAGCCAAAATTGTAAAAAAAGTTAAACCTGTAGATTATTAGTATTATGAAAATGAATTTAAGATATACCTTATTGTCAATCATACTTTTGACTTTGGCATTTGGTTTTAATATTTTGCCAGAAAAGAATTTCTCAAAAGATCTAACAGCCGAAGATTTATTATTAGCCGTTTTAGATGACTCACGTTACATTTCAAGCGATGACATTGCCTCTATGCTTTTAAATAACGACCCAAGTCTTGGGTTAATCGATGTTCGAGATTCAGCACAATTCAACGCATTTAGCTTACCAGGTGCAGTTAATATACCCTTAGACAGCTTATTAACTGAAACGGCAAGCTATTATTTGGATCAAAATATAAAAATAAATGTGTTTTATTCTAACGGCAGTATTTACGCTAGCCAAGCCTGGTTATTGTCTAAACGTAAGGGCTTTAAAAATGTCTTAATTATGCGTGGAGGATTAAACAATTGGGTTGAAACAATTTTACAACCTACAGAACCAAAGCCTAATGAGCCTTCTAGTGCATTTGATTTATATCAATTTAGAAAAGGTGCCAGCCAATTTTTTGGTGGTGGTTCTCAAGTTTCTTCAAGTTCATCAACCACAAAAAAAGCACCAATCATTCGTAGGAAAAAGAAAAAAAGTGTTGCCGGAGGTTGTTAATCTAATTATCGAATCGAAAAAAATAATATTTCTATGAGAGAGCATAAAAAAATTGCCAATTATCTTCCAGTAGGAGCTGTCCTCTTTTTTCTTATTATCGCGATAGCATTTATTATGATGCCAACGCCCAAAAAGAAATTTACCTTATCACAAGAAGAAACAGTTGAATTAATTACAAAAAAAATACAGGTTATTCGACCAGAACAAATAAAATCAATCATTGACTCGGGTAATCAAACCTATCAATTTATTGATTTACGTACACCGAAGGAATTTAACCTTCATCATCTTCCCGGAGCTATTAATATATCTATTCATGAATTACTCAATCCGGCATTTGAATCTACCTTAAACCCAACGGATAAAATTAATATACTCTATGGAGCGACTGTTGAGGATGCTTGCCCTGCTTGGCTAATTCTAAAACAACTTGACTATCAGAATAATAGCATAATGTTGGGTGGATACAGTTTGGTAAAATCAAATATCATAGATCGATATGCACCTGATGATGTTTGGTTCAAAAATGAAGTTGCTCAGTATGATTATGCTGAAATTGTAAAGGCAACCGCTGGTGGAAGTGTGAATTCATCAAGTGTTGCCACTAAAAAAGCACCTATCATTCGAAGAGCAAAGAAAAAAAGAGTTGCAGGTGGATGTTAATTCAATAATTTGAACTAATATCTCTACTTATTGTTCTGTAGAATTTCTTAGAATCAGGTTTGCTTTTACAATTTTTGTTTGAGCCGGCTGTTCTTTTAGGATGCTTTCTAATAAAAGCCTACACGACTCCTCTCCCATTTCAATCCCTCTTTGATCAACAGTACTAAGACTTGGGGCGCATACTGCCGAGCTAATCTCATTTGTGAATCCTATAACCTTAATGTCTTCTGGAACATTTTTACCACAGAGATGAACTGCTTTGGTAGCTCCAATTCCAGTTAAATCGTTCACGGCAAAGATACCATCCAAATCGTCATATTTTTGAATCAATTGCTGAGCAATTGGAACAGCATCTTCAAAAGTATCGCATTTTACAATCCACTCAGAATTGAATGGAATTTGGTGCTTTTTTAAAGCTGCCTTATAACCGTCAATCCTGAATCGACCAATATCCATATTTTCTGAGGCACTTAGATGAGCAATTTTTCTGCATCCCTTCGCTATCAAATGTTCCACTGCATCAAATGCGCCTTGAAAATCATCAAAAATGACTTTATTTACAGGTAAATCAGGAACTCTGTCGAAAAACACCAATGGCATTCCATATTTATCTAATTTATCAAAATGAGAAAAATCTTTCGTTTCCTTACTCATTGAAATAATTAACCCATCCAAACGAAAACCAAGAATAGAGTTTGTAAGTAAAACTTCCCGCTCATAATTTTCATCCGAATTGTATATCATTACCTGATAACCATTATCATACGCAATATTTTCAACTCCATTAATTACTGAACTAAAAAAGTGATGAACCAATTTTGGTACAATAATTCCAATAATTTTTGACTTTCTGTTTTTTAAGCTGAGTGCAATTTCATTGGGTAGATACTGCAATTCTTTGGCTAAATCCTGAACTGCCTTTTTCGTTTTAGTACTGATATCAGGGTGATCTTTTAATGCTCTTGAAACAGTTGATATAGAAACACCTAATATCTTGGCCAAATCTTTTATAGTAATCGGATGTTTTGCCATAATAGT
>CAYPOW010000294.1:0-4103 GCA_964412145.1 uncultured Draconibacterium sp.
ATCGTAATTATTCCAGGTTAGTCTTAAAACATCTGAAACTCTGAGTCCACCTGCATAAGCCGCAAACACAAACATATCTTTGTGTAAATCTATTCTGGTTCCGGGAGTCAACTTAGTATTTTCGAATTGTTTTAGCTCCTCTTCGGTTAAATAAACACGTTGTGTTTTTTCTGTTTTTAATTGAAACTTATTGAAAGGGATGTCTTTGTGTTCAATTAAATCGAGACGGTAGGCATCGTTGAAAAGCTTACGGATGAATTTCATATCCTTGTGGATTGTATTCACCTTATTATTGAGATCCACCTGACAATACTTTTCATATCTAATTAGAAACTCGACTGTAATATCCTGCAAATAAAGGGGCTGGTCGTGAACGAATTTTTTCAATTTGTTGATAATGGAAACTCTTAAAGCATGTGTTCCTATTTGTCCACGTCTCAAATAGGCCTCGCATGCTTCAGCAGCAAATTTAAAGAAGTCGGTTCTTTGAGGGCCGTCGATTATTTTTTTTAGGTCATTAACTGTAAGTGATTTAGTGGTAGCTTCACCATCAATAACACTTGCTTCCAGTTCCAGTTTCCGTGTTTCAATAAAACTGTTTAAACGTTGCCAGTTAGGATAGCCGCGTTTAATTTTTCTTTTTTCGGCATCCCAAAATTTAGGATCCACTTTAACATGTGTAGGGATTTTCTTATATTTACGGTCTTTAATTACGCAAAAATTGATTGGGGCCAGACCTTCTTTATTGATATGATCTGTTCTTAAGATAACTGTAACTGTGGACATTGCGAAGATTTTAAAAGTATTACTAAAGATACGAAATAAAAACATTGTGGGGAAACATTGTGGGAAACAATTATGTTAAAAGATGTCAAAAAGAGGCATTGGATGGCGGCGCTGAATTGTTATGTAGTTGAATAATAAGTATTTAACAATATTGTAAAGACAAGGCGTGACATAGGAGTAATCCCTTCAGGTTCACACTGAAAATCAAAGAGTTACTTATTAAATTAGGTAGCTCTTTTTTTATTGGTACATACAAAAGCACATACAACACCCCTGTTTTGGCTCTAAAAAAGAGGGTAACCATTACAGTCACATTCTTAGATTTTCAAACTCAAACTTGAAAACTATAAATAATAATTATTATGAAGTTTGAACGAGAAAACAACTATCACTAAAATATGAAATACTATATTTGCGTCTAAATATGTTTACTATTAGACTAATATTTTACGATTTTAAAATATAATATTTAAGATAAATGAACACAAATCTCACTAACCAAATAAAGTCAAATTTTATAGACAAACACGGTTCAAAACCACTTTTAGTGTTTTCTCCCGGAAGAATAAATGTAATTGGAGAACATACGGATTATAATGATGGATTTGTATTTCCAGCAGCTATTGACAAAGGTATTGTTGCCGCCTTTCAGCAAAGCAATTCTGATTTTTGTTCAATATTTGCCTTTGATTTAAATGAGAATTATACATTTGATTTAGATAATATTCTGCCTGTTGAAAAAGGAGGTTGGCAGAATTACATATTAGGAGTAATTGCCGAAATACAAAAAAAAGGCATCGCACTAAAACCATTTAATATCGTATTTGGTGGGGATATTCCTTTAGGTGCAGGACTTTCTTCCTCTGCAGCATTAGAAAATAGTATTGTATTTGGATTGAATGAGTTATTTCAATTTGGATTCTCTAAAGAAGAAATGATACTTATTTCGCAAAAAGCAGAACATAATTTTGTAGGCGTAAAATGCGGAATAATGGATATGTATGCAAGCATGTTTGGCCAGGAAAATAAACTTTTATTATTAGACTGTAGAACCATAGAAGCAGAACCTTTCCAAATTGATTTTCAAGAGTATGAGCTAGTACTTATCAATACTAATGTTAAACATAGTTTAGCCGACAGTGCCTATAACGACAGACGGATTGTGTGTGAGAAAACGGCTACAATGCTTGGGAAAAAAGCACTTAGAGATGCAAGTGAAGATGATTTACTAGGCATTAAGAAAACGATTTCAGAAGAAGATTATCAAAAATCATTGTACGTTGTTCAGGAAATTGAAAGAACACAAGAAGCTGCAAAAGCTATAACAGATAACAATATTTTAAAACTAGGCGAATTACTTTATTCTTCTCACTCTGGCTTACAAAACCAGTATAAAGTTAGTTGTGAGGAACTGGATTTTTTAGTTGATCGAGCAAAAGAAAACAAAAATGTTATTGGATCGAGAATGATGGGTGGAGGATTTGGTGGCTGCACTATAAATATAATTGCAAAAACCAGTACCGAAAAGTTTATTTCAAGGGTGTCGAAAGACTATAAAGAGAAATTTAATAAAGAATGTTCTGTTTATCATATACATCTCTCGAAAGGCACACATATAATTGATTTATAGGAACATAAATAATAATATAATATTTAAAGAATGATGACAGTAAGTTTTGGATTTTGGGATTATTTGATATTTATCGCCTACGGAATTTTAATTCTAAGTGTTGGTTTATGGGTGTCTAGAGATAAAAAAGGACATCAAAAAAATGCGGAGGATTATTTTTTAGCGAGCAAAAGCTTACCCTGGTGGGCTATTGGAGCATCATTAATTGCTGCAAATATTTCTGCAGAACAATTTATTGGAATGTCAGGTTCTGGTTTTGCTTTAGGTTTAGCTATTGCATCTTATGAATGGATGGCAGCAATAACCTTAATTATTGTTGGAAAATATTTCTTACCCATTTTCATAGAAAAAGGTTTGTATACCATCCCGGAATTTGTTGAAAAACGTTTTTCGACAAATTTAAAAACCATATTAGCTGTATTCTGGATTGGGTTGTACATATTTGTAAACCTGGCATCAGTTCTTTATCTAGGCTCGCTTGCTTTAGAAACAATAATCGGTATTCCGATGATTTACGGAGTAATTGGACTGGCATTATTTGCTGCAGCTTATTCATTATATGGAGGCTTGTCAGCTGTGGCTTGGACAGATGTTCTTCAAGTTGTATTCTTAGTACTTGGAGGATTAGTTACAACCTATATTGCATTGGATACAGTATCTGGTGGCGAAGGAATTATTGCAGGTTTACAATCAGTATATGATGCCGCTCCCGACCGCTTTTCAATGATACTGGATAAATCAAATCCCGAGTTTAAAAACTTACCTGGAATTGGTGTTTTAGTGGGTGGTTTATGGGTAGCTAATTTATATTATTGGGGCTTTAATCAATATATCATTCAAAGAACTTTAGCTGCCAAGTCATTAAAAGAATCACAAAAAGGGATCCTGTTAGCCGCTTTCTTAAAGCTAATTATTCCATTGATCGTAGTTATTCCAGGTATAGCGGCATATGTAATGATAAATGACCCTGAAATAATGGGAAGATTGGGCGAAGCTGGTTTGCAAAATTTACCTTCGGCTGAACAAGCTGACAAAGCCTATCCTTGGCTATTACAGTTCTTACCTACTGGATTTAAAGGTTTAGCTTTTGCAGCTTTGACGGCAGCAATAGTTTCGTCATTAGCTTCTATGCTGAATTCAACATCCACAATATTTACAATGGATATCTACAAACAATATATCAACAAAAATGCGAGTGATAAAACTACTGTAAATGTTGGGAGAATTTCTGCTGCTGGTGCATTAATAATTGCGGCATTTACGGCTCCATTATTAGGCGGAATTGATCAAGCATTCCAGTTTATACAAGAATATACCGGCGTAGTAAGCCCGGGAATCTTGGCGGTATTTATGTTGGGATTATTCTGGAAAAAAACGACAAACAAAGGTGCAATAGTTGGTGCTTTATCATCTATTCCAATAGCCATGTACTTCAAAGTAGCTCCAAAAGGATGGTCAGAAAGTGGCCTATTTCTCGACTTGCCATGGATGGATCAAATGGGATATACTGCAGTTCTAACAATGATTGTAATTGCTTTGGTGAGTTACTTCCAAAACAAAGGTCAAGATGATGAAAAAGGAATTCCTCTTTCTAAGGAACTATTCAAAACATCGCCAATATTTAATGTTGGTGCTTTTGCAGTAATGATTATTTTAGTTGCATTATATGCAATATTCTGGAAGTAAT
>CAYPOW010000295.1:0-4101 GCA_964412145.1 uncultured Draconibacterium sp.
GAGTAATTAGAACAATTGAAGATAGCAGAAATAAACGTGACTGAGGTGATGAGTGGATTAAAGTATTATTTGTTGATGATGAAGAGCTAATACTAAGAAGTTTAAAAAGGGAATTACGACATGAATCATATGAACAATATTTTGTAAATAATGGAAGTGATGCGTTGGAGATTTTAGAAAAAGAGGATATTAACGTACTTGTGACTGATATGAGAATGCCGACAATGAATGGGTTGGAGCTTTTAGAAATTGTTAAAGTAGTGTATCCTAACCTGGTCAAGATTGTTCTATCAGGATATACCCAATTACCTCAGGTGTTAGTAACAATTAATAAAGGAGATATTTTTAGATTTATCACAAAGCCTTGGAAATTAGATGAAGATTTAAAAGTTGCTATTAACGATGGAATCAATTATTCATTAAAAAAGGTTAAAAATTCAAATGATATTATTCAATTTGAAAATAAGAACAAGACATATGAGAAGATTTTTAAGCGATTTGATATTAAGAAAGAGTTTATTATAAGCGATGTGATGATTATTCAAAAAGCTCATAGTGTTATAATGAAAGAGATTGGTCAACTATTAAATAGTATTCAAGAACCAATAAAAAAGGATGCTATTTTTGAGAAAAATAAAATTGAAAGACTATTAGAAATGGAAAATAAAATACTGCTTAATTTTCCATTTGCTAGAGAATACTATTCCTATAGTAATTGTTCGGAGACTATAAAGAACTATTTTGAGTTAAATCATTCTAAAGTTGAGATTTTAATAAACTACCCCGATTTGGAATCGGCAAGACTTGTAGTAAATTGCTTTTTTCCATTAATGATTTTTAGCGAGGTGTTAAATTTTTTATATCCACAAGATAAGGCTTTGAAGGTTTATCTGGAAATTGGAGAAAGTAATTTAAATATCGGAAACAAGTACTTAGGTGTAGGACTATTAATGAGAGTAAAGTTATCTCAAATTGAATATTCAGGAATAGATAATGAAATTAAAATATTTAATGAGATTTTTACTAATATATTTAAAATTAAGTATGCTCATAACAAAAAAGAACTTGCGCTGGAAATAATACCAATTTGTGAAGCTAAAGAGATTTAGGAGGTTGATTGTGAAAGTATTAATTGTAGATGACAGTAAATTTATAAGAGTTAGAGTGAATGACATATTGCAACAGTATGATAAACGAATTGAATTGTTTGAAGCATCTAATGGCAAGCAGTGTTTATCGATTATCAACGATGAACAACCTGAAATAATTCTTCTTGATGTGATAATGTATGAGCTAAGTGGAATCGATATACTGAAAAAGATAAAGGAGTTGATCGAAAGTTTATCGGTAAAGGTGATTATGATATCCTCGGTAGACGATGATGCAACTTTGAAAGAGTGTTTTAAGTTTGGTGCATCTGATTTTATAAGGAAACCAATACGAGAAATTGACTTGATTTCTCGTATTGATGGCGCTATTAAATCTGTTGAATTGATAAAAAATCTGAAAGAATCAAACGAAAAGATTGTCGCCAGTAATGATGAATTGATATTAGTGAACCAACAAATTATTAGTGCTAAAAATCAGTTAGTTCAAGCTGAAAAGTTAGTAGGAATAGGACAATTGGCAGCTGGAGTTGCTCATGAAATAAACAATCCTATAGGATTTGTAAGTAGTAATTTTTATACATTGAAGGAATATATAGCGACATGGTTTGAATCATATAAAGAGGTGGATCAATTGTTGGTGTCTTCGGATAAGGAGGTCTATTTAAAATTCAAAAAAATCATTGAAGATAAGTTGGCTTTTATTATTGAAGATGTTCCAGTGTTGTTGGATGACACTGAGATTGGATTGAGTAGGATAAAAGAAATTATTAACGGATTGAGGAGCTTTTCAAGAGTTGATCAATCTAACAAATTCAGCTTATTCGATGTGAATCAAGGCATTAGGGATACTTTGATTGTTTCTAAAAATTATTATAGTGATCATGTAAAATTGATATTAAATTTAGAAGAGATTCCGTTTATTCAAGCTCATGGTGGGAAGTTGAATCAAGTTTTCTTAAATTTAATTGTTAATGCAACTGATGCGATAATTGAACGGCATCAATACTTGGAGAGTATCGGCCAAATTATTATTAAATCGTATCAACTAGATGCGAACGTAGTTATTGAAATAATAGATAATGGTAGCGGCATTAAACCAGATAGTCTCAGTAAAATATTTAACCCTTTTTATACTTCAAAACCAGTTGGGTCTGGTACTGGATTAGGATTGAGTATATCATATGATGTTATAACTAATACTCATTTAGGTGAATTAAGTGTTTCTTCGAAATATGGCGAAGGTACTAGCTTTAAGATAGTACTTCCGGTAGATAATGATATAGAGATCAAATAAAATTAGCTTATGTAGAAGTGTAAATGGGGTGAAACGGTATGAAAAGTAAAATTGTTTTTGTTGATGATGAAACTCAAATTTTGAGAGCTTTACGAAGAATATTTTATAAGACTGATTATGAGTGTTATTATTTTGAGAATGGTAATGATGCAATTGTATTTATGAGCGAGAATTCGATTGATATATTGGTCACTGATATTAGAATGCCTATTATGAATGGTATAGAGCTACTTAAGTATGCAAAGGAGAAACATCCAAGTACCATAAGAGTTATACTTAGTGGTTATTCTGATAGTAGTCAGATTATGGGAGCGGTCGCTGGAAATCTAGCAAAGTTTTATTTGTATAAACCTTGGAATAACGATGAGTTGATGGATGTGATATCTGTATTGTTTGAACAAAGGAAAACTATGGAAGATAAAAAACTCTTATCTATAATAAATAGCATCGGAGAATTACCAACTTTACCTGATCTCTACATGAACATATGTAGTATGATACAGTCTGACAGTTCGATGAATGAAATCGCAGTTGAAATAGGCAAAGATCCAGCGATAGCATCAAGAATTTTACGGATTGCTAATACTGCTTTTTATGGAAAAAGAACAGGCAATATAAATCAGGCGATTGTTCTACTTGGACTAAATAATGTGAAGAATATTATTATATCTACTACGGTTCTGGGTATGAACGATGGAGTGGAAGAACTCGAATTATTGTGGAAACATGCGATGATAACCAATAAAATGTCGCAATATCTATATCAAAAACTGTATTCAACCGTAATTCCTTTGGAAGCTTCGACAGCGGGTTTATTACATTCGATTGGAATCCCTTTTTTATTAACAACTTTTAAGGAGAAATATAAGGAAGTTCTGCTGATAAAAGACCAGAATCCAGAGATGAAAATAAATGAGATCGAAGAGAAAATATTTGGAGTTTCACATTCGCTTATAGGCAGTTATCTTCTCGACTGGTGGGAACTTCCTTTTTCAATAGTAGAAGTTTCACGAGAGTATTTAAAACCATTTGATAATAATCTGGCTAATGATAAATTGGTAGTTGTAGTTAATTTTTCAAGTTATTATGCTTGGACATTAATAGGTGACACTAGATTTCAGTGTGATTTACATGAAGAAACTGTTAAATTCCTTGGTATTACTGATAAGCTTTTAAATGAGTTGAGTGTTGAATTTGGCAAAACAGTTGATAGGGGAAAATGTGACAGCTAGGAGGAAAAATGAAAGATAATATATTTGAATCAAAGTTAGTAAGACAATTAGAGCTTGAAAAAATCGTCTCTAACATTGCGAGAGGATTTGTAAGAATAGACGATATTGATTATGCAATAAGTAATGCATTGAAGGCTATTGGTGAGTTTAGTAATGCTAGCAGAGCATATGTATTTAAGTTTAAAGAAAATGATACGTTAATGGATAATACAAATGAATGGTGCAAAGTGGGTGTAGATGCTGAAATCGACAACTTGCAAAATTTACCAACAAATATATTTCCTTGGTGGATAAATAAAATAATAAATGGAGAAGTCCTAGATATACATGATGTTTCTGATCTTGGTGATTCAGCTAAAGCTGAAAAAGAAATATTAGAGATGCAAAACATTAAATCCGTTTTAGTATTACCAATATCTTATAAAGATAAATTTGGCAACATGCGACATCAACATGGAGAAGGAGT
>CAYPOW010000296.1:0-4094 GCA_964412145.1 uncultured Draconibacterium sp.
TCGACTATCTTGAGCAATTAAAGTTTCATGTTGAAAATTTTGGATTTGAAACGATTACCGCTGGAAACGAAGAAGAGTGTGAGGAAGCAATGAAAGCTGAAAAGCCCGATTTGGCTATTTTTGATTTAATGATGAATAATGATGATAGCGGATTTATACTTTCTTATAAAATGAAAAAAATGTATCCAGATGTGCCTATTCTAATAGTAACCTCAGCTGCATCAGTGACAGGTATCAATTTTGATTCGGAAAAAGATTCAGAAACAAGCTGGATTAAAGCTGATCGTTATTTGCCTAAGGGAATTAGACCCGATCAGTTACACAGAGAAATAAACAAGCTTTTAAAACTGTAAATATTGCTTTTAGCGTTTTATAACCACCCTGTGAAACTAAAATAATGGAAAAACTAAAATTACTTATAGTAGATGATGAACTCGGGATTAGAACGGGAATTCATAGAGCACTGAGAGATTTCTCAGTTAGCTTTCCGTTTTATGAGGATGACTTTGAATTTGATATTCTAGATACAGAAACCGGCGAAGATGCAATAAAAATTTTGGATTCAACTAAAATAGATATTGTACTGCTCGATAATAAGCTTCCTGGGATGGAAGGCATCGAAGTGTTGGAGTATATCAATGCAAACTCAATTGATACAGCAGTGATGATGATTACTTCTTATGCTTCTATAGAGCTTGCGATTAGAGCAACTAATAATGGCGCTTTTAACTTTATTCCAAAACCATTTTCCGCTCAGGATTTAAAAACTGCTATGGAGAGCATTACCAAACATTTGTTTTTAAAACGAATGACGCATAAAATGAATGCCGAGGCTAAGCAAGTGAGATTTAAGTTTTTATCCGTGCTGTCACACGAGTTAAAATCGCCAATAAATGCAGTTGAAGGTTATCTTAGGATAATGAAAGACAAACAGGCGGGCGATGATATTGTGTCTTACGATAAAATGATTGATCGTTCGTTGACACGTTTAGAATCTATGCGTGGTTTAATTATGGATATGCTTGATTTTACGAAAATTGAATCGGGTAGCAAGAATAGAACGATACAGGATTTTGATGCTGTTAAGCTAGCCAAATTGGCTGTAGATTCCATTTATCCTATGGCTATTCAAATGAATGTGAAAGTCGAATCAGATTTTCCACCTCAATTAATTATGAATGCCGATCAAGGAGAAGTAGAAATTATTTTTAATAATCTACTATCAAATGCAGTTAAATACAACACTGAAAACGGAAGTATCAAATTCTCTATCAAACAAAAAAAGAATAAAGCAATTTTCGTTGTGGAAGATACAGGTATTGGAATGACAGAGAAGGAACAGGCGCTTCTTTTTAAAGAATTTACACGTATTAAAACACGAAAAACAAAAAACATCTCGGGTTCAGGCCTGGGCTTATCGATTATGAAAAAAGTGATTGATCTAAACAAAGGGGTTATTCACGTGGAAAGTACTCCGGATGTCGGTACTAAATTCACAATAAAACTTCCTCTGGATGTAGCGATCTGAGTTTTTTGAAACCAGATATCTTCTAGATGCAATATTAAGAATAATAAAATTAATGCAATTAAATATCAGATAATCAGATTGTTGTAAAATGATCTGATTATTTTTTTTCATTTCTCTTGACAATCCGATGCTAAGCTTAATCTCCAGATTAAGCTTGGGTAAATATCGGTCTCCTGACCGCACTCTAAAGATCAATAGGTAATAAATGGTCTGTCGAGCAATATAACATCGAGCAAAGCTTCCATATCAGCATAGTTTCTAGCTGAACTATACAGATAATCTTCGGGATTTTCCACAATACCAGCTCGTACTGGGTTTTTATGAATATAGTCGAGCTTTTCCCAAGTAAATTTTGGTATATATAAATGTATCGCATGGTTTTCGTGTGTCCATACTTGATGGATACTTCTCTTAGAATGTTTTAATGCGCTAAATTTAAATTGGTTGAGCATCCACGTTTTTCTGCTTTCGGTGCCTTTTTCAATTCTTTCGATAAAACTTCGACTGGTGAATTTTTTTAAATCTCTAATAATGGCACTTAATTCACCTTCCGGACTATTGACGATTATGTGTACGTGATTCGACATTATTACAAATCCGAAAACTTGCAGCCCTTTATTTTGTTGGCAGTAACGTATACTATCTAAGAAAATATCCCTATAATCGATTCGTGTAAAAATATCTACCCAATCTACTATCTGTAAAGTGAGATAATATAAAGCTTGTTGATCTTTAATTTGGTAGCCTGTGGACATTGTGGAGATGTATAGCTTATGCAAATATACTGAATATGCATCTTTATTTCTATTAGTCGGAGACTAACTTTTTTGTTCGACCTAATCTGGAGATTAGGCCGAGCGTTCTACAATGCTGATGCTAAGCTTAATCTCCTGATTAAGCTTGATATAAATCACGGTCTCTTGACCGTTTATCAAAATTTTATTTTTAAAATTTAAATCACAGTAAATCAATTTAATACAAAATTATCTTATTCTTTTCTAAACTTTATACTTGACAAATCAGATTTCATATCCTATATTTGCCAAATGGTTTAACCAAATGGTTAAAGCAAATGGTTAATTTCAATGGAAGATAAAAGTACAGAAGAAAAAATTGTTAAGGCAGCCGAAAAAGTATTTGTTGAAAAAGGATTGGCTGGTGCAAGGATGCAAGAAATTGCAGATGAAGCTGGAATAAACAAAGCTTTGCTGCATTATTATTACAGGAGCAAGGAAAAGTTGTTTAAAATGGTTTTTCAATTGGCTTTTAAGACATTTGCGCCAAGCCTTATGAAATCCTTTGCCGGACCTGATGACCTTTTTACAAAAATTGAACGCTTTGTTTTTAATTATCTCACTATCATAGAAAAGAACCCTCATATTCCTGGATTCATTATTAACGAATTAAGTTCTAATCCTGATCGTCTAGTTGAGATTATTAATTTGTTGGAGATAGATATCCAGCCAATTTTAAAAGCTATTGAAGATGAAGTTGAGAAAAAGACAATTCATCAAATTGAACCTTCCGATTTGATTATTAATATTTTGTCGCTTTGCATTTTCCCGATTATTGCAAAACCGATGGTGAAGACTATTATTTATAAAGGTTCGGAGGAAGACTATAAAGTAATGTTAGAAAGAAGAAAAGTAGAAGCTGCACGATTTGTAATTGCAGCAATTAAAAGACAAGATTAAGATGAAATACAAAAAGAAATTTTTAACACTCTTATTGCTTTCGGTATTTACATATACTTATGCTCAAGAAGCAAGAGTAATTAGTTTGCAGGAATGTATGGAGCAGGCCGTAATAAATCATCCGCTCTATGGGCAACATAGAATGCAATCTCAGCTCCAGAGTTTGAAAACAGATAATTTAAAGGCTGAATTATTGCCGCAGCTTTCCATAAATGGTAAAGCAAGTCTGCAAAATGAGGTTATAGAATTACCAATTTCCTTGCCCGGGATTTCGATTCCTAGCGTAAGTAAAGATCAGTATCGGCTGAGTTTAGATGTTAATCAGGCTTTATATCGCGGGGGATTAAACAAGTTCCAAAACAGGATAGAGAAGGATAATTTAGCAATTGCTGATATGCTTATCGATAAGGAACTTTATAATGTTAAGGCTCAAACTAAAAACTTATTTTTTCAAATTGTTTTATTGGATAAGCAAAAGCAGATTGTGTCAAGCTATCAAAAGGTTTTAGAAAGCAAGTATAAAGAAGTTCAGGTTCTAGTTGCAGAAGGCGTTGGGCTTGCTTCCGTGCTCGATGTTTTGAAGCTAGAATTGATTAATATTAAGCAGGAATTAAACAGTCTATCAACCGCAAGAAATGCTATAATACAGAATTTGAATGAGCTTACACAATTGCAACTCGGTGCTGATTTTGCATTTACATTACCTCAAATTAGTGATTTACCAGCCTCAGATCAAAATAGATTTGAATATCATATTTTGACAATGCAGCAACAGAAGCTGGAGAATTCTAAAGGGATGTTAGAGGTGAAAAACAAGCCAATGGTTTTTGCTTTTGCCACCGCAGGAGTTGGTCGTCCTGGATTCAATATGC
>CAYPOW010000297.1:0-4073 GCA_964412145.1 uncultured Draconibacterium sp.
GCTGCATATTGCCAGAAAAGTTACTGCCAATTATAAATGAAACTTTGGAAAAGAGAAAAATAAAATTACTTTTATCTTTTAAATTTCGCCAACTATAAAAAGGGTCGCAATTGGTACAGAAGAAAAATTAATGCTAATGAAAGATATTTTTCATGCTAAACCAGCCACTATAAATAGCCCGAATATAATTGATAAATATTTTCATCTATGAAGCAAATCATTAATATTTTTATCCCTGTTTTCTTGTTTTTTTTGTGTACTTCTCTAACTGAAAAAGCCGAAAAATTGAATTTGAATACAAGAATACCTACTGCTGGTAATTCCTGGATAATAAATAATGGCCATTATATTTCTTCTGATATTATTACTGCTAAGGGGATTCGCAATTGGAAAACGAAAAAACAGATTATACGTACTTTTTTCCATATAAATAAAACTGGACAAATAGCTTTAGGGCTATCGATTAGAGTAAGTTCTGGTACTTCAAAAATTAAGGTTACTCTTGGAAATCAATCCACAGAAATCGCACTTAGAAATACCGAATTTAAGGATGTTTTTATCGGAAATTTTCAAATTAAAGTACCTGGATATTATTTTGTTGACATAGAAGGTTTAGATAAAAGCGGTGATTTCTATGCTGATGTAGACGACATTCTTTTGGGGGATT
The DNA here is from genome assembly GCA_964412145.1 of uncultured Draconibacterium sp. Taxonomy (GTDB): domain Bacteria; phylum Bacteroidota; class Bacteroidia; order Bacteroidales; family UBA12170; genus UBA12170. Next base: position 668 of record CAYPOW010000297.1, read on the forward strand.
TAAATAAATCAGAAATAAATTTTGTTCGGGACGAATTCTATTGGGGGCGAAGAGGTCCTTCTGTTCATCTAAATTATGAAATCCCTGATGATATTGAAAATATTGAATGGTTTTATAGTGAAATATTGATTCCTGCTGGACAAGACATTATGGGTTCATTTTTTATGGCAAATGGTTTTAGCGAAGGGTATTTTGGAATACAAGTCAATTCTCCAAGGGAGAGAAGAGTTCTTTTTTCCATTTGGAGTCCATATAAAACGGATTCCCCTGATGAGATACCAGAGGAATATAAAATCAAATTATTAAAAAAAGGAAGCGGAGTAATATCGGGTGAATTTGGAGATGAAGGGTCTGGTGGTCAAAGTTATAAAGTATTTAAATGGAAAACGGATGTGAAATACGGGTTTCTTGTCCAGGCCAAGCCTTTAGATGATAATAGCACAGATTATACTGCTTATTTTTACGACTCAGAAGTAAATTCCTGGAGTTTGATAGCAAAGTTCAAAAGACCTAAAACAAATACTTATTTAAAGAAGTTACATTCCTTTTTGGAAAATTTTATTCCCGAGCAGGGCGTTTATGAAAGAAAAGGATTGTATTCGAACCAATGGGTGTATAATTCTAGTGGATGGCATGAATTGAATCGGGTAAAATTTTCCGCTGACAATACAGCCAGGAAACAAAACAGATTAGATTATTCAGGAGGCGTAGAAAAAAATAAATTTTACTTAAGGAATTGTGGTTTTATGAATAATCATACTCCCATTGGAATCTCTTTTGAAAGAGATAAGACGGGAATAAAACCTATAATTGACTTTAAAGCATTAGAATAGGCAATCGATAACAAAAATAAATAGCATTAAAACTAGCCTGAGTTGGAGGCATTTCTCTAATTAACAAAATTGTATGAAACTTATTTTACTTATTTTAACTCTAAGCTATGGTGTTTGTTTTTCGCAAATTGATAACGATAGTTTAAAAAAAACAGATCTTAATTCCACATACCATGCAAATACACTTTCTGTACATCCATTTGGAATGTTTATCTCCAGAATAAATAATAATTTTCAACTGAAAGCAGAGAAAAAGATGTCTATTACCGCAAATATTTCCAGTGGAAATGTGTGGTTACCTTATGTCAAAGCGTATAATCCATTGAATGAAGATGATAGAATTGCTATGCAAAATATAGTTTGGCATAGAAGGTATGCCTTTTATGATGAAAACAGTTCCCCAACAGAAACTATTGAAAATCAGGCGGATGGAATTATTCGACACTATCAAATAAAATTTAATATTCCAATATCAGACAACCAGGAGATAAGCCTTAGTTCTCGAATGTTTTCATTGGACGAGGGTAATATTCCCTATTCTCTTTTAACTAGTGATCAATTTTTAGAATGGTTTCATTCAAACATTGCAGGAGGGGAGGATCCTTTTGCAAGAAAGGCCTATGGTTTTAATCAAGCCAAAATTCGGTACATGGATGAAAATGGAAAAACACTCCAGATTGATAAGGGTGATTTTATATTTTCTGGCATCGATTTGTCATACTACTATTACCCGCATTTTAATTTTCTTGAAAAAATGAACATTTATGTTAATGTTGGATTGCAAATGGGAGCGAACGTAAGCAAAGTAAATCCCTCCTTGGATTTTGGCTTAAATTCTTCATTTGTAAAAAGACTAGCGTTAAATAATAAAAAGGAGCTTCACTTTGGATTAAGTATTGGCGCTTTACGTCAAAGATTGCTTTGTTTTGGCGACGCTGTAAAGCTAAGCGATAAGAAGTTTTTACTCAGTTCGGAAATACTTTTCGAATATGTAAAACAGATTAATCAAAGAAGTTCTTTTTCAATTGCAAGCACTTATTATGTTCAAAGTTCGTATAATAAAAAAGGTGGATTTGAGTATTTGGTTTTAACTGGAGACAGAATATCGACTCATTGGCATTATGCTATTTCTCATCTATATAGATTCTTATCCGCACATACTTTAACACTGACTTATGCAAATGGAGATATAGCATATTGGATGTATCTAAGAGAAGATTTACTCGTAGATAATGCTCCCGATGCCCAGGTTGGTATAGGATTAAAAGTTTACTTTCGATAGGGTTTCTGACTAACACACTTTGTTTAGAAAATGACTAACAGACAATACATCGAGAAGTTTATTTTAAAATTAAAACAGCCATTTACAATCCAAAAAAAAACAGATCTCATTTTCAGCTTCCGATCCCAAAACGCACAAAATTTATTTTTCAGATATTTGGTTATATTTGTCGACCCCAAAACGCACATTTATAGTAATCACTAAATATTCTACTAATTGAAAGTACTACTTTTTTATAATGATTTTGCTGGATTTGGAAGAGCAAAAAAGCTGAAAGAAAAAGCACTCAATCTACTGAAAGAGGCTGGCCATGAGGTTATTATTGTTTCTACTCTTGGTGGAGAAAAGACTAGTAAAACAGTTAGGGAAACCAATTTTGAAGGATTTGATGGTGTATTTGCAGCTGGTGGTGATGGCACAATAATGGAAGTAGCCAATGGTTATTTACAAAATCCGGCCATTAAAAAACCGCCTTTTGGAATTCTTCCCATAGGTACAGGTAATGCATTTATAAGAGATTTGGGGTTCAAAACAGGCCAGATCAAGGAGGTGATCGACAGTTTGGATGCCAATAAAACTAAATGGATTGATGCAGGGATAGCTCAAAACGGAAGCGCTCCCTTTTATTTTTTTAATATCATTGGCGTAGGATTTACTTCTGATGTCACGGTTACTGCTCAAAAATTTAAGTGGTTCGGAAACTTTGCCTATACAATAGGTATATTTTATCGTGCTTTAAATCTTAAAACGGAACAAACTGTTTTAGAGGTAGATGGAAAAACATTTAAATTAGACACTTTGTTTGTGGAGGTTTCAAATACTCGCTATACTTCTAACTTTTTAATGGCTCCCGATGCCAAATTTGATGATGGCTTGCTTGATATTACCGTTTTAAAGAAGATGAATACTTTTCAATTAATGAAGTCGTTTCCTAAAATTTTAACAGGAGAACATATTCATTTAAAGGAAGTTATAACACTTCAAGGAAAAGACATTAAAATATCGACCAAAAATCTGAAAGCAGTTTCTCCCGATGGAGAACTAAAAGGACATACACCAATTAACATTGGTGTAAAACATAAAGCAATAGAGGTTTTTGCTTAGAAGTCTTTTCAAGTCACTAACTAATTCACCTTGTGTGGATAGGCCGTTTTTCGATTCTGAAATCTTAGAATAGTATCTTTTACGATTACACCATTATCAATATTTATAGCATTTTGGATGGTCTCATTTTGTTTCCAACTTTCCCGACCTTTTATCACGGATGGCACATGCACAATCAATGCAGCGG
>CAYPOW010000298.1:0-4049 GCA_964412145.1 uncultured Draconibacterium sp.
AAACCTAAAAAGAAGAAGACGAAAAAAGCTTAGTTTTGCAGCCTATGGCCGGACTCTATATTCATATTCCATTTTGTAAACGGAAATGCCATTATTGTAATTTCTATTCGCTGGCAAGTGTCAAATTCAAGCCGGAATTAGTTGGTGCTTTGCTTCAAGAAATGGAACTGCAAAAAAATTATTTGCAAGGAGAAGTTTTGGACAGTATTTATTTTGGGGGAGGCACTCCTAGCCTTTTAAATGCTAAAGAACTAGACATTATTTTTGATAAAATATATGCTGTATTTCCAGTGGATGAAAAAGCGGAAATTACTTTTGAAGCTAATCCCGACGATTTAAGTTCCTCTTATTTGCAAATGCTCAGCAAAAGCGCAGTTAATCGCTTAAGTATTGGAGTACAGAGTTTTAATGATGAAGAATTGACTTATTTAAATCGACTACATACCGCTGAAGAGGCAATAAATGCTTTGAAAAAGGCTAAGGATCATGGTTTTTCTTCGATGAGTTTGGATTTGATTTATGGAATCCCGATTGCAACAAAAGAAAGTTGGCTAAAAAATCTGGAGCAATTCAAGGAATTGAAAATCGATCACCTTTCTGCTTATAATCTTACTCGCGAGGAAAATACAGTGTACGATTTGCTCATCAAAAAAGGCAAATATGCTCCACCCGATGATATTCAGGGTGAAGAACATTTTAAACTATTACTTGCATTTGCAAAAGAAAATGGGTTGGACCAATACGAAATTTCAAACTTTGCCTTTGATCATAAATATGCCATTCATAACACCAATTATTGGCGCCAAAAAAAATACTTAGGTATTGGTCCTTCGGCTCATTCTTTTGATTTACTATCACGAAGCTGGAATTTTTCCCAACTCAAACCGTATATCGAATCGATAAATAAAAACAAGGTTCCTGCTGAAAAAGAATTTTTAAGTAAAACTGATCAATGGAACGAAACCATAATGACAGGGCTTCGAACCAAATGGGGCGTAAACAGGCTGGAACTAAAACAAAATTTTAATCATGAATGGATTGCCGAATTTGATCAGATCACCCAAAAATACATCCAAAAAGGTCAATTGCTAAAAAGCAATGAGTCTTATCTTTTAGGTGAAAAAGGTTTGTTTTTCGCCGATGGAATTGCAGCTGATTTTTTTCGTATTGATAAACCATAATAGATTGACAAGACACGCTTTCGATTTGGAAACGACACCTACTCGAAGTTCAACAATATCAGCTAAATAAATAATTAAGATAATCGGGATTAATAAAGCAAGCTTATTTTATATCAATGTTTTTCAAATGAAACCCTTCATCTTCCAAACACATTAATTTAAAAGCTGCCGGAGTCATTGCATCTTCTACTTTAAAATCACCTATTTTCGTTCTTCTTAGGGCGGTTAAATGTGCCCCATTATTTAATGCCAGACCAAAATCACGGGCAATAGAACGAATGTAAGTGCCTTTGCTACAGCGAATTCTGAAATCTATTTCAGGTAACTCTATCCGCATTAGTGAAAACTCATAGATATTTATTCTTTTGGCTTTTATTTTTACTTCTTCATCATTTCTGGCATATTCATAAGCGCGCTTTCCGTCAATTTTCACTGCAGAATAGATAGGTGGTGTTTGTTCTATTTCCCCTAAAAATTGCGCTTTTACTTTTTGAATTTGTTCTTCTGTAATGTGCGAAATATCAAAGCGTTGATCAACCTCTTGTTCCAAATCAAAACAGGGCGTAGTTGCTCCTAAATAAATAGTTCCTGTATATTCTTTTTCCTGGACCTGAAAAGTATCTATTTCTTTTGTCTTTTTGCCAGTACAAATCAATAATAAACCTGTTGCTAATGGATCAAGCGTTCCGGCATGACCAACTTTAATTCTTTTGATGCCTGTAATCCTTCTTGCTTGTCCTTTTACGCTTTTAACCACATCAAAAGAAGTCCATTTATAGGGCTTATCTATCAGTATTAACTCTCCTTTTTGAAAATCGAAATCAGACAAATCGTAAAATTTTAGGCAAAAAACAACATATAAGAAATAATAGCAAGGCCAACTACAGCACAATAGTAAGCAAAATAAGACAGTTTGGCATTTTTTACCAATTTAATCATCCAGGTGCAAGCTAAAAAGCCGGTAATAAAAGCAGCTATAAAACCAATTGTTAACGGAAATAAAGTGGAACTTTCATAGCTTATCTTTCCCTCAATCAAGTTTTTGGCCATTTCTCCTAGTATAAGTGGGACTACCATTAAAAAAGAAAAGCGCGCAGCTCGGCTCCGGTCAATTTTGAGGATTAAAGAAGTTGCAATAGTAGCACCCGAACGCGAAATTCCCGGCAATATGGCTATGGCTTGCGCCACACCAATTACAATGGAATCGATATAACTCACCTTTTTATCTGTAGTCTTGGCCCTATCGGCGTAAAGCAATAATACGGCCGTTACCAGAAGCATAAACCCAACTAAAAGCAATTGACCATTGAAAAGAGCTCCCAGTAAATCGTTGAAATACAATCCAATAAAAACTGCTGGGATCATAGAAAGGACAATTTTTAATGAGAATTTTGTCTCTTCGTTCCATTTAAATTGAAATAAACCGCGAAGAATTTCCATAATGTCTTTTCGAAAAACAACGATTGTACTTAAGGCCGTTGCTGCATGAACAACCACAGTCATTAATAAACTATCTTGTGGAAGGCTATTGTCGCCCAAAATAAATTTTGCAATTTCTAAATGACCACTGCTGCTAACAGGTAAAAATTCTGTTAAGCCTTGAATAACGCCTAAAATGAGCGCATCTAACCATCCCATAAATCAATTTAAATTTGTAGTTAATTGTTTGATACAGTAAATCAAAATCTTATAAATTATCTTTTGATTTGCTCATAATTGCATATATTTCAACGGCAAAGCCAATCAAAATAAGAATAGGAGCAAGTGTAAGGCGTTGAAATCCAAAAATGGCTTCGTTAAATTCATCGGGCGAATCTGAACCTCCACCCATCATCAATAAAAAGCCAGCTAAAATAAAGCCCAAACCTATGAGCAGAAATTTGTAGTTGCGCTTTCCAAAAACAAACATTTTAGCGTTGTCGTTTATTGCTTTTTTTTCTTTCATTATCTTAAATTAGAATTATTGATATAACTTATCAGGCTTAGCTTTCAAGTATTTGTTAACTGCCGAAAGATTCGAGAGCCAGGTAATAAAAACACCCAGCAAAATAACAAACCCAAAAAGGCTTAAAAATAAATTATAATCCTGCAAAGTTAAAAGTTCTGGCATTTGTTGCATAGAAAAATAAATAATAACTGCAAGCATTGCTGATGCAATTAAAGCTGAAATTAAACCATGCATGATGCCCGTTAGTAAAAATGGCAATCGTATGAACCCACGGGTGGCACCAACCAGTTGCATTGTGCGTATGATAAATCGTTTAGAATATACGGCCAATCGAATCGTATTGCTAATCAAAGCGACAGAAATAATTAAAAGTAAAGTGCTGAATATGAGTAATATAATTCCCAATCGGCGTATATTTTGATTCACAAGTTCCACCAATGATTTTTGGTAATAGACTTCCTTAATATCGGGGTTTGTTAAGAGTTGTTTCTCAATTACCTGCAAGCTATCTATATTGGCATAGCTGGCGCTTAATCGAAGATCGATGGAAGGTAAGAGCGGATTAAAACCTAGAAAACCAAGAAAATCTTCGCCTAAATCTGCTTGCAATTCTTTAGCCGCTTCTTCTGGTGTAACATATTCCGCATATCGAACAAATTCCGCAGCATCGAGGTTTTTTTTCAGTTCTAAAGTGCGAGCTTCTTTAACTCCTGGTTTCATAACAATAGAAAAACCTATATTCTCTTTCACATGATCTGAAAGTTTTTTACTATTCAAAATAAGCAAACCTAAAAGCCCCATTAAGAATAGCACCAAACTTATGCTAACAATGGTAGTAAAATAAGACGACTTTAATTTTCGTTTGCTAACCTTATCCGATTTTCTTGCCATAATAATTATCTTGTTGCAAAATTACAAAA
>CAYPOW010000299.1:0-4049 GCA_964412145.1 uncultured Draconibacterium sp.
GGATTAAAAAACGCCAATGTTTTTGCTTGGAAATTTGCCTATACAAATGGAAAAGGAATGAACCTTATGGATGACAACACAGGTAAAGACTATACTGCTCGTTTAGTATTTTCTCCAATTGAAGGAGTAAGTATTGGTGGTAGCTATAAGTATGGTACACTAAAACCTTCCGATCCAACAATGGACGATGATGTTCGTAAACGCTGGGGAATGGATGTTTCTATAAATAAAAAGAATATTTTGCTTCAAGCAGAATATGTCAATGGTAACGACCAGGGTTCTTCATTAGTAGGTGGTGGATGTGGCTCTACTCCAACTTTAGTAATAGGCGACTTTGTTAAAAACGGATTCTTTGTTCAGGCTCTTTATACTACTCCATGGAATATCCAACCTGTTGTTAAATTTGAATCATATGATCCTGATGCAGACATAGATTTTAACAAACAACAAGACTGGACTTTTGGCTTCAATTATTTCTTCAACGAATGGACTCGTCTGCAAGTAAATTATGTTTACAAAGCAGAAGAAAGCTCCGATACTGTTTTGGCAGATTGGCACGAAAAAGAAAACGATTTTTTTGTTGTCCAACTGCAAGTTAAATTTTAATTATTAATATTAAGTAAAGGCTTTCTTCGGAAAGCCTTTCAATAAAACCAACATGAAATGAAAAAATTCAATATTAGCTATGCATTTATTCTAGCATTTCTATTTTTAATTCCTTCACTATTTGCTCAAGGCTTATTTAACACCAAAGAATTTGCCAAAACGAGTAAGGATAAAAACGTAAAAGTAATCTCAGCTCAATCGGCAAAAAACTATAAGGTTTCTCATTTGCGTAATGCTATCCATATCGATATTACAAAACTATGCAAGGAAGGAAAACCTGCTGGTGTTTTAAAATCAGCTACTGATATTTCTAAAATTTTAGGTGAAAATGGTATTTCCAATACAAACAAAATTATAATTTACGATGACGGCGATAATAAATCTGCCGGACGTTTATACTGGATATTAAAATATATGGGCGTTGCCGATGTTAAAATCTTACAAAAAGACATGAAAGCCTGGCGTTCTGCGCGTATTCCTTTAACTCCTGCTCCTACAAAAGCAACCGCTGCAAGTTTTACTGCTGCAACAAATGCAAAAATATTTGTCGATACTAAATGGGTGAAAGCAAATCTGAAAAATGACGGCGTTATTATTGTTGACGCTCGTGCTCCAAAAGAATTTACTGGTGCTGATGGAAAAAGCCCTGGCCATATTCCTGGTGCTATAAATTTAGAGTGGAAAAGCTTTGGTGTTAATGGTGGTGTTTTAAAATCCAATGATGACATCAATAAAATGCTAAAATCTGCTGGAATTACAGCCGATAAAACCATTGTGCTTTATTGTGGAACAGCTGTTCGTGCTGGTTTGCCTTTCTTTGTTTTAAGCTCTTTGCTTGATTATCCAAATGTAATGGTATACGACGGAGCAATGAATGTTTGGAGCCTGAATGCTTCAAACCCAGTTGAAAAATAATTTTTCTTTAATTAATAATGCGAATATTGGTTCGTAAAAAACGGGAAGCCTTTTAATAGTCTTCCCGTTTTTCTATCCTATCCCTACGAGGGTTTAAAACCCTCGTAGGGATCATAAAAAATTAAGCGTTCCTGATTTTATCAGCAATTATTTGACGCAAATCAGAAATAGAAACGCGCTCTTGTTTCATTGTATCCCTGTCGCGAATAGTAACCATATTATCTGTTAAGCTATCGTGATCAACAGTAATACAAAATGGTGTTCCAATAGCATCTTGACGGCGATAACGCTTGCCAATTGCGTCCTTTTCCTCGTACATACACATAAAATCTTCCTGCAATTCGGCCATAATTTCACGCGCCTTTTCAGGTAAGCCATCTTTTTTCATTAGGGGCAATATCGCTGCTTTATATGGTGCCAAAGTGGGTGGTAAATTTAACACAACGCGCTCTGATCCGTCCTCGAGTGTCTCTTCGTTATAGGCTGTACTAAATACCGCCAAAAACATTCTATCCAATCCTATTGACGTTTCAACAACATAAGGCACATAGCTTTCGTTTATTTCAGGATCGAAATAACGAATCTTCTTACCTGTATGCTCCTCATGTGCTTTTAAATCAAAATCGGTCCGAGAGTGAATGCCTTCCAATTCTTTAAATCCCATAGGGAAATTAAATTGTATATCGGTTGCGGCATTAGCATAATGGGCAAGTTTTTCATGATCGTGAAAACGATAATTACTAGCATCCATACCTAAAGAAAGATGCCATTTCATACGTTCCTCTTTCCAGTGCTCATACCATTTCATTTCTTCGCCAGGACGAATAAAAAATTGCAATTCCATTTGTTCAAACTCACGCATACGGAAAATAAACTGGCGCGCAACAATTTCGTTACGGAAAGCTTTGCCGGTTTGCGCTATTCCAAATGGAATCTTCATACGACCTGTTTTCTGAACATTTAGGTAGTTCACAAATATTCCTTGAGCAGTTTCTGGCCGGAGAAAAATCTCATTTGCGCCCTCTGCGGTAGATCCAATTTGGGTTGAAAACATTAGATTAAACTGCTTAACTTCAGTCCAGTTTTTTGAACCCGAAAGAGGACAAGCAATTTCTAATTCTTCTATAAGTGCTTTTACATCTTCTAAATCATCCTTTTCTAAAGAGCCATAAAGTCTTTTTGAAATGACTTCCATTTTCTTTTTATTAGCTAGAACGCGAGGATTCGTACTTAAAAACTCTTCTTTATTAAAAGCATCACCAAAACGTTTTTCAGCTTTAGCAACTTCTTTATTTATTTTAGCTTCAATTTTGGCAAGATAATCCTCAACTAAAACATCAGCACGATAACGTTTCTTGGAATCCTTATTGTCAATCATTGGGTCGTTAAAAGCATCAACATGCCCCGAAGCTTTCCAAATTGTGGGATGCATAAAAATTGCCGAATCAATTCCTACAATATTTTCATTCATTTGCACCATGGCTTTCCACCAATGGTTTCGGATATTTTTCTTAAGTTCAACACCATTTTGGGCGTAATCGTAAACGGCACTTAATCCATCATATATCTCGCTACTCTGAAAAACAAAGCCATACTCCTTGGCATGACCTATGAGCTTCTTCAATTTATCTTCATTATTTGTCATGCCGCAAAATTAGCACATTTGTTTTGATTAACAGCGGCTTGTTTAGGTTTTTGAATTCGAGAATTCTATTTAATATTATTTAATCTTCTCCTATTCCAAACATATTGCTTGCTATTTTTTACATTTGCTATTCAAAACCTTACTGATGATAAAAAATCAAATTCCAAACAGTATTACCGCCCTAAATTTACTTAGTGGAATTTTTGCCATTATAGCCACCTTTGAAGGAGCTTTGCTTTGGGCTGGTTTTTTTATCGCTTTAGGTGCTTTTTTCGATTTTTTTGATGGTCTGGCCGCTCGTTTATTGAAAGTGAAGTCAGATATGGGTAAAGAAATGGATTCTTTAGCTGATATGGTGACTTTTGGAGTTGCTCCTGGCTTTATAGTCTATCAGCTTTTGCTTCAATCAAGCAATATACCTCAGTGGATAGTATTTGGATATAATTCGGCTGCTTTTTTTGCTTTTTTGTTACCTGTATTTGCTGCTTTTCGTTTAGCAAAATTCAATATTGATACGAGGCAAACAACAAGTTTTATTGGCTTGCCCTCTCCTGCAAATGCATTATTTTTTGGGGCCTTTCCTTTTATATTAACTTCAACTTATGCTATTGATTTACCTTTTCTAAAAGACTTAATATCCAATTTTTGGATTTTAATCGCTTTGGTTGGGCTTTTAAGTGTTCTTATGGTAGCCGAACTGCCTTTGTTTGCTTTAAAATTCTCCAACATAAGCTGGCGCGATAATGCTATACGTTTTGTGTTTCTTGGACTCGCTGTTGTGTTACTTGTTTTGATGCAATTTGCCGCTTTCCCACTAATTATTTTGATTTATATTGGTTTGTCCGCACTACAAAATCAATATCCTCAACTTCAAAAATAAATT
>CAYPOW010000300.1:0-4047 GCA_964412145.1 uncultured Draconibacterium sp.
AATTTAGATTGAAAAAATAAAAATAGAAAGAAACAGGTGATTATGCAACGGTCTTCATTGAAAGATCGTAAGGATTTTCAAGATGAACGTAGATATCTATCGATTAAGCGTATTTTTTCCTCTAAATAAAAAAGCTGAAAAAATTCTTAAAATTGTACGTTTAAATTTACACCAAAATACCGAGTAGTTGGCATCACACCAGACTGCAATCCCTGAATATTACCTTTTGATTGAAAAATCTCCGGATCTGCATGCGGCAAATTCTTATGAATAATCCATAAGTTAGACCCAACAAGAGCAAAAGACATACTCTTAATAGGAGTTTTACTCAATATATTAGAAGGGAAATTATAATTAAGTACAACTTCTCTCAATTTAATATAAGAGGCATCGTATACAAATCGTGCATTTGGATCTGTCGCCCATCCAATAGCTTTATAGTCTTCCTGACTTCTACGAATCCAGTTTTGAGAACCATCCGATAATACACCTTCTTCAATAATACCCCCGGAATTTGAGGCGTATCCACCTTCTTTTGTTTTATTGCTCGCATCATTCCATACAATTGGATCGCGCATTGGATTGCCTAAATCGTTATCACCAGTAGTTTCTTCATATAGGCCAGCACCCATTCCACACCATAAATCTATTGAAAAAACATCTCCGCCTTTTTGAATATCAATCAAGAAACTTAAGGATAAATTTTTGTATTTAATTGTATTTCTTACGCCAGAATACCAATCAGGATTTATATTTCCGATTACTTGATCATTAGTAGAGCGTAAATAACTACCATTTGTTTTATTAATTAATTTACCGCCGTTATCATGATATACAAAATCAGAACCAATAATGGTTCCGTAGGGTAGACCTACTGATGCATTAATAGAAACCCCACCTTGTAAGCTTGCTATTTGTAAATCAGTAACTTCATTTCCGACAAGTTCAATTACTTCATTTTTATTTTTAGCCCAGTTAATATTAATATTCCATTTAAAATCCCGAGTTTCTACTGGTGTTCCACTTAAGATTAGTTCAATTCCTTTGTATTCAATCTCATCGACATTTATCTCTCTAAATGGGTATCCGGAATTTGAACCAGATGTTTGTATACTAAATAATTGATTATAGGTATTATTTTTATATAAAGTCACATCAAATCCTAGGCGGCTTTTCAAAAAATGCATTTCTAAACCGGCTTCATAACTTTTGGTTCTTTCAGGTTTTAAGTTAGAGAAATAGGAAGCAACACGCCCCAACTTTGCATAATTCAGTCGAAATTTCCCTAAATCAACATGCTCAGAGCGGATAAACTTATCAAATAAAAAACTGGCAGATGCTGAATAATATGAATCCCCATTTTTACCATCATATAATTTAGGGAATACATCATGGCGATAGGTTCCATCAAAATACAATAAATTATTATACCCTAAAGAGGCAAATCCAAAATAACCGTTTACGGTATAATCTGTTTTTAATTCTGTGCTTAGAGTTGTTGGATTTAAACTATTGCTTAGATTATATACATTCGGTAATACTAAGCCACCAATTGTCGAACCAAAAAAATGTTCTAAGGAATTTTGACGGTTATCATAACCTAAATTTGCATTTAACTGTATTTTATCTGAAAACACTTTTGAGTAATTCATCAAAAGGCTCAAATTTGTTTCTTTAAAATCATGGGTATATTTGGAATATTCTGATAATGCTACGGAACCAATGGCGTTCCGTTCCTCTTGCAGATCGCTGTATGTGTCAATAGTAAAACGTCCCATAACACTAAATTCTTTGGTGAGGTTATATTCAATACTTGTGGCACCGATTAAATGTGTTCGCTTGTCGGATTCGTAGTTTTGGTAACGTACCCAATATGGATTGTCCCAATAAGAGGGACGTGGATCATCAAATGATTTCATGTTCCAGGTAACATTGCGGTCGGTTTGTTTATATAAGTTCTCTAAGGTTTTAATATCTACATTTACCTGAAAAAATTGCCGGAACGAAGTAAGAATATTATTTGCGTTCCCTGTTGCATTTCGGCCTTTTACTCGCGATTGTATGTAAGCAAGCTGCGTATTTATTTTTAAATTATCCAGAATATTGAACTTTCCGTTAAATGACAGATTATTTCTTTTAAAGGAACTGTTGGGCATTATCCCTATTTTATTCGTTTTATTATATGAAAGCCTGAAATCAAAACGGTCGACATGGCCATTAATAGCAATTCCATTGGTATAGTCCACAGCCTTTTGAAAAAAAGTTTCTGGACCATTTTCTGCTGCTATCCAAGGTGTTTTTTTTAAATAATTAGGGGAGGAAGGTTCAGCAGCATCGAATTGATAAACTAATAAGTTGGGATCGAATTTTTCGCCCCGTGAACCATCTACATCATAAGGTGGAGTATAATCAACAATCCCATCTCCATTAACATCAGCATAGTATTCTAAACCAGGGTGTTCACTTCCATCATCTTCGCCACTATAGTAATAACCAAAACCAGCACCATATTCTTTTTGATATTTTGGAAAAGTTGATTTATCTATTGTACCAAAAGTAATATTTGAGCTAAGAGTAACCCCTATGTTTTCCCCACTCTTGAGTTCGTGGCTTCCGTTTTTTGTATTTATTAGGATCACTCCATTGGCTCCTCGCGAACCATAAAGCACACTAGCTGCAGCACCTTTCAAAACGTTTATTGATTCTATGTCATTTGGATTAATATCCGATATTATGTTACCATAATCGTAACCATGCCTTCCTATTAATTGTTCTGAATTATTTAATGATGCATTGTCTATGACAATTCCATCAACAACGTACAAAACCTGATTATCACCCATCATTAAAGAACGTCCTCTCATAATTACATCAGCTGATCCCCATAAGTTGCTTGTATTTTTTATTTGAGCTCCTGCAATTTTACCCGATAAAGATGTGATGAAATTCTCATTTTTCATTGCGTTAATTTCATCTCCTTGTAATTTTTGAACAGCAAAACCTAAGGAATTCTTTTTGCGAGAAATATTAAGAGCTGTTATGACAGTTTCATCAATACCAAGCCCTTGCTTTTCCATAGCTACGTTAACGATGCTAGATGAACCGTAATCGACTTCAATAGTTTGCATACCTATCAAAGAGTAAACGATCGTTCCGGTATCATTCGTAATGTGTAGTGAATAAAAACCATCAGCATTTGTATACGTTCCTTCAGATGAACCTTTTAAAACTACTTTGACACCTTGTATTTTAGATCCATCGAACAAGGAAGTAACGGTACCTGTAACCGATTTAGATTGTGCATTTGCAATTTGGAAAATTGAAAGAGTAAAAATTAAAAAAAGTATACTATTTTTCTTCATGCGTAATTGAGTTTAAGCGAATTATAGGAAGGCTGCATCTCAAAATCATTTTCTTATAGTTGCTATAGATTTGGAAACACAAAGAGTCGTTTATAAATTTTTCTCAAATTTAATCCTTTTTTCATCATAGACCCATCAATTGAACGAACGTATAGGTTTTCAGGACGAACGTTTACATCTATCGATTAAGCGTAAATTTAAAATAAATTTTAGATGAAAAATCTTCAGAAAATATGGTAAAATCAAGGGTGAATACTAAAGCGACTAAGATTTAAAAAAATATATGGTTTGTATTATGCTGTTTTTAGTCCAATTTTATGAAACCTTATTCTTTTCATTGCAAGCTTAGTAGAAAACAACAAAACAGAATATTTAACCTTATTATTAATCCTGCCATCAACTCACGAGCGTTTACAGCGCATATTAGATTGTCAGTATGCGTTTTCTCCTCCCCGTCAGCCGACGGATCGGAAGGACGGTGTTTAATGCTTTGAAGTCTGTTCGAAAAGCGTGTTTTAGAACTGAGGGAATGTTCATTAAGTGATGAAAGCTTGCCAGCTATATGCATAGATGCAAGGTATCGCTGTGCGAAGGGCTAGTATTAATTTCAAGATTTTCCCCACACAAAAAGATCAAAATAAAAAAGCCGTCTAAATCCTAAAATTTAAACGACTTAATTCCTTGT
>CAYPOW010000301.1:0-4043 GCA_964412145.1 uncultured Draconibacterium sp.
AACCCATACAGTTCATTTAATTACAAGCAACTAGCCAAGCGTTTGGGCGTAAAAGATCAGGCAGGAAAAGAGCAAATTGCCAAATTGTTAAGCGATTTGTTTTCTCAGAAAATTCTCGTTGAATCAAAAAAAGGCAAATTTCAAATCAGTCCCAAACATATAACTAAGTATGGGAAAGGGAAATCCTACACCACTGGTAAAGTGGATATGTTGTCAACCGGAAAAGCCTATATAATTAATAACGAAGGTGGTGATGATATTTTTATATCCGCCGGCAATACAAAAGACGCCTTAAATGGCGATAAAGTAAAAGTATTTATTTTTCCGAAACGAAGCGGACGCAAGTTAGAAGGACAAATATTAGAAGTTTTAGAACGCGCAAAAACAAAATTTGTAGGTACTATTGAAATATCCAAAGGTTTTGGTTTTGTTGTTCCTGACGACTCAAAAGTTCCGATCGATTTTTTCATTTCGAAGGATAAGTTGAACGGAGCAAAAGACGGTCAGAAAGTTGTGGTAGAATTGGATTTCTGGCCAGAACATGCGAAGAATCCATTTGGAAAAATTGTGCAAGTTTTAGGCGATCCCGGAAATCATAGCGTTGAAATACAATCGATCGTATTGGATTATAATTTCGATTTAACTTTTGCTGATCATATCGAAAAAGCAGCCACAAAGATTCCCAACGAAGTATCGGCCACCGAAATAGCGAAAAGGAGAGATTTTCGTGATGTTTTTACGATTACCATCGACCCTTTTGATGCCAAAGATTTTGATGATGCCATTAGTCTTCGCAAAACAAAAAAAGGTCTTTGGGAAGTGGGTGTGCATATTGCTGATGTTTCGCATTATGTTACAGAAGGCTCCGTAATTGACAATGAAGCTTACGAGCGTGCAACATCTATTTATCTGGTTGATAGGGTTATACCAATGCTACCTGAGCATCTATCCAACTTAGTCTGTTCATTGCGGCCAAATGAAGAAAAACTAACTTTTTCGGCGGTATTTGAAATGGATGATGAGGGTCGGATACAAGCAGAATGGTTTGGAAAAACGGTAATCAATTCAAACCATCGTTTTAGTTACGAGGAAGTGCAAAGTGTAATTGAAGGAAATGACGGAATTTACAAAGAAGAGATTCTCCAATTTCATCATTTGGCCTCCAAATTAAGAGCAGGACGCTTTAAAAAAGGCTCCATAAATTTTGAATCGACAGAAGTAAGATTTCAACTCGACGAAGATAGCAACCCAATAGGAGTTTATATCAAAGAGCAAAAAGAAGCGCATAAATTAGTGGAAGACTTTATGCTTTTGGCCAATAAAAAAGTGGCCGAATATATTGGTAAGCCCAAGGGAAATCAAAAAGTCAGACCTTTTGTTTATCGTGTTCACGATGAGCCAAGTCCTGAAAAATTAAACACTTTTGCGCAGTTTGTTAATAAATTGGGTTACGAAATGAATATCAGTTCCCGACAAAATATCGTGAATTCATACAACAATCTGTTTAAAGCCGTGGCAGGCAAGGGTGAAAAGAATATGATAGAAACCATTGCTGTTCGCACAATGGCAAAAGCAATTTATTCAACGGAAAATAACGGTCACTATGGCCTGTCCTTTCCTTTTTATACTCATTTTACTTCACCTATTCGTCGTTATCCCGATTTGATGGTGCATCGACTTTTAGCGTATTATCTTGCAGGAAGAAGCGGTACTAAAGTGAATGAATTGGAAGAAAAATGCAAGCACAGCTCCATTATGGAACGCAATGCTGTTGAAGCAGAACGTGCTTCCGTAAAATATATGCAAGCGGTCTATATGCTCGATAAAGTTGGGCAAAAGTTTGATGGCTTGATTTCAGGTGTGAGTAAATGGGGCGTTTATGTTGAATTGATTGGCTCGAAAGTGGAAGGTATGATTCGTATGAAAGATATGGAAGATGATTTCTATTTCTTAGACGAAGATAATTATCAGGTAATGGGTCAAAAATTTGGAAAGCGCTATAAATTAGGCGATAAGGTAAGGATCAAAGTAAAGAATATTGATGTTCAGAAGAAGCAAATTGATTATTTGCTGGATGAATAAAAAGAATTTTGTTCTTTTTAAAAACACTCAAGCCTGGTTTTTGTCCAAAAAACGGAACATGCTAATTTATTTCCAATTTTCAGACAATAATCATTTCCCCTTAAGGAGTATTTCTATACTAAATTGCACAAATATCAGTTATATTTGTAGTGAAATTACTTAAAATACGATTATGAATAAGTTCATAGTTTTGTTATTCGCCACAATCTATTATTTACAATTGATTAAAAGCTAAATGAAGTATTCCGAACTCACTCAATATACCACTAAATATTCGCTGAATGTTCGGATAAAAGTGAGTCTGTATATCTTGTTTTCAGTTTTTATTTCGTTTCTTATTCCCAATAATTTATACGCCCAAGGTCTTACCACATTCACCCCCGGAGCCTATATTATTGATATGGGTGTTGATACAAACAATGTAAGCATAGCCAATGGTTTAAAACCCTATGGTTTGGTGTATGATTTGATTCTAAACCACAATGTGCAAATAAGCTGGATTATTAATGCATCTAAAAGTAAGGATGGAACAGACTTCACTGTAAATGGAACAGACTACAAGGGGGGACCTTTCATTATTGCTTCTGAATATGTAACAGCTGCAGTTAGTGCTGCCATTTCTAGCTGGGAAAGTAAAGGGGTGCAGGTTGATTATATTTCGTCTGCCTTTGATGCACCAGTTTTTCACCAATTAAGCAGTTGGCCCAGAGCGGTACTTGATGAAGTTTATGGCTATCTTATAACTTCTTTTTATGAAAATGCTGGGATTCCGGAAGATTCCTATATTACAGCTGGAAATCCAACACTTATCACTAGTTGTGAAGATATTTATGTTCTGCCTCATGCAAAACCTTCTGAATGGGACCAAAACTATATCGATTCTTTAAAAGTTTTCATCGAACGTGATAAAGGCAATCTTTGGTCCGGCTGTAAATCAGTCAGTCAATTGGAAAATCTACCTGGATGTAATTTTCTAAGTGACAGCGGATTACATCCGTCTACGGATCATGATTACGATTATAATGAAAACATACCCTATGATTATTCCTTTTCTGGCGACCCCATAATGCAATTTATAGGAAGGCTTGATGAAGCTACGAATAAAGGTTCTGAAGTTATTTATATTCCAAATACCGACTGGCGTTCTTCAACTTCAAAAGCAGTATTTGATTCGGATCACAACACTTATCCTGGACTAGCAACCATCGTTGCCTACGGACCTGCATTTGGAAACTCAGATTATGGAATGATTATGTACGAGGCTGGTCACAATCTTGATGATGATTTATGGGGAGTAGGCCTGACCCAGATCGTTCCTGAAAGAGCTAAAGTAGCTGCCCAACGCGCCTTTTTTAATTTCATACTTCTCACTGGCATTGACAAAGAAATTGAAGCTTCAGCTATTATTCCAGATACTGTTTATTCTGGAATAAGCGAAAATTTAACTGGAATAGCTTCCGGAGGCGTTGCTCCTTATACGTTTGAATGGTCAGTCAATAGTAGCGGTACATTAGCAAATCAAATAGATACTGATGATGCTACTGCAGTTGATTATACGCCACCTTGCGACGCATCACAAGAAGTAATTACTTTAAAAGTAACTGATAATTGTGATGTTGGAAGATTTAGCATTGTTTCTAAATTGGTTTATATTGTTCAAACGGCCACGCCAACAGGCGATACAATCCAAACTTTTTGCGAAGGCCCGACAGTGGCAGATTTAGAACCTTTTATTACAGATAGCACAGAAATAAAGTGGTATGATGTGGCAACTGGTGGAGTTCCTCTGGCTGAAACAGACGCTTTAGTTGATCAATATTATTATGCAAGTCAAACTTTAAATGGCTGTGATTCGCCTGTGCGATTGGCTGTTCGGGTTTATATTAATTATGTGACGGGTGGTGCTATTGGGGATGATCAGGTGGCTTGTTTTATAGCCGATTTTGATCCATTTATTGAAA
>CAYPOW010000302.1:0-4015 GCA_964412145.1 uncultured Draconibacterium sp.
CTAAATCAAGGGTCATATTCTTTTCCTTTAAACCAATATTCTTTATCCAATGGTATTTATATAATCCGCCTAGCTACTCAAAAAGGGAATTCAGAATTAAAATTGATAGTGAGTGATTAAACAATTCAATTTGATAAAATTCAAAGTAATAATTTTACATCTTTTCGAAAAACTACCTTGCATTTAAACTAGAGGTAGTTTTTCTTTTAGATGCAAGATAAATTCGTAAATTTGCATAAATATTAACCCTAATTTAGAATGAATATGAATTACGATATACTTGTATTAGGCAGTGGACCAGGTGGTTATGTAGCTGCTATCCGTGCATCACAGCTAGGCAAAAAGGTAGCAGTTATTGAGAAAGCAGAATTGGGCGGAATATGCCTTAACTGGGGTTGTATTCCTACCAAAGCATTATTAAAAAGTGCTCAAGTCTACAACTATGCCTCGCATGCAAGTGATTATGGCATTAAAATAGCCGGAGAAATTGAAGCTGATTTTGAGGCAATTGTAAAACGAAGTCGTGGTGTTGCCGAAAATATGAGTAACGGCATCCAGTTTCTGTTTAAGAAAAACAAAGTGGATTTGATCCAAGGCTTTGGAAAAATTAAACCCGGCAAAAAAGTAGATGTAACTGATGCAAATGGAAAAACCAAAGAATTTTCAGCTGATCATATCATCATTGCTACGGGCGCACGCACACGCCAATTGCCAAATCTTCCCATTGACAAGGAAAAAATTATTGGCTATCGCAAAGCGATGACACTTTCAAAAAAACCAGAATCGATGGTAGTAGTCGGATCAGGCGCCATTGGCTCCGAATTTGCTTATTTCTATAATAGTTTAGGTACCAAAGTGACTTTAGTCGAATTTTTAGATAATATCGTTCCTTTGGAAGATGAAGAAGTTTCAAAACAATTGGGAAGAAGCTTTAAAAAGGCGGGTATGAAAGTAATGACTTCCAGCGAAGTAACCAAGGTAGATACTTCCGGAGAAAAATGTTTAGTTACTATCAAAACCAAAAAAGGCGAAGAAAAAGTGGAAGCGGATATTGTTCTTTCGGCTGTCGGAATTACTGCTAATATCGAAGGCATTGGTTTGGAAGAAACCGGAATTAACACCGAAAAAGGAAAAGTTTTAGTCGATGAATATTTCCGTACAAATATGGAAGGCTATTATGCCATTGGTGATATTGTTCCAGGACCTGCATTGGCACATACCGCCTCTCACGAAGGTATAATTTGTGTTGAGAAAATTGCCGGACACCACCCTACTCCAATGGATTACAATAACAACCCAGGCTGTACGTATACAAACCCTGAGGTGGCAAGCGTTGGTTATACCGAAAAGGCAGCTAAAGAGGCTGGCTATGAAATTAAAGTTGGCAAATTTCCATTCAGCGCTTCAGGAAGAGCAAGTGCAGGTGGCAACAAAGAAGGGTTTGTAAAAGTAATTTTCGATGCCAAATATGGCGAATGGTTAGGTTGCCATATGATTGGCGATAATGTTACCGAAATGATTGCCGAAGTAGTAGTTGCACGTAAACTGGAAACAACTGGTCGTGAAATAATTGAATCGGTTCATCCACATCCAACTATGTCGGAAGCCATAATGGAGGCTGTTGCAGCTGCTTATGATGAGGTGATTCATATTTAATAGATTAAGTGATACGATGACTTTGTGTCATCGTATCATTAAACAAACTATGTGTTACGATATAAAAGTATTACACGAAACAGCATTAAAACGAGCTCGGCGCAAGCACGATCCTGATTTAATGCAAGCGATTGAAAAAGAATTAAAATTCTTTAAAGATGCTGAATATCACCATGTTTCAGGCTATGCACATCCAAATATTCCGATTTATACTTCTGATAATCCGTACAATCCAAAGTTACAAACCTGGGGACTTATTCCTTTTTGGATAAAAGACGAAGCATCAGCTAATTCAATTAAAAACAAGACCTTAAATGCACGGGTTGAAAGCATTTTTGAAAAGCCTTCTTTTCGGGAGTCTGCAAGGAATAGACGTTGTTTAGTTTATGTGGATGGTTTTTATGAACATCATCATTTTATAGGAAAAGCCTACCCCTATTTTATCCATAATGAAAATGAAGCAAGCATGTGTATTGCAGGCCTTTGGGACGAATGGATTAACAAGGAAAGTGGTGAAATTTATCGTGGATTTAGTTTGGTCACTACAAGTGGAAAAGGAATAATGAAACAGATTCATAACAATCCAAAACTGCCGGAAGCCAGAATGCCATTGATCTTGGATACTTTTGAAGAAGAGGATTGGCTCTATAACACAAATGAGATCAATAAGTTAAAAGATTTTATCAATTCCAAAAAAAATACAAAACTAAAAGCACATACCGTCCTTCCTCTGCGTGGGAAAAATTCGATCGGAAATATACCGGAATCAAGTGATGGTTTTCAATATCCTGAGCTATTATCCTCACTCGAATTTGATTTTTAATTCTCTTCTTCCTATTTCATATATCAAAATATTTATTTAAATAAATAAGACAGTTTTAAAATAATATGTATCTTTGTGAATTAATTAACAATAGATTTTTTGAAATGAAATTTACTCCTGAAAGTTATCAAATAGCAGACGAAAGCCAAAAAACTTTCATCGACGCAAGAGAAATTGAGAATTTGCTTGAAAATACAAAATCTACTCCTGAATTAGTCGATCAAATTATTGAAAAATCGCTCAATAAAAACAGATTAAATCTAGCAGAAACAGCTGTCTTGGTTAATGCAAATGATCCTCAGTCAATTAAAAAAATAAAAGAAGGCGCTCAAAAACTAAAAGAAACCATTTATGGCAACCGCATAGTTTTATTTGCACCACTTTATGTAGGAAACAAATGCATTAACAATTGTAAATATTGTGGTTTCAGAGCTTCAAACAAAGAACAAATCAGAACCACGCTTGATGATAAATCATTGGTAAAAGAAGTTGAAGCTCTTCAGGATAATGGTCAAAAACGTTTGATTTTGGTTTATGGAGAACATCCTGAATATACGCCTGAATTTATCGCTCATACAGTAAAAGTAGTGTATGGTGTAAAAAAAGGAAACGGCGAAATTCGTCGTGTAAATATCAATGCAGCACCGCTATCTATCGAAGGCTTTAAAACCGTTAAGGATTCAGGCATAGGTACCTATCAGGTTTTTCAGGAGACCTATCATCCCGAATCCTACAAAAAATACCACTTAAGTGGTGCAAAACGAGATTACGAAAACCGTTTAACATCCCTCGACAGAGCCATGGAAGCCGGTATTGATGATGTAGGAATTGGCGCTTTATTTGGATTGCACGATTGGCGTTTTGAAGTTCTAGGTCTTGTAAGACACGCAAATCATTTGGAAGCATGCTATAATGTTGGCCCTCACACTATTTCATTTCCTCGCTTGCAAGATGCTTCTACCTTTAAACAAGAAGAAAAGTATAAAGTTTCTGATGAAGATTTTACAAGATTAGTAGCCATCCTTCGTCTTGCAGTACCATATACCGGTATGATACTCACAGCTCGCGAACCTGAAGCCATTCGAAAAGAAGTACTCCAGTATGGCGTATCTCAAATTGATGCTGGTACAAAAATTGAGCTTGGAGAATACGCAAAGAAAGAGGAAGACATCGTGAACCAAAACCTCAATCGCGAACAGTTTAAGATTAATGACGATCGTTCTTTAGGAGATGTTATCGATGAGCTACTTGACGATTCCTATTTACCCAGCTTCTGCACGGCTTGTTATCGATTAGGTCGAACAGGTGAGCATTTTATGGAATTCTCTGTTCCGGGATTTATTAAGCGCTATTGTTCAGCTAATGCGATACTTACCTTGGCAGAATACATTATGGATTATGCAAAGCCATCTACTGCTGAAAAAGGATGGAAAGTGATTGAAAAGAATTTGATCGACCTGGAAAAATTTCAAGATGTAGGAGAAATAAGAAATCGTGTTGCACGAATTAAGAAAGGTGACAGGGATTTGTATTTTT
>CAYPOW010000303.1:0-3980 GCA_964412145.1 uncultured Draconibacterium sp.
CTCCCAGCACAGTCTCTTTTTCTATTAGAAATACATTAATTCCGGCATTTGCAATCTTCAAAGACGCGGAAAGGCCGGCAATTCCACCGCCAATCACAAGTGTGGTTGGATCAATTTCAACAGATCTCTTATCTAAGGAACTATGCCAATAAACTCTGTTAATTGCCCCTGCAATTAAGGCTTTGGCTTTTTTAGTTGCTTCTGATCTGCTACTGTGCACCCAGGAGACTTGTTCCCGTATATTTACCATCTCAAACATATAAGGATTTAATCCTGCATTTTCGAGTGCTTTGCGAAAAGTAAGTTCGTGCATTCGCGGGGAACATGCAGAAACGACAATTCGATTCAAATTATGCTCTTTAATATCCTGAATGATCATATCCTGACCTGGATCGGAGCACATATATTTATAGTCCTTCGCCAGTACTACGTGCTTAAGTTTTGACATTTCCTTGGCAACGTCTTCAACATCGACCATTTTGGCGATATTTGTGCCACACCAACACACATAAACTCCTATTCTAATCTCTTCCATTTTTTCTTGATTTAGTTGACAGCCAGTTGAGCATTTGGTATAATGCTTTTGTTTAATGCCTTCCTTTTTAAATTGACTAGATAAATTGCTATCGGCCGATAGGCCAAATGAGACCATTTAGAAAAAGGGACTTCGATACAGATCATAGGAACCAAAATAGCCAGATGTAAAACATATGTATAATAGGTAAGCTCTACCCAACCGCTAATTCTAAAAATATGAACCAATATCCCCGTTAGGGTTGTTAGAAAAAGTAAGGCAATAAATAACCAATCGCTTAAATGTGAGAATTTAAATTTCTCTGTTGACTTCTTAGCCCTCCCAATAGCAACATAAGTTAAACCAAACAATAAACCAAAAGTTGCATAATAGCCTAATAACCTTTGAGGCTCGTACCAGGGATAAATGTTTTCAGTTTGGAAATAAGGTAAGAAAACAACAACCAAAACAAACATTATGGTATATCCCGACATTAAAAGCCAGTGACTGACCCAATATTTCTTTCCATTTGTATCGCACTTAGAAAATTTCGATTGGGTCGCAAATTGATAAATCATCGTATATATTTCGGTAAAATACAGATAAAAGGGCACAGAGATTTTTGGTTTCAAAATGACTTTATACCACATATTTAAAATATTGCTGATAAGGAAAAAACTTACGAATGCTGCCATTATCAAATCGCCAGTGTGGATAAGTGGAATGGGAAACATTTCGTTAATTTTTACGCCACCATCGTTATTCAAGGCATATACAATTTCGTAAGGACTAAAAATAGTTAGTGATAAACCTATAATTAAGCCGAAAATTAGCAAGGCGAATATTTCAAACCAATGTTTCGTATAAAAAAGTCGAGCAAGACCTGTCCAATCGTAAGCTGCTGTTAAATAGCGTCGAAGCGTCATCATTAATTCTGCGGGATTTGCACCTTGAGGGCATTTCTCTGAACAGTCGCCACAATAATAACATATCCAAGGCTCGGGATTTGCAATAATTTTGTCTTTCAATCCCAGTTGAATTGATCTTAAACTTTGTCTTGGAAACAATGTTCCGTTCTCTGATAATGGACATGCCGCTGTACAATTTCCACAATGGAAACAATGATTCCAATCCTCAGTACCAAAGCGAGATAATTCATTTTTAAAAGTAGGATCAACACGTGTTCTCATAATTTGACCTCCGTCTTTTCTGTATTTTTCAGAATTTGTTCTATAATATTCTCGTATGTTTTATTGGTTATATGATTTTGCATTTTTTCATTGTGAATGTTTTGCAAAACATTGGAAGCTGCCGAAGAAGCTTGTGCTACAGTATCCGGTATATCTTTAGGGCCCTGGCATAATCCTGCAAGAAAAACTCCTGCCTTAGTTGTATTTTCGGTAGATGAAAGCATATCCAATTCCTGAAACCAACCATTTTCATCGAGAGCCACTTCGGTTAAATCACTTAATTTTTGATTATCCTTTCCAGCTTCCAAACCAACAGATAGGACAACCATATCGTAGTTTCTTTCCAAAATACGATCATTGAGCATATCCTCACTTCTCAGTTTCAATTCCTCGCCATCTGACTCTATTGTTGCTGTTCGACCTCTAATCATATTAATATTTTCCCCTTTTATTCGCTCATAAAACTCATCATAGCCTTTTCCGAATGCCCGCATATCTATAAAATATTCATCAACTGTAGCGTCCGGTAATTTCTCTTTAATTAAATGAGCAAGTTTAAGCGTATACATACAACATACTTTCGAGCAATATTTATTGTAATTTTCATCGCGGCTGCCAATACAATGTATGAGAGCAAAGCTATTTGGAACTGGATTTTTGGGTAGGAAAACCCAATTGCCTTTCTTGTCTTTTGTTCGAGTAGTAATATAACCCTCAGTAGGTCCTGAAGCATTTACTAAGCGCTCCAACTCCAGTGAAGTGATCACATTTGGTAGTTTACCATAAGCATATTGATCTAAACGCGAGGCATCGAAGACTTCAAATCCAGTAGCTAAAATAATTTGACCAACTTTAATTTCAAGCACTTCATCTTTTGCATCCAAGTCAATACAATTGGTCACGGGGCAAACTTTTACGCAAACACCACATTTACCATTATCTTGCACATATATGCAATGCTCTGCATCGATTAAATATTTATTCGGAACGGCCTGTGGAAAAGGAATATATATTGCTTTACGCAGGCTGGTATTTGAATCGAACTCGCTTGGTGTTTTAGAAGGGCATTTTTCTGAGCAAGTGCCACACCCTATGCAAGTAGAAATATCAACCCGTCGAGCCTTTTTTAATACACTTACGGTATAATCACCTGCCTTGCCCTGAATGTCAATTACTTCGCTATAAGTCAATAAGTCAATATTGGGATGTTGACCTACATCTACCATTTTTGGAGTTAAAATACAGGCGGCGCAATCGAGAGTCGGGAATGTTTTATCGAACATGGCCATATGGCCACCAATTGTTCCTGTTTTTTCGACCAGAAAAACCTTCTGATTTCCATCAGCAATTTCTAAGGAAGCCTGAATGCCAGCTATACCACCACCAATAACCAATGTTTGCGGATTTAAAGACAGCATATCCTTGCCCAAAAATTCATCCAAATCAACTTGAAAAAATGCGGCAGTCAAAACTGCTTGGGCATAGCTTTTTGCATCTGTATCAGGAAACTTAATATTCCCAAAACTGGCAAGATTAATATTTGCAGGATCTTTACCTGCTAAGCAAAAAGCCCGGTTAAAAAATGTTTTTGCAAATCCCGGAGTAATACCTGCCAAAATTATTCGTTCGATTTTAAATTGTTGAATAATTTGTGCCATTTTCATAGGATCCAGAAGTGGAATATCCTCTTCCTCCCAAACATTCTGAATTCCAAGTTTTTCTTTAGCGAATATTTTTAAATCTCCCAGATTTAAAGAGTGCAAATGTCCATTGGTCAGTTTGCAAAGATAAATCGCTGTTAAACTTTTTTCTTTCATCTGTACCTAATTTGTTATTAATATATCAGATATGGCCAATATTCCTGGCCTTGCCATTATTAAATTCTCTCCGTTTTTTAAATTTTTAGTCATAGTCCGAAAAAGAATACATTTATTTTCAGTTGAAATTTTGACTCAATTCATCAATAATAAAGACGATATCATTAATTGATAATATAAGTGTGCAAAATAGACTGACTGATTGAAAATAAAAATGACTCTAGTCAAATGGAAAAATGACTTTTGTTAGTTTTAACGATTGTATAAAATTTGTAGGGAAAAAAATTTATTGGGTTATTGTTGAGGGTAGTACAAACAAAAATGAATTAAATCATCCCCTTTATGAAACCATAATTCGATTTAGTTTTTCTGAATCGAGAATAATGATTCTGCGCCCCTTTGTCGCAATTAATTTGTCTTCTTTAAATTCGGAAAGAATCCTGATAACAGATTCAGTAG
>CAYPOW010000304.1:0-3948 GCA_964412145.1 uncultured Draconibacterium sp.
TACCATCAAATTACCGCCTCCGCAAGGGGGCGGTTTAGTTCAACGTATGTGTAAATGACTAAGTTGGTTTATATCTCTTTTATCCACTATAAAGGTACTGTTTATATCCATATGTGGAAGTATTGTAAAGGTGTTTTTGGATGCAAAAAATCCCAAGTAATTGTTTGGATGGGTATTTTTTAATTCACGTAGGCTTTATTGATTTCTTGCGTTTCTTGTTGTCTTCGACTCCTCTGGGTCTGAATTTCAGTTTAACTTGCGACCTTCACTACTGTAATAAAATAACATAAATATGCGCTAATGTTAAATATGTCCAGTCTAATTTGTAATTTAGTCGCCCAATTCTAATTAATATGGATAAGGAAATATTTTGGAGTGATGAAGGCGTTCAGATTAAGTACAAAGGAGATTTGTACTTAAATGATATTATTGCTGTAAACCGCTTGATTTCAAATAATCCCAAATATATTTTTATAAAATATCAAATATCTGATTTTTTAGGATTAACAAGTTTATCAATGTCCAAAAAGGACATCGAATCATTATCAGAATTTCAAGTAATTCCAACAATATTAAAACCGAATCTAAAATTAGCCGTTGTTTCTGATAATAATGATTTTCGAGAAAAAGTACTTGAGTTTATTGATTTAATGAAATATAATGATTGGAACATAAAACTCTTTAATAACCTTGTGGAAGCAAAAGAATGGTGTGAGGAATGATAAATTCATTTTTTTAATATCCTAACATCAAAAGCTCAACACATCATTAGTATCCATCAATTCCTTTTGGCTAATCCCTAAATACCTTCGAGTAATTGATGGATTTGAATGGTTAAACAACTGTGTTAAATCCACAATCGCCAATTCAGCATTCTCACTACTTCTATTGAAAATTTCTCTTCCAAAGCATTTGTGTAAACTATGGCTGCTGAAATTTTTAATTTTCAGATTTTATTTAATTTTTTAAGTCCTTCAGAATAACACTAATCCTTTGGATAGAATAAACGCTACCTTTCTGGCTCTTGAAGATATATTCGAAGCCGTCTCAAAACAAAAATTGGGGTGGTTTTTTTATTTTAAAAAAGCAATGCGCAAAGGGTCGCTGGTTATCACACAGTGACTCCTATGGAGGAATCCAGCAACATGCCCCTCAATTTTAGGATACCTCTGTTTAAAAAGAAACCATCTCATAACTTGAGGTGGTTTCTTTTATGATTTTCTTGAAAGACAAGCATTTGCAAAAAACCTTTTTACCCACTAAAACCTATTTAATATGAAAATATGATAAGCAAGTGGGCAAAAAGGTAATTGACTGCAAATATTAAATTTGAGTTAATTATAGTGTTTGATAGAATAGACTACTTACGTTTCTAAAGATTATATAATTATATTCCCCTAGCAAATGCAAGAAATAAATACAAAGATTAATCCCATAAAAAGACCAACAAAACTTAAGCTTAGGCAGCCCAACAGTAAGAGCATCCCGCTTTTTCCAATTTTCAATAATGCTTGACGATGTTTCATAATGTTATTTATTTATAATTTATTTGATCTCATCTTTTGAGCAACAATGTTTGTTGCATTTATTAATGGATAAGCTGCTGGTGAAGCTGTTAATAGCGGATGTGTACCTATTTGTGAAGTTTGAAGAGTATAAATATTCGTTCTGCTTTGAATAATAAACCCAATTAGATTTGTTAGTTCACCTATACTAGGTCCGCCCATTACTTCGCCACCAATAATTACTCCCGATTCACGAGCCACAATAAGTTTCACTATCTGCTTACTCATATTTGGTAGTTTACCAGGATGTCTGTCTATTCCTTCAAAAGTTCCAGTTACTACATCAAATCCTTCTTTATGAGCTTGAGCCTCTGTTAATCCTGCAGATCCTAAACAGCAGCCATTAATTGAAGTTGAAAAAATTGCGATTGTGCCACTAAAAGTTTTTATTGCAGAGAGCTTAAATAAATTCATTCCTGCTATCCTTCCTTCTGCACAAGCCGTTGAGGCAAGCATTACTCCGGTTTTCTTACGTGTAATAAAGTCGGTTTTTTCCGCACAATCGCCTACTGCTATAATATCAGGATCCTGTGTTCGCATATATTCATCTACACAAATAAATCCCATCTCATTAATTTTTAATCCTGATTCTTCTGCCAATTTTGAGTTTGGCTTATATCCCATAGAAAGGATTACTGCGTCTGCTGCAATTTGTTCATTATTTTGCAATAACACACTGCTTACATTATTGTTATCACCAACAATTTCTTGTATTCCGATACCAGAATTAATGTGAACACCTCTTTCAATCAAAACTTCTTCAGCAATTTTGTCGAATTCTTCATCAAAAGCTAAACTTAGAATATGGGGCTGTAATTCTACCAAAGTAACATCTTTTCCAGTCTTATTAAGCTCATCGGATAATTCAACTCCAATAAATCCACCGCCAACAATGACAAGTTTCTTTTTATCTGCAAGTTTTTCTTTTACTTGGTCGAGGTAAACTTTATTCTTTGGAATAGTAAACACATTTTTTAAATCTGTGCCTGGCAACCATTTGGGTATGGTAGGTGTTGATCCTGTTGCTAACACAAGCTTATCATATTCAATTTCTTCCTGATCAATAAGAATACATTTTTTTTCTTTCCTATTTAAAATGGCTACTTCGCCAATCATATATTCTATTCCCGCCTTATCATAGGCAGCATCTGCAGGTAATACGTTCTGATTACTGCTCTCTAAAGAACCAAAAATATACGGGATTCCACAAGGAATCATCACTTGTTCTTCTTTGCGAATTAATAGAAAACTTTTATTTGGATAATGTGATTTTCCTGCCATTGCTACGGCTAATCCGGCTGCACTTCCTCCTATTATTAGGACATCTGTTTTTTTCATTGTTTGTTATTTTTTTTTAAGTATGTAATTTTTTTATTAACGTATAGACCTCATTATTTGCTCGACACTTTTCGATATTATTTAATGGCGTATCTATATTTGCAAAGGTATTGTCCAATAGAATAAACTAGTATTTTTATAGGCATGGTGGGCTTAATCAATTTGTTGATATATTTCAATACTTTAGTTGATATTAACACTAAATTTGCAGGCGGTAGGTTTCTGCCAAGTGTTTAAGCAAATCAAAACTGCATAATATGGATGATTTAACGTCACAAAATAATTGCATCGAATGTGACAAGGTATCTAATTGTTTTAAAAAATTAATCCCTTCTGAGCTGGAATTTATTAACCTAAAAAAAACTCAAGTCACCTATCTTAAGGGGGAAAATATTACAAAACAAGGTGCTTTCTCATCAAATATATTTTACATTGTCAGTGGTTTAGTGAAAGTCTATTTAGAATGCGCGGGGAATAAAAAAATTAATTTTAGAATCTCAAAATCATCTGATTTTATTGGATTATCTGGGATAAGTGGTGAGGATACCTATAACTATTCTACTCAGGCAATAAAAGATTCTGTTGTTTGTGTTATAGAAAAAGAAGGCTTTCAAAAATTAATATCTAATAGTGGGGTGTTTGCCGTGGAGATTATCAAAGCATATTGCAATAGAGAAAAAACATTATTCAATAAAGTAAGAAGCCTTGGCCACAATCAAATGCATGGTCGCCTTGCCAATACATTACTTTATTTGAGTGGTGAAAATTTTGCCAACGAAAATATATTCTCTTATTTAAGCCGAAAGGATTTAGCGGATTTTGCTTGCATATCTACCGAAAGTGCAGTTAGAATACTTACTGATTTAAAAAAAGAAGGCATTATCTCTCTAAATGGAAAAAAAATAGAGATATTGCAAAGAGATTTACTAAAAGAAATCCTTCGAAGAGGATAATTAAATGTAAATATCTTCTTGTAAACAGATCGCATTTCAAGATTAGACTCCAAAAGATTATAGATGAAGAAATACTGCGTGGAGAAGGCTTA
>CAYPOW010000305.1:0-3947 GCA_964412145.1 uncultured Draconibacterium sp.
GATTGATTGTTTAATACAGCAAAACCATCTATTAGTCCAGGCAAAATATATTTTCCTGTAGCGTCTATTACCTTAGCATTTGCTGGGATTTTTATGTTTTGATCATAGGGGCCAAAATCCACAATTTCATTACCCTTAAAAAGTAAATAACTTGATGAAACATCATAAAATTCACCCTTATCGTTTTGCAAATTCAACAGTGTGGCTCCTTTGATAAACACTAAAGAAGTGGGCGAGCTTGGTTCGGAACCACAAGAAAAAAGAAAAATGCCGAGTAAAAGAAAGAGATAGCGTGTTTTCATAAAGGCTCAAACAGGGTTAATGGGTCCATCAAATTTACAAAAATTGAATTGTCTTTAGGTTATTGTATTGCATAAAAGCATAATGATTAAAAAGACATAGCGTTTTATAGTGTCGAATAAATAAGTGATATTTATCGAAAAAACAGAAAAATGCATAACAAAATCAATATAGAATATTTTAAAACCCCTGTGGGCGAGCTTATTTTAGGTTCTTATGAAAATACGTTGTGTTTAGCCGATTGGCGATATCGAAAAATGAGGACGGCAATCGATAAAAGAATTCAAACGGCATTAAATGCTAAATATTTTGAAGGAGCTTCTGAAATAATGGATGAAACAAAAACTCAGCTCAATCAATACTTTAATGGAGAAAGAAAAGAGTTTGATATCTCTTTAATAATGGCTGGTTCTGAATTTCAAAAAAGCGTTTGGAAGGCTTTACAACAAATTCCCCATGGTCAAACCGCCTCCTATTTGAGCTTGGCGAAAGCTTTAAACAACGAAAAAGCGGTAAGGGCAGTTGCTTCTGCCAATGGTGCCAATGCTATTTCCATCCTTATTCCCTGTCATAGAATTATTGGAAACAATGGTAGTTTGGTTGGTTATGCCGGCGGTTTAAACGCAAAAAAGAAATTGCTTATGCTCGAAAACTCACTGGTTGTAAGTCAGTTGGAATTATTTTCTACATGAAAAAAAATAATACCCGCTTTTTAAAAAAAACAAATTTCCGGCGATTTGAAAGGGCTAAATAAAACTCCCTACTTTATAAAAAGTACACTATCTTTGCAAACGCAAAACTATTGTAAAAATTAAGAATAAATTTATGGGAAGATCACAGGAAACATTTAACAAGAAAGAAGTTAGAAATAAAAAAGCTAAGAAGAGAAAAGATAAAGATGCAAAGAAACAGGCCAAAAATCAAA
Source organism: uncultured Draconibacterium sp. (assembly GCA_964412145.1). GTDB lineage: Bacteria > Bacteroidota > Bacteroidia > Bacteroidales > UBA12170 > UBA12170. Next base: position 1,226 of record CAYPOW010000305.1, read on the forward strand.
TAGAGAAAAAAAGCAGCCTGGAAGACATGATGGCTTATGTTGATGAGAATGGTGTAATTACCTCCACTCCACCTGATCCAACAATAAAGAAAAAAATTATCAAAGCAGAAAACATTGAAATTGGCGTTCCAAAACGTGATTCATTGCCAGACATTGATCCGGTAAGAAAAGGTATTGTCAGCTTTTTTAATGAGTCAAAAGGTTTTGGATTTATTAAAGATTCTGAAACACACGAAAGTCTTTTTGTTCATGCAAACAATTTGCTTGAAGAAATTAAAGAAAACAATTTGGTTAGTTTTGAAGTTGAAATGGGTCAAAAAGGACCTATTGCCACAAAAGTGAAGATTATTAGATAAAATGGAATCCTTCCATTTTGATTAATACTATCCTAATTCATTAAAAACATTTAATCTGTATTACGCTGAATATCTGAGTAATATTCATTCTTCCTTTTTTGTAATGTCATTTAAAAACATACTTTTCATTTAAAATAATATTAAATTTTAGTGCGATGGAAAACGATCCTAAAGACGGTAGAAACAGGAAAAATATTGAAATCGGCCTTCTGGTAGAAATTGTTCAGAAACATCACCAACGTAGTGGCGAATTAACAGAAGGCATTGTAAAAAGAATTCTGACTAAATCGCCAAACCATCCTCATGGCATAAAAGTTCTGCTTGATTCAGGCGAAGTAGGACGTGTTAAAACCGTTCTGTTATAACACGGTTTAACACTTTAAACACCTATTTATTGTTAAATACGCCTTTTCCTTGCATCTTATCCATTTATCTGTTTATTTTTGCATTCGAATATTTGCTTCAAATATTTTAGAAATTTTATTGATGTAGTCTAAAAGTAAATTTAATTTGTCGGTATCCCCCTCACTTTAAGCGCTTAACAACATATGTCGATTATTAAGTTTAAAAACAGAATTATGTCAAAAAACCATTCTTTTCATATTCCCGTAATGGGCATTGGATATACAATTGATACTCCTTTAAAAGTTTCTCCATTAGGAATTGATTCCGTAATTTCTTTGGTTGATGATATTCTACTTGAAAAACTAAGAAAAATGTACTCCAAGAGGTTTAATCTTCCCTTTGTAGAGATTGGGGATAAAACCAAAGATTTTCGAGCAAAAAGGATTACCTCCTATTTGAATTTGATTAACAAATTGGCGGAAAAGAAATTTGAAGAAATAAAAAATACCTCAGCAGAAAAAGCACAAGAATTAAAGGACTATTTTAATCTTTTGCCAGATAGCTCTAGCCTAAAACAAGAGTTTAAGAAACTTACTGCCAAGCATTTTAATTTAGATGAAATTAGAGCTTGGGTAAAAAAGAACTTATCAAGAGGAAGTATTGATGTAAATATTATGACCAAAGTTGATAAGGATAACTATTTTGAAGGTGAAAAATTACCAGTAGAATACAATGATGCACATGCTGCATTGAGAGGATTTGCGAATAGCGATCTGCATTCTTCTATTGTCCTTTCGGCTGGGATGAATCCCCGACTATATGGCTATATGGAGAACTTTGAAGATTTTTATCCAAATGAGAAAGGTGAAATCAAAAAAAAGATTGTTTTAAAAGTATCTGATTATCGTTCCGCCCTGATTCAGGGACGTTTTTTTGCCAAAAAAGGATTGTGGGTTTCAGAATACCGAATTGAATCTGGCCTTAACTGTGGTGGCCACGCATTTGCCAGCGACGGAAACCTTTTGGGTCCTGTTTTAGCAGAGTTTAAAGAAAATAGGGAAAAATTAAACCGCCTGGCAAACGAAGTTCTAACGCAAGGACTTACTGCAAAAAAACGTCCAGTACCAAAAGAGAAAATGGAGTTCCTTATTACAGCGCAAGGTGGAGTTGGAACTGCAGAAGAACATCAGTTTTTAATCGATCATTATCAGATCGATTCCGTTGGTTGGGGCACTCCTTTTATGTTGGTTCCGGAAGTGGTTAATGTCGATAATCTGACAACAGATTTATTAATCAAAGCTAAGGAAGACGATTTATATTTAAGCGAGATTTCTCCTTTAGGTGTTCCTTTCAATAGTCTTAGAGGGAATACAAAGGATATTGAAAAATTAGCTCTGGCCAAAGAAGGAAAACCAGGCAGTTATTGCCCCAAGAAATATGTGTCTCTCAATACAGAGTATACCGAAAAGGGTATTTGCACAGCTTCGCGCCAATACCAGCGCATTAAACTTAAAGAGCTGGACGAGTTGGCCTTGCCCATACAAGAGCATCAAAAGAAATTCGATGCAATAGTAGAAAAATCGTGTATTTGCGTGGGCTTAGGAACTTCTGCCTTATTGGTCAATAATTTGGAGACCAAAGCCGAAGGAGAAGGTGTTTCAGTTTGCCCAGGACCCAATATGGCCTATTTTTCAAAAATCATGAGCCTGAAAGAAATGGTCGATCATATATATGGCAAAACAAATGTGATAACCCGAACAGATCGCCCGAATATGTTTATCAAAGAACTAAATCTTTATATCGATTTTCTGAAAAATAAGATTGAGGAAACAAAAGCCGCTGCCTCTGATAAACAACATAAGTATCTACTCACTTTTGTTGAAAATTTAAAAACAGGCATTAGCTATTACGATGAGCTATTTAGTGAGATAAAGGATCGTTTTAAAGATACTAAAAACAGTGTTTTTAGCGAATTAGAAGCAAGTAGAAATGATTTGAACCTATTGTATTTAAAACTTTAG
>CAYPOW010000306.1:0-3936 GCA_964412145.1 uncultured Draconibacterium sp.
CTTCTACCTGGAGCGGCAATTCCGCTTGAATAGGTTCGGTAGCGAATATCCATTAGGTTTTCCAAATCAAGATGCATTTCAAAAGCTTTTGAAAATTGATAGGTCGATTTAAAATCGATGGTAAACCAAGCTGGAGAATATGGATTTCCATTCACATCAATGGCATACAAATCAGGCTTATCTGCTTCAGAAGGGGCCAGGTCTTTAAATGCAATTTCTCCGTTGAAAAAAGTGTTGAGTTGAAATTTCCAATTGGTATTTTCGAAAGTCATACTCATATTTCCGTATAATGGAGGCACATGTCGAATGGAGTATCCATCGTTATCGTTCCCGATCATGCGAGTCATTCCGCTTTTCAAATCAAAATAATCGTTTAACTGAAAGTTAAATTGGGCAGTAAGCCCATATATTTTTGCAAATCCTGCGTTTACAATAGCCTGAATATTAGATTCTTCACCATCATAAATCATTGTAGTTAATCCATCAATTGAAAAATCTCTACGAATCATGGCATTATCCAAATAGGAATAAAAGGCAACTAATTCAATTTCAAATTTTTGATTGAGAAGAGCTTGCTTAAAACCTAAATCGGCGCTATAAACATATTCAGGTTTCAAATTTGGATTAGGTACGATAACATTGCCCGGTTCAGAATCAAATATTTTTGCAATGTCATCAATATTAGGCGCTCTGAATCCTGTGGATAAATTTAGATTTATCCGTGTATTTTTATCACTTCGGTAAACGAATCCAAGGCTTGCTGTGATGGCATCATTATTCAAGTCAATTGTTTCATAATCAAAAGGATAAAATATTTTATTTTCAAAACTTGAATGAAGCTTTACAAAACTGTATCGCAAACCTCCACTCAAATCGATCTTTCTATTAATCTTATAACGAAAAGCAGAATAAGCTGCCAAAGTTCGATAGCTATTATCTCCATCTGGATATCGTGTAGAAAGAGGGCTTCTGATGCTATTCGTTATATTTTCGGTATATGCTGTCGATGCTAAGTTATCATTGGAGGCTTCAAATCCATAAAAATAAAAGAAATCAGGCGTGAGTTTTTTATTAAAATCGGCATTCAAGCTGAAGATTTCTAAATTCTCGATGCGTGCATTTAAGTCACTTTTACCAAATTTACGATTAAATCTGCTTTCTTCATACGCTTGTGTTGTAATCTGTAGTTTGTATGCATCCCAAAGGTGAGTAGCTTTTTTTGAATTAATAATCAAGCTGTTAACCATCCAATCCTGTGGCCCATAATACCATTCCGCATATTTTAGTTTATCGCCATTCATTTGAATTAAGCGGTCGTAACGTGGAATATCAGAGGAATGCGTGAAGTAAAAAAAATATTCAAAGCTTAAGTTTTCATTTGCTTGAAATTTTATCTTTTGCATAAAATTCAGCTGACTATAGCCTGAAAAAGTTTGTCGGTTGGGGTTTTCATTTAGAATCATTTGGTCAATACCATCGATACGCTCCACATAAAAAGGTCTTTCATATTCCGATGGACCAATATTTCCCATTATCTGATCGCCAAAATTGGTATACGAGATACTGGAAAATGAGCTCCATTTTGCTTTAGCGAGTGAAAAATGAAAATGGCCAGTTTTTTCATTATTTGCATTGGAATATCGCGTAATGAGTTGGCCTTTTGTAATAAGTGAATTATCAGGGCTTAACGCCATTTCTTTTGAATGAAAATCGATAACACCACCCATAGCATCACTTCCATAAACAATGGATCCTGGACCAAAAATTATTTCCGATGCTTCTAGCAGGAAAGGATCAACAGCAATGATATTTTGCAAATTACCACTGCGGTAAATGGAATTATTCATTCTGATTCCATCAAACATAAGCAAGATGCTATTTGCAGCAAATCCACGAATCATAGGGCTTCCACCGCCCATTTGACTTTTTTGTATATAAACTCCTGGAATATTTTTTAATAAATCGGCCGAAGTTTGAGGGTTTTCAAATGCAATGGTTTTGCTATCAATTTTTTCAATTTTATTGGGAATTTCGTCTATATTTTCTTCCCATTTATTGGCAGAAATGACCACTTCATTTAGCTTTATCTCTTTACTTAATAAAACGAGAGTTTGTTTCTTTATGGCTGCTTGACAGGATATAACTAAATCGATATAAGCAGTATGATGGAAAAATAATGTGTCATTTGTTTGAAATGCTGAAAGGTCTAAAATACCAAATCGGTTAGAAACCGCTGTTGTATTTTGTTTTTGATTGGTTACAAGGACCTCTTCAAGTGGTGTATTGTATTTCCCAGATATAATTTGGATTTCTTGGGCGTAAACTTGGCCTCCTGCATAAAATACAGGAAGAATTAAAAAGAATAAAAGTATCTTTTTCATATTTTGCAAAGGTAGGTCAAAAAACTTGTGTTATATCGACTTAAACCTACAAGCATTATGCCACAAATCATTATTTTGATAGTTCTAAGACTAAAGAATTATTGGGCTTTAAATTAAGAGAATCGAGCTTGTATTTTTCGCCTGTAAATATATCTGTACCAGTTGTATAGTCTGCTGTAATTTCTTTAAAACGACTTGTGTTAAGTACGAAATCTTTCGTGTTTTTATTAAGAATAACCATAATTGTTTTTTCATCATTAAAACGAAAATAGACATAAATTCCATTTTCAGGAGCAAAATGTTTTAAACTTCCATTATGAATTACTGGATTATTTTTGCGCCAATTTAGCAATATACGTGTAAAATTTTGGGCAGCTAATTGTTGATCTGATAAACCATCTCCTGTAAATGCATTTGTTGTATCTCCTTCCCAACCGCCGGGGAAATCGCTTCGGATAGCACCATCGTTTCTTTGTGCGGGACTTGTTGCTAAATATTCCGTTCCGTAAAAAATTTGAGGTATTCTGCGAATAGTAGCAACATAAATCATTGCTGTTTTAAAGACGTCAAATTTACCGTTAATCATTGTGAAGAAACGTTGCATATCGTGGTTATCGGGGAAGATGACTAGGTTTTCAGGATTTGGATATAAAAAATCGTTGCTTAACATTTCGTACAGCTTAATAAGCCCTTTATCCCAACCTTCTTCTTCAGTTAAAGAACTATTCAATGCAATATGCAAAGGAAAGTCCATTAAGGAAGGAAGACAGCTTCGATATCCATCTGCATTGTTTTTTCCATTTAACCATTTGGCTAATACAGCAGGATTTGGACTCCATTCTTCTCCTACAATGTTGAAATTAGGGTATTCCTGCATAATCCGACAAGCATATTCGGCCATAAATTCTTTTCCTGAATAAGGATGTGTATCATGTCGAATTCCGCCAAGGTCAGCAAATTCAACCCACCAAATACTGTTTTGAATTAAATAATCAGCCAATAATCGGTTCGATTGATTTAAATCAGGCATAGAATGAACAAACCAACCATCTTCAAAAAGAGTTTTGTCGCTTTGAGCAAAATAAGGATCGTGTAAGGTTGTACGGCGATGATTGGTAATTTTAATATCGGATGCAAAATGATACCAATCTTCTGAGGGCATATCATTGGTCCACCAATGTCCAATTCCACAATGATTCATTATTTGATCCATAATCAGTTTAATACCTTTTTTGGATGCTTCTTCGCTAAGTCTTGCATAATCATCATTGTTACCAAAACGCGCATCAATATTATAATAATCAGTTGTTGAATAGCCATGATAACTTGTGCGTTTTACATTATTCTCCGTGACCGGATTTAACCAGATAGCAGTAAATCCCATTTGTTGAATATAATCCAAGTGATTTATAATACCCTGAATATCACCACCATGTCGTCCCGTTGGATCAAAACGATTTTTTCGTTCATACATATTATCCACTTCATCATTTTCTGGAATAGCATTTGCAAAACGATCGGGTGTAATCAGATACATGGCATCTGAAGAATTAAA
>CAYPOW010000307.1:0-3914 GCA_964412145.1 uncultured Draconibacterium sp.
GGGAAACTCATTTCTTATTGCTTCTCCCACGGGAGGTACCTGGCCTTCCTCGTATTTAATTCCTTCGATTGGATCTTGATATTCAGTGATTAAGCGATAAATGTTTTCGTAGTTTGCATGATAGCTATCGAAACTAGTTTCATAGACAATAATTTTATAGATAACCAAACTGCATCCAATACCAATAGCTAAACCACCTATATTAATTGCCGCATAGATTTTATTCTGATTTAGATGACTCCAGATGGTTTTAAGTAGTGTTTTTAGCATGATTATCTATATTTATCTACCTTGTTCGTTTCAATATTTCTTCTAAGCTTGTATGTATACTCTCTTGATTATAAGCCTCCTCAGATCCCTCTCCACAAATTGATGGATCGGGATAAGTTCGGCTAAATGATTTTGAGTTCAAAATCATAGTCTCACTTATTTGAATTCAATGCGTTCATTATCTCCAAAATTTGCATAACCAGAAACTATCACCTGTTCTCCAGCTTCTAGGCCTTCTAATACTTCATAATACTTTGGATTCTGGCTGCCAATTTTTATTGGTCTTTTTATGGCAGACTTGCCATCTTCAGCAAGGACAAATATCCATTGACCACCCGTTTGTTGAAAAAAGCTACCTTTTGGTAAAAGAATAGTTTCTTTAGGATTTCCTAATTGAAGTCTTGTATAATAGGTTTGTCCTGATCTCATATTGTCGGGCATTTCGCCAATAAATATGAGTTCAACAGCAAATCGGCCATCTTTAACTTCGGGTAAAACTTTCCGTATTCTAAGCTCAAATTCCTGTCCTTGACGTTCTAAAATGGCTGTTAATCCAATTTTCACTTTATCAATATAATGCTCATCAATTTGGGCAACAACCTTATAAGATGTTAGGATATGCATTAGGCCAATTCTTCCACCTTTGGGAACCGATTGTCCAATTTCTGCCTCTAAAGCAGTAAGTTGCCCATCAACAGGAGCTACAACATTTAGGTTATCTTGCCTTTGGCGTACTAACTTTAGATTTAGATCCATATTGCGAAGGTTATCTTCCATTTGCTTGATCTGAATAGAACGATATATAGAATCTTGTTTTTGGCGTTCGAGATAGAGTTGATAACTCTGTGAGGCATAATCAAAGTCTTCGGTTGATATAATCAAAACTTCCCTTGCAATTAAATTGTCTTGGAATAGCGATTTATTTTGGGAATAGGCTCTTTCTTTTTTCTTAATATCGAATTCAAGGTTTAACAATTCACGTTTAATCTGGAGTTTTTCTTGCTCCATAACAACCATTGTATTCCGTAAGAAATTGCTTTTCTCGGCCAGTTGAGCTTCGCTGTTTAGAATATTCAAACTCAAATCGGGGTTGCTCAATCGCAAAATCACATCTCCTTTTTTTACCATTTCACCTTCTTCAATCACTTTCTCTTCTACTCTACCCCCTTCACGGGCATCTAAAAATATGGTTGCAATGGGTTCTACATTTCCAGGAACCGAAATATAATTGTGGAAAGTTCCTTCCGATATGGTTTCTATACTCAATTTTTCTTTATCTACTTTTATTGTAGATACATTTTCAACAAAAAAAGCTTGATACATCAACAAGAGGATTGCGATTACCCCAACTACAATATATATATGCTTCTTTTTTAATCCCTTTTTCTTTTCTATTGGTCTGTCCATGATTTCACTTTTTTGATATCTATATTTTATAGTGATGATTTTTTTAATCCTATTTCCTTTTATCCAGTAATATGATTCCAATTTCCAATCTGATAAAATTGTAACATTTGCTTTCTCATATAATAGATTATTTTAGCTTTTAACAGGCTGGCTGTAGCATCAACAAAGCGTTGCTTTGCAACTTCATACTCGGTAGGACTTGATAAGCCTTTCTCCAATTTTTTAGTCGCATTTTGCAAGGACAATTCGCTAAAACCATAGAGTTCAAAAGCCGATTCGTATTCATTTTCTGCAGACTGTAGCTCATCTACAGCATTCCAGATGGAAGAATACAGCACATCCTTTTGCTTTTGCAATAAAAGCTCATGATCTTTAACTACAATACGTTTTCTTTTGATATTACTATAAACGTAGGCATTATTAAATATCGGGATGGTAATTCCCACTCCAACTGCCTGACTTTGATTATTATCCATTTGTTTACCATATGCTAATGGATCTCCATCAAAATAGTTTGTATACAGTCCCGCTGACATATAGATTCGTGGAGACAAACCTCCTTTCGCGATAGCTAAACTTTTTATGGCTGCTTTAAATAAAAACTCTTGCTGTTTAATTTCGGGCAATACATTTACAGCTCTATTATACAAAGAATCAATATTCTGTTTCACTAAAGAAAAAACTGAACTGAAGCCTAATGAATCAATTGTAAATGATTGGTTTGCCTCTAATCTCAATAATTGCTTCAATTGCAACAGCGCTTTGTTGTAATTGTTTTCTACAATAGTGAGAGTGAATTTATCACTTGCCCATTGGCTTTTTAAGTCCTGAACAGTAATCTGTGATTCTCGTCCAATATCAACCATCTTTTGCATTCGCTTGTATTGTGTTTCCGCAAGAATAAGCTGACCTTCAGCAACTTCCTGAATCCCTTTGCTGTACAAAACTGTGCAATAAGAGGTTAAAATATCGAAAACCAATTTGTTCTTGATATAAATGGCTTTCTCTTTATTAGCAGATAATAAATAGTTATCATAACTGATGGTGTTGAGTTTAATAAAGCCTCTAAACAAGTCAACAGAGGTGCTTATGCCATAATTATTAAGCATCGATTTCTCGTAAGTGATAGTATTGTCAAAATTGACATTACGCCCAAAGCTAAAATTCACTCCACTTCCTAAATTTAAAGTCGGTAATAATTTTGCTTTGCTTTCCAGGACAGTTACTTTTTGCTTATCTACATTGTTAGATGAAATAATAAGATCGACATTGTTTTCCAATGCATAATCGATGCATTTTTCAAGGCTCCAGCTTTCCTGAGCTATTCCGGAAAATGAACTAAAAACAAGAATTAGGCAGATAACCAAGCATTTTGCACCAAAATTTTTCCTTTTTATTGTTTCAATAAAATCAATTTCTGCATTTGTATTTTGTATATTCTTCATCGGTATTCTTTTCTATTTGATCAGAATAAGTCAAGCTTTGTGCCATAAAGACTAACGATCTGTTTATCTGTTACATACGAAATTATTATCCAATCAAAAAAGAAGTATGTGTAAATATTTTTTACAGTGATTGTCTAGTTTATAGACAGAAAATTGGGTTTGCAATTTAGAGCACAGAGAAGGGACAAAAAAACGGCTCAAAAAAGTAAAAAAACTTAATGAGCCGCTTTTCAAAACTACAAAAGATATGATGCTATGCAATAAGAAGTTAAATCATTTTGTTTATCGCCTCTCTAATTTTCTGATCAACGGAATTTTTACTGTAGCCATGAATTACTTCCCGAATTATTCTGTTTTCATCAAGAATAAAAAACACAGGAATAGCTTGGATTTGATAGCGCTTATTTAGCTCTTTATTCGACATTAAAAATGTATAGTCAAAGCGATTTCTTTGCTGATAGTGTTTAAGCACATTCGAGTTTTTAGCAAATGCTTCGATGGCCACAAAATCAAAATCTGCCCGATCATATTCAGTCACTAATTGTTTTAAAAATGGGATAGATGCTTTACAAGGGCCGCAACTCACACCCGTAAATTGTATCAGTAGCACTTTGCTTTTTAGGCTTTTTAGAGCAACGATATTATTATCAGCATCTTTTAATATCCAGTCGGGCGCTTTTTTACCCAAAAAATCACTTTTCTTAGTTCTTCTACCTATTCTATAAGGAATAATCTTATATGAGTATCGGTAAAGTTATAGAAAAATACCTTACCTTAAGGGAAACAATTTTG
>CAYPOW010000308.1:0-3882 GCA_964412145.1 uncultured Draconibacterium sp.
CATATCAGGATTTTGATATCCGTCTTATCTCCTATTATAGCAAATACATTTCCGGTTCTTTCCAATTATCAGATCACGATAAAATAAGCTGGGTTGAAATTCAGAATCTGCTAAGCTACAATCTGGCCGCTGCAGATGTAGAGATTGCTCGCAAATTAATAAAAAAAGCGGTAAACTGACTCCTAGACTGTTAACTTGAATGTATGCTTCAATAGTTCGATAGAAACATATATTCGCTAGTAAAATTCTTTAAAAAATATATCTAATCGATAAAGCTCCGCTATCTCCCCAAAATCCGGAATAGCCAATCAGATTAAAGACTGGTTTCCAATCAAGGCTTAAATTAAATGGTATCTCTTTAAAATTATATTCCAGACCAAGAATGGCATCGACCCCGATAACAGTGTAACTCAAATTGTCATCTGCCCATCTGACTTTATCACCACTCCAAAATCCAATATGTCCACCCACACCATAATACCAATTTAATCGTTCGACTTCAAAAGCCTGATCATGTATTTCATATAATCCGGTAACACTAAATCCTTGCCAGCGTGTGGTTACAATTCCTTCCAATGCAATATTATCTCCAATAAAATGCTTAATCGAGATTCCGTTAGAAAATCCACCTCGTAAGCCTATACCTGTATTGTAGTCCTGAGCATTGCTTAAGGATACTACTCCAATCATTAGCATTGTGGTCAATATCAAATTTCTCATCATTTTCTTATTATTTAATGGACTATTAAAATAACTCAAGATCTTCCATTTTATTTTGATAAAAAATAATTCATTTTTTTTCATTTGTCTTTTAATGGATTGAGAATACACTTTAAAAACAATTTACGCAAGTTTCATAACATTTACTCTGTATTAAATCAAAGGCAAGCTTAAAATTTATAAGCCGCAAAAGTTAAGTAAATGCTTTAGATTCGTTTAATTGCCTCTCTTTTTCTTTGAGTATCTCTATTATTTATTTGAACTAATTAGCCAAAATTAATGATGACTTTTTATCAATAATATATTCAAACAGAATAAAATCCTCAAACTTTCACAAGCTTTAATTGCATTCTGCCCTGCCTTATTTGTATATTTATACTTGAAATTGAAAGAGCTTTAAAGCAGGTTCTTTCAAATAGAATAATTTGTATAATTTCTAATATTTGTAATAATTAAGCATTAAAATAGGAGGTTATCATGCCCATTAACACCTTGACAGAATATCTGGACAATCATTCTATAGAGTATATTACGATTGGACATTCCAGAGCTTTCACAGCGCAAACCATTGCGGCCAGCGCACATATTCCGGGGAAAAAAATGGCAAAATCGGTTATCATTAAAATGGATGGCAAAATGGCAATGGCCGTTCTTCCCGCTTCTTATCGTATTGATATTCAACAGCTTAAAATAGCCACTGGCTGTGATAAACTTGAATTATCGCATGAATATGAATTCAAAAACAAATTTCCTGATTGTGAATTAGGTGCCATGCCGCCCTTTGGAAATATATATGGAATGCCAGTTTATGTAGCAAAAAGTCTGGCCGAAGATGAAGAAATCGCTTTTAATGCCTGCTCACATTCCTTACTTATCAAAATGAAGTACGAAGATTTCGACAAACTGGTCAAACCCAAGATTTTAAAATTCTCAGCAAAGTAGTTTTTGCTCCCTTAATGAATGTTGCCGATTTTGAGCTTGATCCGTGTGAATCAGATGCTTAATTTACTTATTTCAACACTTATTTCCGCTCCTAGTTTGCAATTATTATAAACAAGTGCGATATTTGACTCAAGGGACTTGCCTTTCGTTAAATTCGCTATTTTGCTTAATAGATAAGGTGTAGTTTCCTTTCCTTTAATCCCTAGCTTTTCCATCTCCAAAAGAGCTTCGTTGATAGCTTGATCAATCACCCCCTTTTCCATCGACATTTCGGCGGGAACAGGATTGGCAACTAATAGTCCTCCCTGCAGACCCAGTTCGAATTTAGTATGGATTAATTGTGCTATTTCTGTAGGCGTATCTATCTTAAAATTTACTTCAAAATCACTTTTGGCACTGTAAAAAGCAGGTAAATATTTGGTTTTATAACCAATCACGGGAACGCCCTTGGTTTCCAAATACTCAAGCGTTAATCCTAAATCCAAAATACTCTTGGCGCCAGCCGAAATGACCGCCACATTTGTCATGGCTAATTCTTCCAGATCAGCACTAATATCCATAGTTGTTTCTGCGCCTCTGTGAACTCCTCCAATGCCACCTGTAGCAAAAACAGGAATATGAGCTAAAGCTGCAATATACATGGTTGCGCTCACGGTGGTCGCTCCATTTACCTTATTGGCTACATTATAGGCAATATCTCTCCGCGATGTTTTTTGAATCTTAGACCCTTCTTTTCCCAGAAAATCAATCTCTTGCTCACTTAACCCAACTTTTAGTTTACCATTTAAAATAGCAATGGTTGCAGGAATAGCACCACCATCGCGAATGATCTTCTCGCACATAAGTGCTGTTTGAACATTTTCAGGATATGGCATTCCGTGAGAAATAATAGTCGATTCCAAAGCCACAATGGGGAGCTTATTTTGAATGGCGTGCGCCACTTCCTGACTATATTCAATATATTTTTCTTGCATTGATTTGTTTATTTTGTTTTTTGAATTGTGGAATTGGGAGATTGCAAGCATATATAAGCTGCTTTCTTGGCTATTTCTAAGCACTCTTCCTCCGTTTTTTGAAACATTAAACCATGAATAAAACCTGCTAAAAAAGCATCTCCAGCTCCTGTAGCATTTTCAATTTTTTCCACAGGTATTGGCATCGTATTAATTTGTACTTGATGTGTTTTATAAACGATTTCCTGAGCAGAATTTGTAAGAATCAATGACGATAATCCCTTAGAAAGTAAATCATCTATTTTATCTGTTATACTTACTTTCTTCGATAGCGCCTCAAGCTCTATTAAATTGATTTTCAAAAGACTGATATAAGGAAGCAATTCCTGAAGTTTAGTGGCTTTCTTTGCGCTTACGGCATCCATTATTATCTTTTTATACTTGAAAGCTTTTAGCAGATAATCCAGAGCATCTATACTTAGATTATTATCTAGTACTAAGGTATCAAAGCTTTCGATATAAGCTGTTTTCTCTTTGAAAAAAGCCGCATCCAAAGTTTCAATAATTTCCATATCATTTAAACCAAGCAATAGATCATTTTCCTTATCCATTACTCCCAAATAAATGCTACTTCTGGCATCTTCGACAAGCAGACTTTCTTCAAAATGGATTTTTAAATCAATTAAATTCTGCTTTGCAATCTGACTAAAATAATCAGTTCCAAAAACAGTTAGGAAATCGACTTGATTACCCAATACGGATAAATTTGTTGCAATATTGCAGCCTACGCCTCCAAAAGCCATATGAATCTTCGATGGATTAGAATCATGCAAAATATAATCGGATTTTGCATGTGCAAATAAGTCAATATTCTGAGCCCCAATAACTAAGATTTTCCGCATTATTAATGTATGTCCATTTTATATAGATAAATCCAAAAAGCTGTGGCCATAGCCAGAGTTTTATCCTGTAAATTTAATATATTAGCCCGAACCTGAATTGGATTTCTTAAAACTTATGATCTCTATTCACTCTCTTCGGCAATACCTTAACAAAATCAAATTAGCATTTCAGCACATTAGCAGATTGTTTTTTTCCTATCTTTGAGCTAATTACCAAATGAATAGCTTAAAAGTAAAAATATGAAAACAGACACCTTTAGATTTCAGACTTCCGACGGAATTACAATTTACACTAACAAATGGCTACCAGACGACACAAGCAAGATGAAAGCAATCGTGCAAATCAGTCACGGTATGGCAGAGCA
>CAYPOW010000309.1:0-3880 GCA_964412145.1 uncultured Draconibacterium sp.
TTATACCAAACGTCTCGTAAGTCGTTAATATCGAATGAATAAATATTACTTTGATGCTCAAGAACTAATTTTCTTTGGTCGATAGGTTTACCTATTATTGCATATTCAATTTGTAAAGATTGAAGTCGTTTTTCAACTTCTTCCACTTGATTTGTTTGGAATAAAATTCCTGGATTTTCTGCAAATAAGAGTTTAACGGTATCGTATTCGTTTAAAGCATCCAAAGAAACAGATAAGCCGCCTTCAATATTAGCAAAATTCATTTCCAATAAAGTGGTAATTAAGCCTCCGGCTGAAATATCGTGACCAGCAATAATCAGCTTATCTTCAATCATTTGCTGTACTAAATCAAAGGCAACTTTGAATTTCTTCCCATCGCGAACTCCGGGAGTTTCTTGTCCGAGTTTATTTAATATTTGAGCAAAACTACTTCCTCCCAGTTTTTTACTCTCAAAAGATAAATCGATATAAAACAATTTGCTATCTGCAATATTCTGCAAAACAGGTTCTACCACTTTCTTTACATCAGTAACTTCTCCTACACCAGAAATAATCACAGTTCCGGGAGAATAAACAATATCGTCAGCGTATTTTTGAGTCATCGAAAGCGAATCTTTTCCTGTAGGAATGTTAATGCCCAAATCGATGGCAAAATCGCTTACTGCTTTCACGGCTTCAAATAAACGAGCATTTTCGCCATCGTTTTTTGCAGGCCACATCCAGTTGGCGCTCAATGAAACTCCTGATAATTTACCTTCAATAGGTGCCCAAACCAGATTGGTTAAGGCTTCCGCGATACTCAGTTGCGAGCCTTTTACAGGGTCGATAAGCGCACTTATGGGTGCGTGACCCAGAGAAGTGGCAATCCCTTTTTCGCCCAAATAATCGATCGTTACAACACCCACATTATTTAAAGGCAGTTGAATAGGACCGGCACATTGTTGTTTGGCAATCTTTCCTGTTACGGAACGATCGACTTTATTTGTTAACCAATCTTTACAAGCAACAGCTTCCAATTGTAGAACTTGCTCAAGATAATGGTTTAATTTTTCCTTCGAATAATCGAGCGTTTTGTAATTGCTTGTGGTTTTCTGGTCTTCCAGAATCGTTTTTGGAGGTTTTCCAAAAAAATCTTTCAACTCCAAATCGATAGGAGAACGCCCATCCGCTTCAAACTTAAAACGCTTGTCGTTTGTTGTTTTTCCCACCACATAAAGAGGGCTTCGTTCGCGGTTAGCCACTTTTTGTAAAAGTTCCAGATCTTTGGGTTTCATAACTAAACCCATACGCTCCTGCGATTCATTTCCAACTATTTCTTTGGCCGAAAGGGTTGGATCGCCAACGGGAAGTTTCTGAACGTTGATTACGCCACCTGTTTCTTCAACCAATTCTGATAGGCAATTGAGATGTCCGCCGGCGCCATGATCGTGTATAGAAACAATCGGATTTTCATCCTTTTCAATCATCGCACGAATGGCATTAAAAGCGCGTTTTTGCATTTCAGGATTGGCACGTTGAACAGCATTCAATTCAATAGCATTCGTATATTCTCCTGTGGCAACGGAAGATACGGCTCCCCCGCCCATTCCTATTCTGTAATTATCACCACCCAAAACTACAATGGCATCGCCGGCTTCAGGTATATCTTTAAAAGCATCTTCTCTCTTTCCAAATCCAATGCCGCCGGCTTGCATAATCACTTTATCAAAGCCAAATTTTTTCTCATTTTCGAAATGCTCGAAAGTAAGCACACTTCCGCAAATTAAAGGTTGACCGAATTTATTTCCAAAATCGCTGGCACCATTTGAAGCTTTTATTAAAATTTCTTCTGGTGTTTGATAAAGCCAGGGACGAGCTTCAGTCGCATTTTCCCAACTTCTATCTTTTTCTGAGCGAGGATAAGAAGTCATATAAACAGCCGTTCCGGCGATGGGAATACTACCCTTGCCACCTGCCATCCGATCGCGAATTTCACCACCTGTTCCTGTTGAGGCTCCGTTGAAGGGTTCCACAGTCGTTGGAAAGTTATGAGTTTCAGCTTTTAATGAGATAACTGTGTCAATATCTTTAGTTTGAAAATAATCAGCTTTATCCTGACTGGCTGGTGCGAATTGTTCTACTCTTGGGCCTAAAACAAAAGCTACATTGTCATTATAGGCTGAAACCAGCCGATTTGGATTTACTTTGGATGTTTTTTTGATGAGTGCAAAAAGAGATTCCTGCATTTCCACACCATTGATGATAAAAGTGCCATTAAAAATTTTATGTCGACAATGTTCTGAATTAACTTGGGCGAAACCATATACTTCGCTATCCGTTAGTTTACGTTTTAATTTTTCACTTAGATCGTTCAAATAATCAACTTCTTCATCGCTTAAAGCAAGGCCTTCGGATTTATTATAGGAGGCAATATCCATAATAAACTCAACTTTTTCGGCTTGCTTACTAATCTCAAAAACTTTTTCATCCAGCTTTCGAATTAGCCTTTGAAGCATGGGGTCAAATTCCGCTTTTTCATTCTCAACCTGAAAAAATTCTTCGATACGAACAATACCTTCAATCCCCATATTTTGGCTAATTTCGACAGCATTTGTGCTCCAGGGGGTAATCATTTCTTTTCGTGGGCCAATAAAGAAACCGCTAATTTGCTTGACATCCACTTGACTGGCATCAGAAAAAAGCCAATTTAATTTAGCAATTTGATCCTTATTCAGTTGCTTTTGAGATTCAAGTACGAAGTATTTGTTTTCGGCTGATTTATAGAAGAATAAAATCATTTATTTAAATCTTTTTATGGTAAAATAGTTGCGCGGCAAAGATAGTTTTTTCAAATGGGAATCTTTTGGTATTTTTGATAAAATAATCATAACAAATGCTTGAAAAACCGATCGAAAAAGCTGTCAGCTTAATTAAGAATTCTGATTATACAGTTGCTTTTACAGGTGCAGGAATATCAGTTGAAAGTGGAATTCCTCCTTTTCGTGGAGAAGGAGGATTGTGGAATTCTTATGATCCAAATATACTGGATTTAAACAACTATTTGCAAGCGCCAGATAAATCATGGCCCGCTATTAAAGCTTTGTTTTACGATTTTTTCGGAAAAGCAAAACCAAATGAGGCGCATTATAAATTGGCTGAACTGGAAAGGAAGGGTTTGCTTAAAGAAATTATTACTCAGAATATTGATAATTTGCATCAATTAGCCGGAAGTAGAATTGTACACGAATTTCACGGACGATCCAATTATTTTGTTTGCACAAAATGCGGTAAGAATTATAATGTTACGGAAATTAATATTGGCTCACATCCTCCTTATTGTTTGGATTCGCAATGCAGAGCCTTGTTAAAGCCTGATTTTATATTTTTTGGAGAAGGAATTCCGGAAATAGCTTATCAGGCTAGTTTGAATGCAGCCAGACTTGCAAAGGTTTTTATTATTATTGGCACAAGTGGAGAAATAATGCCTGCTTCTTCTATTCCAGTTTTAGCCAGGCAAAATGGATGTCAGATAATTGAAATTAATCCTAACCATTCTAATTTTACACATCAAATAACGGATGTGTTTATACAAGCGAATGCAAGTGAGGGACTTAGTCGTTTGGTGGCAAAATTGGAAGAGATGAGTTAAGCTAATGTATGCCATTTTATGATCTTTCATTTTATGAATCTGACGATTTTTGAGCTATGCATTTTAGTATTTTGATCATGTATTTCATTATTATTTAATTTTTTTTAATTTTCTTTAGGCTATAAAATACTCTATATTAAGTGTATAGAAAAGAGAAAGATTCACATTTATTTTTTTATCAAAAAACATTAGGCAATAGCTTTTTTCTATGGAATTAGTTTCTATTTTTGCACTCGCTTTTAGCGGGGAAAG
>CAYPOW010000310.1:0-3873 GCA_964412145.1 uncultured Draconibacterium sp.
ATTAATTATAGACAAAATTAAAAAATATAAGAAAATACGCCTATTAATTGGTAGAGAGCCGCTTATTCCACGCCACCGAATCAATGAGCCCGAACCTGATTATCCAGACAAGGATTTCTTTTTCGATTTAGAACGTATGCAACCCACAAAAGAACTAAAAACCTTGGTTCAGCAAATAAAGCGACTAATCAATGATGGCGTATTGGAAGTTAAGGTTTATCGAAAAACTTTCTTGCATGCAAAATGCTATATCTTTGGTAGCTATAAATCTGATAGCGCAATAGGGATCATAGGTTCTTCTAACTTTACAAAAAATGGTCTTATAGAAAACGCAGAGTTAAACACTCTTGAAGCTGACCATAGAATAGTAACTTTTTGCCCTAAAACAAAAGAACAGGAAGTAGGGCATCTATTTTGGTTTGATGAGTTATGGAATGACAAAAAAACCGAAAATTGGAACGGCGAATTCATTCAACTGCTAGAGCAGTCACCAGTTGGTGATATCCTTTTTAGCCCATATGAAACATATATAAAAACACTCTATGAATTATACAAGGAGGAGCTCGTTGAAGAGGATATAGACAGCTCAATAAAGGGTAGACATGATCTCTATGCTTTTCAATTAAAAAATGTTCACGCTCTTATGAGGCGATTAAAAAAATATAAGGTAGCTATGCTGGCTGATTCGGTTGGTCTAGGTAAAACATATACCGCAATAGAAGTGCTAAAACAATACCTGACAGGTGAGGATGGACATAAGCGCGTTGAGATCATCTGCCCTAAATCCCTTAAAGCTCAGTGGGTAAAGGAGCTAACAATACAGGGCGTGAATAATCTTGCACCTGTGACACTTCAAAACCAGCGTGCGATAGAAGAAAAGAGGAGCCTTGATAAGATTGCTAGTATTGCACTATTTGTAATTGATGAATCTCATAACCTTAAAAATCGAGGCGGCAAGCGTTTTCAGCAGATAATAGAATGGATGAAAGATAACCCAAAAGCTCATGTCCTTCTTATGACCGCTACTCCAATCAACAATCAATTAAGTGACATAGTAAATCAAATACTTATTGGTACTAGAGGTGATTCAGGGGTTTTAAAAGTAACTGCGGTAGATAAAAAACTAAGGCAGACAGAGCAGATTAATTTTTACCAGGCGATTGAAAATTTAAAGAAGAAGATAGGTCAAGACATAGCTAGAGACGGTAGTATTGATTATGATTATATTAGGCAAATTATGATGCCTATATTAAGGGCTTTTGTAGTCCGCAGAACAAGACAAGGTATCGAGAAAGAATATGGTGGTTTAATTTTTGATGGGGTTGAGCGATACTTTCCTAAAGCAAAGCCAGAAGTTAAAAAATACGGCTTCGATGAAAATGTTGCAAGTAGTATAAAAAACTTAAAAAGCAACATAGTTGATTTAAAGAAAGTATATCGGTTCTCGCCAGAAGATATAGTCAAAAAAACAAAAAACCTTTTGCATCCCATTGATCAACTATCCTCACTAAAAGAAACAATCAGTGAGGATAAGCTTAAAAAGCTCTCAGCAATTCATTATGTTTATCAGATTATCTTACTTATAGGATTTGTACCTTATCGCTGGAGAATGTATCAAACAAAGTACTATGGAAAAACGAGAAAGCAAATAAAAGAGTTACGCTTGCCTGCCACAGAAAGCAAGATGCTTTTTCTTCAATTAAGCATTTATGGTATTTTAAGAACTATGTTTCTTAAGAGACTTGAATCCTCTGTTAACGCTTTTCAGACATCATTGGAAACTTATAGAAGGAAATTGGATGTTTTTGAGCGAGGCATTGCAGCAGGGAAGATAGTAAGCCTCAAAGATTTAACTAATATAGAAGAGCAATTAATGATGGGGGATGAGGACTTTGACCCTGATGAAATCATTATAGAAGAAGATAGCGAACTTGATACTGTTGATGCAAAAAAATACGCACTTGATGCTTTAAAAAATGACATAAAGAAAGAAAAGCAATTGATAGATTTGCTTGTAAGCCAGCTGCAAATTCTTGCAGAAGATGATTCAAAAATTAGCGCTTTTGCTGAACTGCTTGATGATTTACATAAGAGAAAACCTGCTGGGTCAAAGGTGTTGGTGTTTTCATTCTATGCAGACACGATAAATTATCTTGAAAAAGCTTTACCAAAATATTCTAAGTGCGTTTCTAAGGATAATGCAGCATTTCTTTCCTCTAAAAATAGGGCTAATGCAGAAAGCATGGCGGGTAGATTTGCACCGAAAGCAAAACAATACCAATTAGACGGCAATGAAAAAGAATTAGACTTCTTATTTTCTACCGATATATTATCAGAAGGTCAGAATTTGCAAGACTGTGGAATGCTAATCAATTATGACCTCCATTGGAACCCTGTGCGTATGATCCAGCGAAATGGAAGAATAAATCGTATCGGCACTGAATTTGAAACCGTATATATTTATAATATATGTCCCGAGGATCAATTAGAAGAGTATTTACGCTTGATAGAAAGACTTGAAGGTAAAATAAACCTAATACGTCACACCATAGGAACTGATTCACCTATATTAGATGAGGAAGAAAACCCTATAGAATTTACAGATTCATGGAAAGATATTTATAGTGATAGCATACAGAAGCGAATAGAAGCTATGCAAAGCGCTGAAAAAGAGGCAGATCTGCTTTTAAGTGAGGATGAGTACGTATCTGATCTTAAAATTTTTCATAATAATAAAGATACGTCAGATGAATACAAGGATAAAATATATAGGTTACCACTGGGTAAGTGGGCAATAATGCCAATAAATTCCCATAAGGGCGCACTAAAGCCTGAGGTTTTAGTTATCAATAGTTTGCATGATCAAGAAGGCTGCGAAGCAGGTCATGTTTTCGTATCCATGAAAAGAGATGGGTCTGCTTTTCAAGCTGCAACACAGCTTCAAGCGCTTGAATGGCTAAAAACAGAAAATAGCGATAACAAGAGAACGCAAGACAAAATTACTATAGATAAAATTAAAATTGCTGGAAAAACCCATAGCAATGTTGAAACATATACAAAAGAAGACGAGGTTGGTGCTCCCGTTGGCCAACAAACTGAGATTTTACGTATTATGTATCAAAATCACTCAGCAGAAGAAGATATAGAGCGAGTCAGGCTAGCTTTTCAAACAAGCAATGTGCTTGATAAACAGAAGATTACAAAACTAATTAGACGCATCATGAGAGCAAAACGTGAAAATAAGCCATATCTAAATAATCTAAATAGTATTATCGATATAGCAAAAAATACTTTTCAAACAAAAGAAGATAAACCTGAGCTTGATCATATAAAGCAGGTTCTATTCTTTACAAAGAAAAATGACTAACTTACCTAAAAAAATAGAAGAACTAAATTTATCCCTAAAAAATCTGGCTAGTAATCCAGACTTCTTAAAAGCTCAAGAAGCAATAAATTGTGTTATCAGTCTGCTTGGCATAGATGCCAAAGAGTCCTGGAAATTATTTACAGATTCCCAAGGTAAAATACGGTCAAACGCAGCATGGTTTATGGAAGCTGAAGGATTCGCAGACAAACGTGCTACCTATAAAATTGCTGAAAATTCTGGTAGAAATATTGACCTTAAAGTCTATTGGATGAAAAACCTTTCTAAATCCATCGTTGGATGGCTTGTAGCACTTACGCCAAACTTTGAGGACGAGGAATTTTATGGAAAACTGAACATTGGAATAGATTTTGTCATACCCGAAAAAACAGATCGCATTACAGTTATCTTAAGTAAAAACTATGTTATTCGTACTCTAGAATTACATGAATCGCTATCTGTTACCCAGCAGGAAATACTTTATAAGTGGGTACAAGAGTTTGATTTTG
>CAYPOW010000311.1:0-1429 GCA_964412145.1 uncultured Draconibacterium sp.
TGCGTGAGAAAAATCAAAAATTGAGTTTACGTTTTCCAGAAATATATTCTGTAAAGCAAGCTTTAAATAAATTGCAAGCTTTTAAGAGTGGTTTGGAGGATTAACTCCTGTTTTCTAAGAGATCGTCTATAATTATAAAAGCTTTGAAGAATCATATTGTTTGGTGAAATTTTGTGATTTAGTGTTTTATGTGGCCTAGTTTTTTGCCACTGAAGCTCCAAAACACAAATGCAACACAAAAAAAGTAAGGCTTAATAGAATTCAAGTAAAGAAATTTGGAAGTTTATTAATTCACTTAAATCTTTCAACCAGCTTTCGAAAGAAATCGCCTCTGGCCTCAAAATTCTTAAATTCATCATAAGAAGCTGCTGCCGGTGATAAAAGACAAATCGATTCCTTATCTTCTTCAATAAGAGCCTTTAAATGTGCTTCGAAATTTTGCAATTTCTCGATATTAACTTTTCGAAACTTTATATTGGATGATAATTCATCAAACATTCTTTTTCCGGTAGGGCCGATAAAAAATAGAGTGTCCAAAGGATAATTCTCTAAAAAAGCATACAATTTTTGATAATCAAGCCCACGATCCAGCCCTCCCAAAATAAGATAATCCACTTTATGTAAAGCTTTTAAAGCTTCTATAGTGGCTTCTGGAATCGTTGAAATGGAATCGTTATAAAAACTTATTTGCTTTACTTTTCCAATAAACTCAATTCGATGAGGAAGCGGTTGGAAGCTTTTGATGCTTTCTAAAGTTAAGGCTTCGTTTAGATTCAGCACGCGACTTAAATCCAGGAGCGGAATGCAGTTTTTTAATTGATGTAAGCCTTTCAGATACAGTAAATTATTTAAACAAAGAATTGCTTCTGATGTATCTACTTTTAAAATATAGTCTTCGCTTAATATATAGTTCGATGGACTTGGCTTTTTTTGGATACTTGCCTCAACAAAAGTGGTAATAGAAGTATCGCCTAAAAATAAAAAATCACCAGGCAACTGAAATTTTGCAATATTTAATTTAGCCTTGAAATAATTTTCCTTGGTTTTAAAGTAATCCAAATGCTCAGGAAATAAATTAAGCAAAATAGAGTAGGATGGACTAAAGCGCGCATATTCCAATTGATGTGCCGAAAGCTCATAAATAATAAAAGTCTCATTATCAATTCTTTCCCAATAATCAAATGCTGGTTTCCCGATATTTCCAATGAGAATAGCCTTTTTATTTTGATCGCTGAGAATTTTTAAAAGCAAAGTGGAAGTCGTGCTTTTTCCTTTGGTACCCGTTATGCCAATTATTTGTTTTTGAAAGGCCTGAGTAAATAAATCGGTCTGAGAAAAGATAAGGTCAGTCTCCAATTTGCAGTTTTCGGGCAGCTTAATTCCGGGCGATTTTATAACAAAATCGTTTTTGGAAATGGCATTCAAATAG
>CAYPOW010000311.1:1529-3868 GCA_964412145.1 uncultured Draconibacterium sp.
AAGGTTTCACTTTAGTCAAACCACGCAGCTCTTTAAGCGAATTTTGTAAAGAGGGTTTGATGATTAAATTTTCGCCTATCATCTTGTTTAATTCGTTTTCAGGCAAAAAAGGAGCTAGCATAATATAGGTAAAAAGGCATTTAGGACAATTACAACACCATTCATCTTTTTTGCTACCCACATTGCAGCTTCTGAAACTATAATGGTGTGACTCTAATTTCGCAAACAAACAAGCAATTTGTAATTCGGAAAGTGGACGCAGAAAACTGAAATATTCGATGCCTTTTGTAATGTATTTTTTATAATAATCTCTGAAATCGGATTCAAACTCAAACGACTTTGAATATTGATGATTGACATGGCTACCTGCCACAGAAGGTTCATTGGCACTCGATTCATTGGAGAGTGCAATATATTTTGAATCAGAAAGATAGGCTTGCAGCAAACTGCTATAAGCCAGCATAGCAGAAAAAGGCGTATGACCATTTAAATAACCCTGCTCGTTTAATTTTAATAGAGTTGGATGTATTTGTCGATTTGCCAAAAGAAGATTTGCATCCGAAAGTCCGGCTTGTTTTACAGTATTTAAACTTGCTTCCCTTGGATTGATAATAAAAGGCAACAACTCCAATGAAGCATCTTTTAATAGTTCCAAACTTACCGCCGAATCTTTGCCTCCGCCAATTGGGACAATAATCTTTTCCGTAGCATGAAAAGCAAATGGTTTTAATTCTTCTTTGGATTCAGATTTAATTTGCATAAAATCTGATATACTGGTCTCAATTCCATTGACATAAAAAAACTCGCCCAGGCCATTCCAATATAGTTTTTTCCAAAAATTAATCTGATTCGGGTCCAAATGAAATGGTTTTATAATGACTTCGCTTGGACAGGCTACTTTCCAATAACTGATAAGTTCAACCATTCCCATATTGAAAATTAGATTTTCCAAAGCATGGACATTCAAGTCTTTTATTTTTTTGGAATTAGCCCGAAGAGAAAGACTTATGCTTGGCTCAAAGCGCATGAAGGTCGTTTCCGCTTCCTTTTTGTCTTCCATTAAAAAGGAAAAATGAATGTTAATCGCTTCATTTAGAAATGAATAGTGAAAATTTTCATAAATTAATTTTTTATGACGTATCCGAAATTTTAAGAAGTCTTTTTGTCTGCCTGGCATTCGATTATTGCTTGGTATAATTTTTGTATCAAAGATATATGTATTTTTGAAAATGAAGCCTTCAAATCTAGCAAACTTAAAATTTGCAAATAAAACTTATAACTTCAACTAAAAAAATGAAACCAACAAACATAACACTGACAGGAGGAAAGATATTGATTTCCGAACCAGGTTCACGCGATTTTTATTTTGCGCGTTCGGTGGTATTATTGGCAGAACACAATGAAGAAGGTTCCTTTGGCATAATTTTAAATAAACCTGTAAATATAAAATTTAACGAAATTGTACAAGGTTTCCCTCATTTTGATGGGAAAGTCTTTTTAGGTGGCCCTGTAAGTACAAAAAACTTGTTTTATATCCATACGAAAGGAGACTTAATAGAGCATTCTCAACGCATAGGAAAAGATTTATTTTGGGGAGGTAGTATTGAGGATGTAAAAATGTTACTAGACAGTAAGCTACTCGATCCCAAATCAATACGTTTTTTTGTTGGATATACAGGTTGGTCGGCTAAGCAATTGGACGATGAATTAAAAACCGATTCCTGGCTAGTTTCTAAAGCCAATTCTAAGAAACTAATCATCTCCAAGCCTGAGGAATTGTGGTCAAATTCACTGAAAGATTTAGGGAATGATTATGCGCTTTGGGCCAATTTCCCTATCGATCCAGGACTGAATTAAGACGAATTACCTTGTTTTTAATTTTTAATGATTTTCTTTCCAATTAGGACTTTGTTTACTTAAAATGTTAATTTTACTACCAATGACAACATATTGTAATGCCTGTAAATCAGCGTAATAATATTTTTCAATGCCACAAAATCACCAAGTCACAAAATTTCACAAAATACGTATTAATCCAATGATATTATTTTGTGTTCTTTAGTGCATTCTGCCATAGGCATCACTATGTGGGTGAATCCGTGGCGAAATAAAAAGCCACTTCCAAAGGAATACCTATGGTATAATGCACGAATGAATTTATGAATAAGCCTCAATTGTCATATCACTTTACGCACCAGTTTTTAGGTGTTTGGACTCGATGTGACGTCGAGAACATTGCATTGGCATTCTAAATTGAAATCCGTGGATATATCTCCGCTATAAATTCACTTTATAATTCACTTGTTGCTTCTTATACTCTTTCATCTGTTGTGTGGGTT
>CAYPOW010000312.1:0-3861 GCA_964412145.1 uncultured Draconibacterium sp.
GCATTGTAATTTAAATATTTTGTGCAAAACTACAAAATAATTTCGGTATTCAAAGGCCTATTTAGAATTATTTTAGATAAGGGCTATCAAAAAAGCACTTAGGTCTTTTTGCCATAAATAATTTCTTCCATCAGTTCACTTGCTGCCAGGGCTGTTTCTGCTGTACTCACACAAGTTCCGTTACCTTGTAGTTGATCAACTATTTGCTGAATAAGTTGCTTTTGAACGTGTGTGGGTTTTTCAAAATAAAACGTTTGGTTTCCTTCCTTTGTTTCCAAGACAATTGGATCGAAGGCAAATGAGGAAAAAAGTAATTTTCCTTTGCTTCCAATAATTTCGAAGGTATCTTTCTCTTCTTCTTTAGGAACACAAAACTCCCAGCTGCCATTAAAACGTATCTGATTTTGGTATTGAAGTTTTGCGTAAACAGAATCTTCAACCGAATATAATCCGCAATTATTTTCAACCTTTGAGTGAATGAATTTGGCTTTTCCAAAAACAAAATCGAGCCAATCCAGTTGATGAGAAGCCAAATCGAAGAAATAACCGCCACCCGATTTTTCAGGAAGAACGCGCCAAGGCAATTTTGATGAATTGTAGTCTTCCTCTCTAGCTGATAAATGCAATTTTAAATTGATTTCTTTTGCATCACCAATCGCCTTATTTTCAATGAGTTCCTTTACTTTTAAAAAAACCGACAAGGCTCTTCGGTAATAGGCTACAAAAACAGGTAATTCGTACTTTTTAGATGCTTCCACCAATTTCAAGGCTTCCGCATAATTAAGAGCCATTGGTTTTTCAACATACACTACTTTTCCTGCTTCCAATGCTTTGATAGCATAAAATACGTGAGTATCAGGCGGAGTTGCAATATATATTGCATTCACTTCCAAATCCTGTATTAATTCGTCCGCATCAGAATACCATTTGGTAATATGATGACGCTTCGCATAATCAGCTGCTTTTTTGGCGTCTCTGCGCATAACCGCCACAATTTTTGAACCTTCAATTTGCTGAAAAGCGGGACCACTTTTTGTTTCCGTTACATTTCCGCAACCAATAATTCCCCAGCAAATTTCTTTCATAATTCTAAAAAGTTTATTTTCAAATGGTCAAGGATGTGATTGGTAGCTCCTTTATTTTTTAGAACATAAGCACGAGCTAAATCTCCCAAATGAGCAGACTTTTTTACATCCTTTTTAAGTTCCACTATCTTATTTTCCAATTGATTGGTATTCTCAACAATTTGAATGGCTCCTAAATTTATCAAGTCTTTGGCTTCCTGAAATTTATCATAATTCGGACCAATAAAAATAGGCATCCCAAAGGTGGCCGCTTCCAAGGTATTATGAATGCCAGCTCCAAATCCTCCGCCAATAAGTGTAAAATCAGCGTAGCGATACAAACTTGATAACAATCCAAAATTATCAATGATCAACACTTGTTTGTCTTTGTAATTTTCGTTTTTTGCGATGGAATATCTGATTGCTGCTCCCTGACAGCTTTTTTCAATTGCTACAATATGCTTATTATCAATCTGATGCGGCGCATAAATAAATTTCAACTCCGGGAATTTTTTCAAAAGAGGAAAAATTAAGGCTTCATCTTCTGGCCAGGAACTGCCTGCAAGAAAGAGTTTCGAATCACCTTTAAAATTCTCAATCAGTTGATTTGCTTCTGCTTTTGAAGCAATTGTAGCCACCCGATCGAAACGCGTATCTCCCGAAAGGCTCACCTGATCTATTCCAGCGCCCTCGAGTAAATAAAAAGACTCAGCGTTTTGCACAAAAAACCAATCGACTTGCTTGAGTTGTTTTAAGAACCATTGTCCATAAAATTGAAAAAAAGACTGTTTCTTTCTAAAAATGGCAGACACAAAAACAATTGGTATTTTATTGTTTCGAATGACTCTTAAATAATTATACCAATATTCATATTTGATAAAAACAGCCAATTGAACTGGAACTATTTCGAGAAATTTTTTGGCATTTCCAGGAGTATCCAAAGGAAGGTAAAATACAAAATCGGCCAGTTCATAATTTTTGCGCACCTCATAGCCTGAAGGAGAAAAAAAAGTAAGGAAAATTCCATAATTGGGATGCTTTTCTTTAAGCGCCTCAATGACAGGTCGACCCTGTTCAAATTCGCCCAAAGAAGCAGCATGCACCCAAATAAGTGGCTTTTTATTGTTCGCAAGTGCCTTTTCTATTTTATTGTAAATATCTTTTCTGCCTTCAACCCATTGCTTTGCTTTTAAGTTAAAAAACGAAGCAAATTTGATAATCAAAGCATAGCAGAAAATAAATACGGTATAGATAAAGCGCATGAGTAGTAAATTTCTCGACAAATGTACGGAATTCGTTTTTGATCAGCCTCAATCAAGGGCTAAAACTAGATGTTGAGTTATTTCAAATTCAGGCAAAACGCTTATCTTTGAAAATTAAATTCGACTTGAATCATATAATTACATATCTAAGACCCATAAAATTAACATAATGAATATTCCGATGGTCGACCTGAAAGGTCAGTACAAAAGGTTAAAAGCTGAAATCGATATTGAAATCCAGAAAGTATTGGATAGCTCATCTTATATCAATGGTCCTGCAGTAAAGGAATTTGCTGCTGATCTGGAAAAATATTTAGGCGCAAAACACGTCATTCCATGTGGAAATGGCACCGATGCCTTGCAAATAGCGATGATGGCTTTAGGATTAAAACCTGGCGATGAGGTGATTACTTCAACTTTTACTTTCATAGCTACCGCTGAAGTAATTGCCCTTTTAGGATTAAAGCCTATTTTGGTTGATGTTTTGGAAGATAGCATGAATATTGATCCTGAGGCGATCAGAAAGGCGATTACACCAAAAACAAAAGCCATTATTCCTGTGCATTTATTTGGACAATGTGCCAATATGGAAGAGATTATGGCCATTGCCGAGGAGTATCATTTATTTGTTATTGAGGATAATGCACAAGCAATTGGCGCAAATTATACTTTTAAAAACGGAACGGTTAAGAAAGCCGGAACAATTGGTCATATTGGATGCACTTCATTTTTTCCTTCAAAAAACCTGGGTGCTTATGGCGATGGTGGCGCCATGTTTACAAATGATGATCAAGTGGCTGAACAAATGCGGGCTGTGGCAAATCATGGAATGAAAGTGCGTTATTACCACGATTATGTAGGTATAAATTCGCGATTGGATACCATTCAGGCAGCAATTTTAAAAATAAAACTGCCTCATTTAGACGATTTTGCAAAAGCACGAAACTACGCTGCCAATTTTTACAATTCAGCTTTTGCCGCTTGTGAAAAAATAACGACTCCGGTTACATCTGCATTTACTGATCATGTTTTCCATCAATATACTTTGGTTTTGAATGGCGTCGATCGTAAAGGATTGCAAAAACATTTGAATGATAAAGGAATTGCAAATGCGGTATATTATCCTGTTCCTCTGCATCAACAAAAAGCTTATCGCAATGATCGATACAAAGATGGCGCTTTCCCAATTGCGGAAAAACTTGCGACCCATGTGATTTCTTTACCTATTCATACTGAAATGACAGAGGAACAATTGAAATATATTTGTGATGCTGTTTTGGAATATGTGAATAAATAAAACAGCTGTCATTTATAGTAAACCTGTCATTCTGCGAGCTGAATGTATCATACCGAACGCAATGAGGTATCTCCATTTAAGAACTGGAGATTTCTCCTTCGCTGCGCTTTATCGAAATAACTGATTGTTCAAATCTTAAATTTCCGTATTTTTAGACAAAAAATAAAACACTTATGCCAACACAAACCAAACTCGATCTTTCTTTTGTTCGCAATCAGTTTCCTGCGCTAAAGCGCGA
>CAYPOW010000313.1:0-3859 GCA_964412145.1 uncultured Draconibacterium sp.
CTGATTATTTATTCTTTCTTTTTTTTTATTTCATCTCGAATAAGAGATGCGCGCTCATAATCTTCTTTTTCAATAGCCTTGAGCAATAAAGTATCCAGCTCGCGAATTCCCATTCCAAAAAACTCATTGTCCTCAACTGTAGCTTCTTCTAACTGCTCAGTAAGATCATTATCTGGATCGAGTATAATTCCGCCTACCGACATAATGCTTTCGTAAGTGAAAATTGGACTATCAAAACGCAGAGCAATGGCCACAGCATCTGAAGTACGTGAATCAATCTCAATTATATTGTCATTTTTCTTACAAACCAATATAGAGTAAAAAATACCTTCATGAAATTTATTAATTATGACTTCTTGAATTTCAATATCAAAAGTTTCAGCAAAAGTTTTGAACAGGTCATGGGTGAGTGGTCTGGCAGGCTTTAATTTTTCAACTTCAATCGCAATTGCCTGAGCTTCAAGCCCACCGACAATTATTGGCAAGCGCCTATTCCCATTTACTTCTCCAAGTATGAGTGCGTAAGCACTGCTCTGGGAATGGCTATATGACAAGCCTACTATTTTTAGTTCGATTTTTTGCATTTGGATTAATGTATAACAAAAGTACATTATTTTCATTTAGAATGCCATCATAAAATTGAAAAAACAAAGACTTCATTTTTTCCGTTTTTTTTGTTTGAATATTTTCCATTTTCCAGAAAAAAACAGCTGAATATTTTGACTTGAGAAAGTGTGTTTTGATGGAAAAGAGTAGAATAGTCGATTTTATGAGTAGTCATTTTAAGTTATTTCAATCGATTGAATTATTTTTTTGAAAAATGCATTTAAATATTTTATGCGATTTAATGTACTGATATACAGTTATAAAAATGAATATATTATTTCCTGGAAGTGAACTGAGAGCTATTTTTAATCTAAAAAATGAATATATTTTATGCATGCATAATAAATTAGTTAATATTTTTCTATTTTTGTCATCACATTAAAAAAAAAATGGTTGGTTTTTACACAGTAAAACCTTTTAAAATAAACAGGATTTTCGGAATTATTTCTCCTGTTTTTTGGTGTCACATATCCTTGTCTTTTCGAAAACTTAAAATAATCACTAAATCTATATTGTAAATGAAAAAACTTATCGCAATTTTAGTTGGGCTATTGCTTCCTGTGCTAACCATGGCCAGCGAAGCTGATCTTGTAATTCCCGATGCAATTAAAGAACAAAGTATTTTATATTGGGGCTTTTTAATTACAGTCACAGGAATGCTTTTTGGTTTATACCAATTTGTTCAAGTAAAGAAAATAAGAGCTCACAAATCAATGCTTGATGTAGCTCAAGTAATCTTCGAAACATCTAAAACCTATTTGATTCAGCAAGGAAAATTTATTCTTATTTTGTTTGCATTTATTGGAACTGCAGTAGCCTTTTACTTTGGCTTTTTATCTGTAGACCCTGAAACCGGAGAAAATTTATTTGGTGTAGGTGGTGTTTTAATGATTCTTGGTTGGATGGTTCTTGGAATTTTAGGTTCCTATGCTGTAGCTTGGTTTGGTATCCGAATGAATACTTTAGCCAACTCTCGTATGGCCTTTGCTTCTTTGGAAAGAAAGCCGATTAAATTATTGAATATTCCACTTAATGCTGGAATGAGTATTGGTGTTGTTTTAATTTCATTGGAATTACTATTAATGCTGGTTATTTTGATGTTTGTTCCTGGTGAGTATGCTGGTGCAAGTTTTATCGGTTTTGCTATTGGTGAATCTCTTGGTGCTTCGGCTTTACGTATCGCTGGAGGTATTTTTACTAAAATTGCCGATATTGGATCTGATTTAATGAAAGTAATTTTCAAAATAGGTGAAGATGATCCTCGTAACCCAGGTACTATTGCTGACTGCGTTGGTGATAATGCGGGTGATTCAGTTGGACCAACAGCTGATGGTTTTGAAACTTATGGTGTTACCGGAGTTGCATTGATTTCGTTTATTTTATTGGCGATCTCAGGTTCTATTTTAAATGTTTTAGCGGGTACTAACCCTGAATTTATTCAGCATCTTGCCACCACATTAAATGTTCAGTCATTTTCTATAACTAGTCCTGAATCTATGGACGCGCTTGCATCTGCTTTACAAGTTAAATTACTTGTTTGGATTTTTGTAATGCGAATCTTAATGATTATTACTTCCATTGTTTCCTTCTGGATTAATGGTGTGATTACAAAAGCAAAATATAGCAATGTTGATGAGTTGGATTTTGAAAAGCCATTAACTTCATTGGTATGGATTACTTCTCTATTATCTATGGGAGTAACTTTCCTTGCTAGTTATATCTTAATTGCCGATTTAGGTAATGATTTATGGATTAGTCTTTCCGTAATTATTAGTGCAGGAACTTTAGGTGCGGCTCTTATTCCTGAGTTCACCAAATTATTTACCAGTCCTAAATCAACTCACGTTAAAGAAGTAGTGGAGGCGTCAAAAGAAGGCGGTGCTTCTCTTAATATTCTTTCAGGACTTGTAGCTGGTAATTTCAGTGCTTTCTGGCAGGGAATGGTTTTCTTCTTCTTGATGTTTGTTGCCTATAAAGCTTCAAATTATGGTTTAGGCGATATTATGATTTATCCATCCATCTTTGCCTTTGGTTTAGTCGCCTTTGGTATGTTGGGTATGGGCCCTGTAACCATTGCTGTTGACAGTTATGGTCCGGTTACTGATAATGCACAATCGATTTACGAATTATCTTTGATAGAAGATGATAGAGACGTTATCGTTCCTGAAATTGAAAAAGATTTTGGATTTACGCCTGATTTTGAAAAATCAAAATATTATCTCGAAGCAAACGATGGGGCAGGTAATACTTTTAAAGCAACCGCTAAACCTGTTTTGATTGGAACAGCAGTTGTTGGAGCCACTACGATGATTTTTGCTTTAATTCTGGTAATTGAACATTCATTAGGAATTCATCCCGAGGAAATTTTAAACTTACTTAATCCATATACAATTTTTGGATTCCTTCTTGGTGGAGCTGTAATTTATTGGTTCTCAGGAGCGAGTATTCAAGCAGTAACTACTGGTGCTTCTCGTGCAGTTGCTTATATCAAAGACAATATCAATCTCGATCCTGATGCTCCTAAAAAGGCTGATGTAGAAAAGTCGAGAGCAGTTGTGAAAATTTGTACAACTTATGCTCAAAAAGGAATGCTTAATATTTTTATTGCTATATTCTCCTTTGCATTGGCATTTGCATTTCTTTCAGCACCTACAACTTTAATGGCTGGTTTAAGCGATGCTGATAAATTAATTTCTGCCGCACCTGTCTCATTATTCATTAGTTATTTAATATCTATTGCATTCTTTGGATTGTATCAAGCCATATTTATGGCAAATGCAGGTGGTGCGTGGGACAATGCTAAAAAAGTAATTGAAGTGGATATGCAGGAAAAAGGAACTGCTTTACACGAAGCTTCGGTTGTGGGTGATACAGTTGGTGATCCATTCAAAGATACTTCTTCAGTAGCTCTAAATCCAATTATTAAATTCACAACTCTATTTGGTTTGTTGGCTATGGAAATTGCAATATCTCCTTCAATGAACGGTATAGCGCACTACTTAGGATTAGCTTTCTTAGCAGTAGCTCTTTATTTTGTTTACAGATCATTCTATAAAATGCGGATTAGAAACTAATCGTTTTTAAAATATTATTTCAAAGGGCAACTTTTTTCAAGTTGCCCTTTGTTGATTTAAAATGAAAATTGTTTGTTCATCGATTAAATTACCAGAAAGAGTTGAAATACAACAAGTAAAATACTTAATCTAGACTTATAACAAATGTTGTTATTCGAATAACATTTTGAAATATTTCA
>CAYPOW010000314.1:0-2328 GCA_964412145.1 uncultured Draconibacterium sp.
GAAGATCACTTTCCTTGATATCCATTTTACTCTGAGCAACTAGGCGTTTATCGTACCTTAAAGTAGCTATTCCCTTCCGACAAAGACTCTCAGCAAGGAAAAGCAAACTATTATTTTGAATATGGGCTTGATTTCCATTTCGATCGGTTGGTCCGGAACCGGCAATAATTATTGCTACTGGATAAGGAGCGGGATTTTCAGGTTCAAGTAAAGTTCCATATATGATTCCTTCAGATATTTTAATATTTAATTCGCTGCTACTAAATGTCTTAGGTAAATCTTGCGCATAGAGCGAGACTGAAAAAATCAATGTTAAAACTAAAAACGATCTTCTTATTGAATTATTTATAAAACGCTGTTGTAATTTCATGTCTATCGATATTTAAAAATATTCTTGGAATCTGTTTCTTATATTTTGTTTTCATTAATTGCATAATAATAAAAGAAAAAAGCAGTTCGATGAAATATGATGATTGATATATTTTATTGATTAAATTTTTACTCAAATTTACGAAATAAATACAAAAAATCCAATTTCATCAAAACGTAAAAATTGCCACAAATAATGATGAAGTGCTTTAACAGAGTTTGTTCACTAAAAACAAAAAAACCGATTCGAAAATCGGTTTTTTAGGATAGTGTGAGTGTTTATTGAAGAAAATTTAAGACTTAATTCAAATTATCAGTCGGAATTTTTTCTTCATAACTTTCAACTGGAGCACACGTACAGAATAAATTCCGGTCGCCGTAGGCATCATCTACTTTTCCAACTGGAGGCCAATACTTATCGTCGGCAGACCAAGGTCTTGGGAAAGAAGCTGCCTTACGAGAATAAGGATAATTCCATTCCTCTGTAGCAATTAACTCGGCTGTATGAGGCGCATTTTTAATTAGATTATTGATTTTATCTGCTTCTCCATTTTCAATGGCACTTATTTCTTCACGTATTGAATGCATCGCATCTATAAAACGATTCAGTTCAGACAAAGGTTCACTTTCGGTAGGCTCCACCATCAGTGTTCCGTGAACAGGGAATGCTACCGTAGGCGCATGAAAACCATAATCCATTAGTCGTTTTGCTATATCAATCACCTGTAAACCAGCTGATTGAGCAAATTTATTGCAATCCAAAATCAGCTCGTGAGCAACACGACCTTTATCGCCAGTATACAAAATAGGAAAATCCTCTTTAAGCGAATCTTTTAAATAATTGGCGTTGAGAATAGCCATTTTAGTTGCGTTTGTAAGTCCTTCACTTCCTAAAAGTTTAATATAAGCATAGGAAATTGGCAAAACACTCGGACTTCCAAAAGCGGCAGAAGAGACTGCTAAAATAGCGTTTTCCCCACCAGCTTTTACAACCGGACTTCCTGGTAAAAATTGAACTAAATGTTCAGCAACACCAATAGGTCCAACTCCAGGGCCACCTCCACCGTGAGGAATCGCAAAAGTTTTATGTAAATTAAGGTGACAAACATCAGCTCCAATATATCCAGGATTTGTAAGACCTACTTGCGCATTCATATTAGCTCCATCCATATAAACCTGACCACCAAAATCATGAATAATATCCATGATTTCCAAAACAGATGCTTCAAAAACGCCGTGTGTTGAAGGATAAGTGATCATTAAAGCCCCTAATTTTTCCTTATTGGCTTCAGCTTTTGCTTTTAGATCATCCATATCAATCTCGCCCTTTTCGGTAGCCTTTACAACCACAACATCAAACCCAGCCATTACAGAGCTCGCTGGATTGGTTCCATGTGCAGAAGATGGAATTAAACAAACTGTACGATTGAAATCCCCTCTACTTTGGTGATAGGCACGAATAACCATCAATCCGGCATATTCGCCACTAGCACCTGAATTGGGCTGAAACGACATGGCCGCAAAGCCTGTAATTTCACATAAATCGTTTTCTAAATTTGATATAAGTTCCTGATAACCTTGCACCTGATCGACAGGAACAAAAGGGTGAATGGCACCAAATTCCGGCCAGCTTAATGAGAATAAACTGACTGCTGGATTCAATTTCATCGTGCAGGAACCCAAAGGAATCATAGATCGATTTAAAGATAAATCTTTTATTTCCAATTTCTTAATATAACGCATCATTTCTGTTTCAGAATGATAGCTATTGAATACAGGATGTTCAAGATAAGCAGACTTACGCTTAAATCCATCAGGAATAATGCTCTCCGCAACTTCATTGTCCATTGCTATTGATTCGTTCTCGTTAATAACAAAAGCAAAAACCTCAAGAATGTCGTTTAAATCATCCAGACTTGTTGTTTCATCAATACTAATTCCAATGGCCTTATCAAAATA
>CAYPOW010000314.1:2428-3848 GCA_964412145.1 uncultured Draconibacterium sp.
AATCATCCAGACTTGTTGTTTCATCAATACTAATTCCAATGGCCTTATCAAAATAGCGAAAATTAATTTCACGCTCTTCAGCCAATTCGCGTATCGCATTTATATTTTCGGTGACTTCAATATTCAAAGTATCGAAATACACTTCATTGCTTTGTCTATATCCCAGACTTGCCAGTCCGCTTTCCAAAGCCACTGCATTTTGATGAATATCAACTGCAATAGCTTTTAATCCTGCAGGGCCATGATAAACGGCATACATAGCTGCCATAGAAGCTAACAGAGCTTGGGCTGTACAGATGTTTGAAGTTGCTTTCTCACGTTTGATATGCTGTTCGCGTGTTTGCAAAGCCATACGCAAAGCAGGTTTTCCTTGAGCATCTTTTGAGATACCAATTATCCTGCCTGGCATATTTCGTTTATATTTATCTGTAGCAGCTAAGAAACCTGCATGAGGACCACCATAACCCATTGGAATGCCAAATCGTTGAGTTGAACCTACAACAGCATCAGCGCCCCATTCGCCAGGAGGCGTAAGCAAAATCAAACTCATTAAATCGGCCGCAACAGTTAAAACACCGTTTTGAGTGTGAATATTTTCAGCGAATTTTTGATAATCCTTAACCTCGCCTTTATTATTTGGATATTGCACAAGGGCGCCGAAAAAGTCATTTGTATATTCAAAAGATTGAAAATCGCCAAATATCAATTCAATACCAAGTGGTTTTGCCCGACCTTCGAGAACAGCTTTTGTTTGAGGAAAAAGCTCATTGTCCGCAAAATATTTTTTCACATTCTCTTTAATCATTTGACGAGGACGTGCATTGTATGACATAATCATAGCTTCAGCTGCAGAAGTACCCTCATCGAGTAAAGAACAATTGGAAAGTGGCATAGCCGATAATTCTGAAACCATAGTTTGAAAATTCAACAAAGCCTCCAAGCGACCTTGTGAGATTTCAGCCTGGTATGGCGTGTAGGCAGTATACCACCCCGGATTTTCGAGCATATTACGCTGAATTACAGCCGGCATAATGGCATTGTAATATCCCATACCAATATAGGTTTTGTACAATTTATTCTTCGCTCCAATTTCTTTGAGGTGCTGAATGTATTCATACTCATTCATTCCTTCCGGTATATTAAGCGGGTTCTCTAAACGTAATCCTTCGGGTAGAGTCTGATCAATCAATTGATCCAAAGAATCAGCTTTCACTTTTTTCAACATTAAAGCCATTTCTTCAGTTCCAGGACCTATATGTCTAGTTTCAAAATTATTGGTTATCATATCTTTAAACTTAAAATAGTACTAGGTAAATGTTTATTAAAATTGTGGTACAAAGGTATCAATCTTTCATAAAAAATAGTTGAAATATTTCAAAATGTTATTCGAATAACAACATTTGTTATAAGTCTAGATTAA
>CAYPOW010000315.1:0-3812 GCA_964412145.1 uncultured Draconibacterium sp.
CGTTCTTTCCCAAAAAGAATACGGTCGCGCTCTATGGTCTTGATTTTATCGAGGCTTACAATATAAGAACGATGAATTCGCATAAACCTTTCTTTTGGTAATTTTTCTTCCAAAGATTTCATAGTTGCATGAAAAACAATTGGTTTTGATGAGCTTTCAATGAAAAGTTTTACATAGTCTTTTAGACCCTCAAAATACAGGATATCAGCATACTCTATTCGGCGTATCTGGTAATCGGCTTTAATAAACAGGTAGTCTTCGTCGGAATTTATAGTTGTTTCGTTTGAGTCTACTGCCGAATCGACCAATTCGAAATGTTTTTTGGCACGTATGGCCGACTCTATAAAAACGGTATAACTAATCGGTTTTAAAAGATAATCAATCGCATGGAGCCGAAACCCTTCAACGGCATATTTATCGTATGCAGTCGTAAAAATTACTTTGCAATCTTCGCTCAGTGATTGGGCAAATTCAACACCTGTTAGATCTGGCATTTGAATATCTAAAAAGATAAGTTGTACGGGATTTTCCTGCAAAAACTCCATGGCATCGATCGGATTATCGAACTCACCTTTGGATTCAAGAAAAGGTGTTTTTTTGATATAAGACACTATCAAACCTAAAGCTAAAGGTTCATCATCAATGGCTATGCAAGTAATTCTATTCATATTTCTGCATCTAATGGAATCGTTAAATGAATTACGTACTGACTGCTATCCTTATCTATTTTCAACTCTGCCCGATTACCATAAATTAATTCTAAGCGCTTTTTTATATTTACGATACCTATTCCGCCTTTTATGTTGGTAGATTCCTTTTTGTTTTCAGGAATACTGTTTGCGCATTCAAAAATAATTTTATCATCCTTAGCTTTAAGGGAGATTGAAATAAATGAGTTTTCGCGATAGCTTATACCGTGCTTAAAAGCGTTTTCAATAAAAGGAATAAATAACAAGGGAGGTATTTTGGCATTGGGCAAATTACGATCTATGTTGATATTCAATTTTATTTTTGAGGTTAGCCTTTGCTGCATGAGCTCAATGTAGTTTTGTATAAAATCAAATTCCTTTTTTAGCTCGACTGTTTTTATATCCGAGTCATAAATTAGGTACCTCATTAATCCCGATAGTTTCTCTACTGACTTTTGGGCTTTGGAGCTGTCGAGAGCAATAAGGGCGTAGATATTGTTTAAGGCGTTAAAGAAAAAATGAGGGCTGATTTGATTTTTAAGGAATGCTAACTCAGAATCAACACGGACTTTTTCTAACTCTTTTTGTTTTGTTTCATTTTTTCTCAATTGTTGAATTATTGCCATTCCGCTACTAAATCCAAGCACAAGCAACATTAAAAAAAAGTTGTCGACAAGTTTGGGATGCAAGCCAAAAGTCTTTTTCTCGGGTGCATATCTTCCTCCAATAATGTTTTCAGGTTTTAAACTGTCTAATTGCAATAAATCATATATATATTGTGAGGCAATCAGCAATAAGACTGCAAACAGCAATAAGACTCCAAGGAAATATATTTTTCTCTTTGAAAAGAAAAAACGAGGTACAATGACTAAATAGTTAACATAGAACGCTATAATCATGAAAATTAATTGATAGAAATAGCTATATATCCAAAAAATAGCTCGGTCGTTATTTCTATCAAACACAAAAAGAGGGAGAATGGAAAAAAGCAATAAGCCAACAATATGTGGTAACCATTTTTCTATTCTGTTTTTAGAAATTTCCATATCGTAAAATTAATGTTTTTAAAGATTGATAGATACAATGCACTTAAACAATTTCACTATTCGTGTCTTAAGGCTTCAATTGGTTCCAAACCTGCCGCTTTACGAGCTGGATACCATCCAAAAAACACGCCAATAAATGTGCAAAACAAAAAAGATAACACAATAGAATCGGTAGTAATTAACACCGGCCATCCCATTACATTTTCTACAATGCTCGATGCGACAACCCCTAATCCAACACCAATAACACCACCCAAAACACTCAAGAGCGTAGCTTCTAAAAGGAACTGCTTCAAAATATCTTTACCCTTGCCACCAATAGCCATCCTTAATCCTATTTCACGTGTGCGTTCGGTAACCGAAACATACATAATATTCATAATCCCAATACCACCTACAACCAAAGATATTGCTGCAATAGAACCTAATAACACCAACATCATCTCCGATATCGATCCAAAATTGCTAATCAGTTCTTCTTGTGTTCTAATTTCAAAATCATCGTCTTCGCTATCTTTTAATTTATGAGATATGCGCAATAGCTTGGTTATTTCTGCACTTGTTTCTGTAATTTGATCTTCCGATTTGGCAGATATAACAATGGCACGTAAATATGTTTGACGAACAATCCTTTTCATTACCGTGGTATAAGGTGCCAGAACCATATCGTCCTGGTCTTGACCAAAAGTATTGTCACCTTTTTCTGTTAGGGTACCAATAACTTTAAAAGGAATTTTATTAAATCGGATCGTTTGCCCAATTGGGTCTATATCATCACCAAAAACATTCTCTATAACCGTTTTGCCTATCAAACATACTTTTGAGGCGCTGTTAATTTCTTGCGCAGTAAATATACGGCCACTCTCCACCTCATATTTTTTAATGAAAGCATAATCTTCGTTACCGCTATATATTGTAGTTGGCCAGTTGTTTGAACCATAAACAATTTGGCCGCTGCTTCTTATTTCGGGCGATATGGCTGTAATCAGGGAGCAGTTATTTCTCAAGTATTCCAGATCCGCTATCTCCAGTGTTTGCGACATTTCACGCCCCTGGCTTACCCCGCCTCGGCTTAGGCTTGCTGGCATAACATTTATCAAGTTGGTTCCCATGGATGAAATTGTTTCTCGAATACTAGCATTTGAGCCCTGCCCAATGGCTAACATGGCAATGACGGCAGCTACACCTATTACAATACCGAGCATGGTTAAAAACGAACGCATTTTATTCCGTATAATGGCGGTTATGGCTATCCTAAATAAATTAATCAGTTTCATATTTTTATTTTTTTACTGTAAAAACTAATTGTCAAATGCATAAGTTTCATCTTTTAATTGCTTAAGAGCATTCACTGCATTTTGTCTGTCTTTTATCATGTCGTCTTTAATAAGATAACCATCGCGAAAAACTACATTGCG
This sequence comes from uncultured Draconibacterium sp., assembly GCA_964412145.1. Taxonomy (GTDB): domain Bacteria; phylum Bacteroidota; class Bacteroidia; order Bacteroidales; family UBA12170; genus UBA12170. The sequence goes on from CAYPOW010000315.1 coordinate 3,154, forward strand.
CTTAGTAAATGCAGCAATATCGGGTTCATGAGTTACAAAACAAATGGTCATCCCCTTATCGTTTAATTCCTGAAAAAGGGCCATAATTTCAAACGAAGTCCGTGTATCGAGGTTTCCTGTTGCTTCATCGGCAAAAATTACCACCGGACTATTTACCATGGAGCGGGCTATAGCAACTCGTTGCTGCTGTCCGCCCGACATTTGATTGGATAAATGCTTCATTCTGTCTTTTAAGCCAACGGCAATTAATGCTTGTTCTGCCTTTTCTTTTCGTTCGGCATTGCTTACTAAAGGGTTGTACAATAGAGGTAATTCTACATTCTCGAGCGCAGATGTCCGTGGTAAAAGATTATAGGATTGAAATACAAATCCCAGTTTCTGATTACGAATATCTGCCAGTTGATTTCTATTTAAGGATTTCACATTTTCTCCATCCAGAAAATAGTCGCCTGAGGTAGGCAAATCGAGGCACCCGAGTATGTTAAGCAGAGTTGATTTGCCAGAACCACTTGTGCCCATTATGGCTACAAATTCACCCTTTGAAATAGATAAATCCACACCTCTCAATGCCTTTACAGTTTCCTCACCGACCTCATAATTTTTATGCAGGTTTTCTAGTAATATAATCTCATTCGTTTTCATAAACAGTTTCTTTAATT
>CAYPOW010000316.1:0-3809 GCA_964412145.1 uncultured Draconibacterium sp.
TAAATGACAGACCTTGAAAAGAAAGTATTAGTCCCAAAAAAATTATTTTTTTCATACTTTTAATATTTATTCCATATGTTTTAATGACGCTTAATTTTCTGAATTGCTACACAATAATTTAATTTTTAAAAGCATTGGTGGTAACGAATACGGCAAAAGTCCGTTTTAATAGGCTTTGAGCCGATGTTAGTTGCCGTTTTGAACTGGTTTTTATCTAATTATGGCAACAAATTAAAATAGGTTCTTTCTCCCTGTGGTCATCTGAAAGAACTCTACAGAGTACTATTTCAAATTATTATTTGAAGTTCTAATCATTTTTCCAGGATTGATGCGTATGCAGTATTTTCCATTCATCATTTCTCAACACATAAACATATGATCCGCTCATCGGGGTTGGATCAGTCGTATGTCCCTCTTTAGAAGTTATAGTAAAGAAGCCCTTGAAAACATAAACAGCACATTCATATGATATTACAGCAACATAATCTTCATCAATTTTATAGTTAGTTGAAGAGCGTACAACGCATATAGGCCTCCATACTTCATCTATCTTCTCTTTTGACGGCAAGACCGAAGTGGAATCGTTGAGGAGCCAAGCTCCCAATCCATCAGCCGACGGACCGCTAATGCAAATAGGCTTTGTTATGCTTATGCGCTTTCTATTCTGCAGCTTTTTGGCAAAATTTGGTTGCGCCAAGGTTGTGCGTTTTGCCAATGTGCTACAAAACCCTAAGATTTTTTTACCTGTCTCAGCGCCATGCACTATGAGCCTCCAACTGGCCTTTATTTATTATGTTAGTTCAATACATTCCATTCCATGATATTGTTTTTTTAGTCATTATTTATTTTTACCTAACACTTTTTTAGTACAGATTTATGTGAAATCTGAATTATAGAAATGTACTGTTTTATTAATCCTTCATGCAACGGATCGAAATCCCATAAGTCTTTTCGCGAGCGCCTCTGGCAACTTTGCTGTAATTGTAGAATGTCATGCGGATCAAGGCGGAACTAGGACTATTCTCGCCGTAAGAACTCCATTCGGTTGAACTCCACCAGTTACCACAGTCCCCAACGAAGTTGAACGTTCCTTGATAGTTGGACGTTTCAGTCCCATGATAAGTAAAACGGAAGCCACCAGGAAGGGCTGTAAAGCCGGTTTCGTTTGTTGCCCATATGTTTGGGCTTTTCCAATGAATTGTGCCGGTATCATTTAGTTTGCCCCCTGCAATACTGTCGCCACCTAGATATGTGATTAATGTTGCCCACTCTGTCTCACTTGGTATATGCCATCCTGTGGGGCATATATTACGAGCATCGGTGGCTGCATACCAGTTATACAGTCTGCCATAAGTGGCAGAATTAGATGGAGCATTGTCGTAATCGCAGTATGCACCTGTGGTTAAATTAACCCATGCTGCATTGTTGGTTATATTTGTAATGCTTGTTCCGTCACTGTATTTTGTAGTTTTTAAATTTTCTACCATCCATACCTGTTTACCGATTGTTACGGTATGGTAAACATTATCATCAATATCGGTAACTAAACTAGTATTTTCGTATATCACCGAAGTAATAGTTCCATTAACATATTTTAGCTCCTTTTTCTTTTCACCTGTATTAAACCACTCAGTCCATATCCCATCTCTTAAACCATTTTTTGTGAAGCCTTCTACTTTTTTCTGTCCTTCTGGATAGTATTCAACTGATTTCTTAAATAAATAATCACCTTCATATGTTCCTTCGCTTTTTAATATGCCTCCAATATAATATTCCTGCTTATGTTTTTGCCCATTTTCAAAGTAACTTGTATAATAACCGGTTTTAATTCCCCCTGATAAAAATAAATATTCTACTTTAATTTGACCATTAGAATACCATTCTATAGATTTCCCATCCAAATTGCCTTGCACATAGTTTTGCTCCTTATTTTTCTTTCCATTTTCATACCATTCAGAATGAAGACCTTTTTTTATACCATTCACGAAGTGTCCTTCTGATTTTTTATTACCATTGGTATAAAATTCTGTAAATATCCCATTTTTATAACCATTCCTGAATTCTCCCCATTTTATAAAAGTATTTTCGGATACTAAAATTCCAGTAAAAGGTGAACCATTTAAAAAAGCTCTTTCTCCTTGATAGCTTATCTCCCTTGGAAATGCCGGAAGCAAATCTTGTTGAGCAAAACAGGTAGAAATTAATAGGAATGAACCTATTATCAAATTTATTGCTTTCATCGTCTTAATATTTTTGTAATTATTTATACAAATTGTAGTAATCAAAAACTAATTCATAATACAATAAGTGCCAAGAATTAGTCTTTGATTACTCAGCTAATTACTAAATTATTTATCCATTTTCTCTTCCATTTTCCTAACACTTCTTTGAATGGAGAGAAAAGCTAAAAATGTTGCAATGAATACAATTAGTAGTATTCCACCACCAATACCAACTAATGAAAAATCATTTAACTTTTCTTTAACTTCTTTTTTAGCATCAAAAACATCTTGAGAATCTCTCTGATCTGCTAAGAATTTACTTTCAATCTTAGAGATTTCTCTGCTATGTTCATATTCAATCTGATCTATTTGCTTTTCTCGTTGGGAATTTTTTTGGAGAAATAATCGATAATATTGAAAAATAGCTTTTGCCTGTTGTTCAACTTTTATCTGAGAAACTAGAGGAAGATACAAATTGGTAGCTTCTTCCTGTTTTGTAAGATTTTGATCAAAAAAATGAATATAAGCATTAATGAAATATTTGATGAGATTTGAACTTTGAGTAATATCGAAATTAATAATAATGCTTGCAATGTATTCTATCAGAGGAACACCGTCGTTTGGATTGCGTGCTCCAAAATTTGAAAGCAGATTGATATATGTGATATTTTCTGCATTCTTTAATTCATTAACTACATTGGTTAAAGATTGATATGTATTTACATTTTGGGTTAGGTTTGTTGCAACATTCTCCATTAGAAATTGAAGGGCAAATAGACGTTTGTCTTCTGGTAAAATTTTAACAATACTTATGTAACCGTTAAGGAGCATTTTTTTTTCAGGATATTTTTTTGTATTTGATTTATTAAAAGAAGTGTTTAATTTATCTTCTATTCCTGATTCTGTAATGATCCATCGCCTGTATATTTCTTTTTGGTAAACTTTCCAATAACGTTCTCCTTGGGGGTAAGTCCAATAACCCGATCCTTTCCATGAATATTTTGATGGTGGAATTAATGCTTTAAGCGTATCCATATATTTTTCAAACTCATACTTAGCCGTCAAATCTTCCACAGGTAGTTTTTCAGGTGGTGGTTCAGGTTTGGTATATTCTTCTTGTTTAATAGCAGGTACTTCCTCTTTTTTGATTTCTTCAAGATTTAAATCACTCAAAGCAATCTTTACAGGTGCAGGGTATTCCTTTTTTTGTGGATAAGGCTGTTTTGTTACTTTTTTATGGACGGCTGGAATCGCACTCCATAAAAACAGTACGAGGCTGATTGCAATTGTTAAAGTTGACAATGCAATAAATACATGCCAAAAAATTAATGATAGGTTGAAAACATATTTATTCTCAACTTTTGTGAAATAGTTTGTTTTCATAGTTCAGAGTTTTAATTTATTATTGATGAAAATTGAAATATATCTTATTTATATTAAATATTGTCTTCAGATTTATTACTCCTTACTTTTTTCGTATTTTATCTTTTATTGCTAGATTTTGAATTCTCAGTTGTATCAAAGGCTTGTTTATAACATATAGCGTTTTATTCAACGTTCTCCTGCAAATATAGAAACAAAGCACTG
>CAYPOW010000317.1:0-267 GCA_964412145.1 uncultured Draconibacterium sp.
CAGAGAAATCCATTCAGGCCTTAAAAAGGATGATCGTGCCTCATGCAAAGGTTTTTCGAGAAGGAAAGTTAATGCAAATACATGCGAAAGAATTAGTGCCCGGAGATATTATTTTTTTAGAAGAGGGCGACAGAATTCCTGCTGATGCAAGGCTTCTGGAAGTGAAAAACACCAGAACAGTGGAGGCTTCCTTAACAGGCGAATCACTTCCTATTGACAAAGATGTTAAGCCCTTTCCTGAAAAAACAAGTTTGGCTGATCGTAAAA
>CAYPOW010000317.1:277-2683 GCA_964412145.1 uncultured Draconibacterium sp.
GTTGCCGGAGGACAAGCGAAGGCTGTTGTGGTATTTACTGGTATTAAAACAGCCATTGGCAAAGTAGCTTCCAGTATAGAAAACATAAAAAAGGTCAAGGGTCATTTTGAAAAGAAGACAGGTGTTCTGGCAAAACAAATGGGTTTCATTGCGATTGTCTGTGCATTTATAGTATTTTTGGTTGGATTTTTTATGAGAGGGTTTGCTCTTTCTGAAATTTTTATTTTTACAATAGCTTCGCTTGTTGCCGGAATTCCGGAAGGGTTGCCCGCGGTACTCGTAATAGTACTTGCTATTGGCGCCCACAGAATGGCAAAAAGAAATGCTATTATTAGAACATTATCGGCAACCGAAACTCTTGGTGTAGCAACAGTCATAGCAACCGACAAGACAGGTACATTAACTCAGAATACCATGAATGTTGAGAAGATACTTTTGCCAGGCGTTGATGAAATTTCTGTTTCAGGAGAAGGCTGGAGGCCTTCAGGGGATTTTTCTCAAAAAGATAACAGTATTACTCCGTTAGAAAATCCTCGTTTATCAAAACTTCTACATATCGCCTGTATTTGTAATAATGCACGGATAGAAAAAAAAGAGGATGAAAAATATAAAATTATTGGTGACCCCACAGAAGCTGCTTTAGTTGTTCTTGCAGAGAAAGCTGGGATAAAAAAAGACGAGTTGCTCGGAAAAGAAAAAAGAATAGATGACTTGCCTTTTAATTCAGACTTGAAATATAGAGCATCGCTTTCAGTGCTTGTGGAAGAAAGCAATAAGAAAGAAATTTATGTTATTGGAGCTCCGGAAGCTGTTCTTTCACATTCTTCTTTTATTCTTGGCGAAAATGGCGAAAAGGAGATAACGCAAGAATCAAGACAAGAAATCTTAGACGGAATACAAGGTTTGGCAAAGAAGGCAATGAGGGTTCTTGGCTTAGCCTACAAAAGAACTCCTGCCAGCACAGATGACCTTTCGGAAGATTTGGTGAATGATCTTGTTCTGGTCGGCATTGTCGGCATGATAGATCCTCCTAGGCCCCAGGTAAAGGAGGCAATTGCTAAAGCCAAGAAAGCAGGTATTAGGGTGATTATGAAGACAGGAGACCACAAAGACACTGCGGTTGCTGTCGCTAAAGAGATAGGGATGATTGGTGAAAAAACAAAAAATGCGTATCCAGAGGTTCTTACTGAACAGGAATTACTAAAACTTTCAGAAGAAGAATTTGAAGAAATAATAAAGCATGTTTCTGTTTTTGCCAGGTTAACTCCTGGCATGAAATTAAGAATGGTTGGGGTTTTACAGAAACAAGGCCATATTGTTGCTATGACAGGTGACGGGGTTAATGATGCACCTGCGCTTAAAAAAGCGGATATCGGAGTTGCCATGGGTATCATCGGCACGGATGTAGCCAGAGAATCAAGCGACATTGTGCTTGCTGATGATAATTTTGCTTCTATTATGAGCGCAATAGAACAGGGAAGAACTGTTTTTACAAATACCAGGCAGGCAAGTGCTTTTCTAATTACTACGAATGTTGCGGAAAGCATAAGTATTATAACTACACTGCTTCTTGGCTTACCATTGCCATTGTTGCCGAGTCAACTGTTATGGCTCAATTTGGTTACTGATGGCGTTACTGATGTTGCCTTAGCCGCAGAACCAAGTCATGAGGACGCTTTGGAAGAACCTCCACGAAAGGCAAAAGAAAATATTTTATCAAAAGAAATCATTCCTTTCATTCTCATTATGGCTGGTATTATGGTCACTCTTACATTAATTATTTTTAATGCCTACTTGCCAAGCGGAATAGAAAAAGCAAGAACAGGTGCATTTACGGTTATGGCATTTACTCAATTATTTAATGTTTTAAATATGCGCTCACTCAAGAAATCTATTTTTAAAATAGGCCTTTTAAGCAATAAATTCATAGTAGCATCTCTTATAGCTTCTGTTGTTTTGTTGGCTATAGTGCTCTATGTCCCATTTTTCCAAGGTGTATTTCAATTTACGTCCTTAGGTTTATTAGAAATATTAATTATAATTTTTCTATCATCTTCAGTATTATGGGCAGGTGAGCTGTATAAATATTTGAAATTATTGAAGAAAGAAATAAAGAGTTAGGGTTAGAAACTTGGGTCTTGAGGGTGAATAAAAGATAATGTTTGGATAACTATATATAAGAGAGGGGGATGATCATGGGCAAAAAACAAATTTATATTACTGATTCAGATGCAAAGCGGCTTAGTGAACTAATTAAAGTTGCTAGGAATTTTGGCAAAGAAGACGAGGTATACTTAAGAGACTTAGAAGAAGAGTTAAATCGGGGTAAAGTGGTAGAGTCAAAGACTATTCCTAAGAATGTTGTTACCAGGGCGTCAAATTTTTTATTCTAAGTTTTGAAGTAAG
>CAYPOW010000317.1:2693-3802 GCA_964412145.1 uncultured Draconibacterium sp.
ATGAATTCAAAAATTAGAATTAAAAATTTGAATACTAAGGAAGAGATGATTTTTCAGTTGGTTTTTCCTGATGACGTTGATTCCAGCCAGGACAAAATTTCAGTCTTGGCGCCAATCGGTACCGCAGTGATTGGGTATAAAGTTGAAGATATTATTGAATGGAAAGTTCCTGTAGGCTTAGCAAGGTTAAAGATCGAGGAAATTTTATATCAGCCTGAGGCCGTCGGAGATTATCACTTGTAGAAAAGCGAAGTTTGCATAATATAGGCCTATATAATTCATGGACCTTGTATAATTAATAAGAATTGTTTTATTGGTTTTGGCTCGGTTATTTTCAGATCAGAGATTGGCGAAGGTGTTTGTATAAAACATTTAGTGGTTGTCGAAGGAGTTGATATTATCCCTGAAAGAATGGTTGAATCTCGGCGTCTAATTACTTGTGAGGATGACGTAAGAGAGCTAGGGCGTGCTGATAAAAAAACAAAGGATTTTATAGAAAAAGTTGTTGAGGTTAATTTAAATTTAGTTGAAGGATACAAAAATGCATAAAATCAGCAATAAGGATTGGAAAAAGTCAAAGGAGGCGTTGGTCATTTTTCTAAAAGGGTTATGCATGGGGGTAGCGGATATAATACCTGGTATTTCTGGAGGAACAATCGCTCTGATTACAGGCATTTATGAGAGATTGCTCCAGTCTATAAGTAAAGTTAATTTTAAATTTATTCTATATTTTTTAAAAGGTGATTTTGAGGAGATGAAGGAAAACATTAGAAGTATAGATTTTAAGCTGTTTATTCCCTTGTTCGCAGGTATTGGGTGTGCGCTTTTTCTTATGTCTAACGTGATGCATTTCTTATTAATAAATTTCCCCGCTGTTACCTATGCTTTTTTCGCAGGCTTAATTCTCTCTTCAGGCGTATTGTTATATAAAATGGCAGGGAGCTTATCGGGTAAAAATATGATGTTTTTAATTCTTGGGTTCCTTGGGTCTTTTTTGCTTATAGGAGTGACTAGCTTAAGAATTGAGCATTCGTTGCCGATCATTCTCACTTCTGGCATTGTGGCTATTTGTGCGATGATATTGCCTGGGATTTCCGGAGCATTCATAT
>CAYPOW010000318.1:0-3789 GCA_964412145.1 uncultured Draconibacterium sp.
ATAAAAAAAGCCGACCTATTTCTAAGTCGACTTTTCATTCTTCTTTTATAAATTATTTTACCATATTAGGCATTTCTAATCCGTAGCCTTTCTTTTTGTCTTCTGCTTTAAGCATAAGAGCGACAATAATGGCTAAAAATCCCGTAGCAGCAAAAATCTGCATAGGTAGTGTATAATCATAAACTGGAATAATAACACTTGCATCGCCGGCAGCTTTAGCAGCTTTGGCAGCTAATACTTCAGGGTTAGAATAATCTAATGCCCAACCAATCAATAGTGGCACTCCCATTAGTCCCCAGTTCTGAACCCAAAAAATAAGCGCATAAGCTGTTCCTAATTGTCTTTCAGGAATAATTTTTGGAACTGATGGCCACATAGCTGAAGGAACCAAAGAGAATGTAACACCGAGGAACAGAATAAGCGCGATAGCAACAAAATAATGATCGATAAATGGTATTGCAAAAATAGTATGAGCAATTAACAACATAACAGATCCAATAAGCATAATGGTTGCTCCTTTACCTTTTCTATCGTATATACTACCAAACAAGGGTGTTAATAAGATAGTACCGAAAGGCAATAAACCAGGGATTGTTCCTGCAAACTCTGGGTCAACACCATATTTATTTATCATTAAGTCTGTTGCATAATAAAGAAATGGAAAAACTCCAGAATAAAATAAAACACATAAGAATGCAATCAGCCAGAACCCTTTATTAGTTAAAATATTCAAGATATCACTGATTTTAAACTCATCTTCTTCACTCATTTCGTCTTTAACACCTTCTGAAGCTTCTAATTTCTTATCCATAAAGGTATACCAGATAAAAGCAACAAAACCTGCAACTAAAAGACCAAGTCCAAGCATTACAGGAGCTGAAAGAGCAGGTATGGCTTTTGTTCCAAACCATGCGGTTGCCATAGGATAAGGGAGTGCTAAAGCTAAAGCCGTACCCATACGAGCAGTGGCCATTTCTAAACCCATTGCTAGAGCTAGCTCCTTGCCTTTAAACCATTTCACAATTATCTTAGAGACCGTAATACCAGCAACTTCAACACCTACACCAAATATTCCAAATCCAAGTGCACCGTAAAAAATTTGAGATTTCATTTCTAAAAAGCTTCCAACAAAATATATTTCATTCATTGGCACTAAGCCATCTATGGCAGCATATTGTAAAATTGTACCTACAATCATAGTAGCAGCAGCTCCTAAACCAGTAAATCTTACACCAATTTTATCTAAGATAATTCCTCCAAAAATTAACATCAAGAAGAATACATTAAACCAGCCATAAGCACTATTCCACAGACCAAAGTCAACACTAGTCCAGCCAAATGCTTCTTCTAAAAGTGGTTTTAATGGTGAGATTACATAGTTGATGTAATAACCTGTCATCATAGTAAATGAGACGACTGCTAAAGCACCCCAACGAGCGGCTTTATTGTCTCTCAACGTTTTTACAACTTCTGTCATATTTTATTTTTTTAGTGAATTTTAGGCTGCTAATGTAAGGATTTTTTATGGAAGGGATGGATTTCTGTAAATTGAAGATGAGCAACTATTTAAGCTCTTTTTACAAACCTAGGCTCCTTTTCAATACAGGTGAATAAGCTTCTTTGTTTCAAAAAATTCCTCTTCAAAAATCTTCGAAATTTCAAAAATCTGATATCTCTTGCTTGTATATGCTATTTCTTCCAGAACATCTCCGCCTTTTAAATACAGTATTCCATTTTTAAGGGTGTTCTTTTGTCGTTTCGAAATATTATTATGCACCCAGACTATAAAATCAGGCAAACGAGTCACAGCTCTGCTGACAATAAAATCGAATTGTTTATTTTTTACATTTTCAGCGCGTTTTTGCTCTGCCACAACATTTTTCAATCCCAATTGATCAATAATATCCTGAACTACCTTTACCTTCTTTCCTATAGTATCAATTAAATAAAATTCAACTTTCGGAAACAAAATAGCCAAAGGGATTCCGGGAAAACCGCCTCCTGTACCTACATCCATAATTCGCGTTTTAGGTCTAAACTTTATCACTTTAGCAATAGATAAAGAGTGTAAGAAATGTCGTTCTACCAGATTGTCCATATCATTACGACTGATGAGGTTGATTTTGGCGTTCCAGTCGACATACAACTCGATAGCTTTTTCAAACGATTTCTGTTGTTGTAGGCTTAATTCCGGAAAATACTTAGTTAAAAGCTCTAGCTTGTTTTGCATTGGTCAAAGATAAAGAGAAATAAAATATATTGCCCAATAGCTATCCTACTATTAGTTAAAAATTAAATTACCCGAAAACTTTAATTCTATAAAAGGTATTAACCAAATTTCCGTAACCAATTTGACCATAAGCAAGAAAGAGCCTTGTCAAAAAATAATTTTATATATTATTGATTATCTATATTTTAAATCAATAACCTAATCGTAATTACTCAGATTATTTATTAGTGATATTGCGAATATCGTTTAATAGATCTATGTCTCCCCGATTAATTTGGTTTGCATTTTCTTTAAGAAGGGATTTATCAAGTTTTTTTACTACCCACAGGTAATAAATTGCTTTATTCTTATCAATGTCTTTATAAAAGAGATAAACATTCATATAACCTTGAGCAATATTCCTTTTATCTAAAATTGAAAGATTTCCTTTTGAACCTTCCAATGCAGGCAAAGAGATTTCTATTCCTGGTTTTAATAGTTCAGGATCGGGAGAAAAAACCTTGTTGGCTTTATAGATAAGTGGCCAGATGGAGGCTTCATTATAAAATTTTAAAGCAATGTCGGATAAACAGTCATCCATTTTTATTTTGTATTTTTTTTCTTGAATCTCCTTTAAGTCTCTCTTTATGAGTTTATTATCACTATTTAAAGCTTCTTCCCAGCTAATAATCTTATAAACTGTATCTACTTTATTAATTACCCTATAAACAGTGTCGAACTTATTTACTATTTTATAAACTGTATCAATTTCTTTTATTTTATCGATAATTGGAATATGAGGTAGGCATTCGACACGTTTAAAGCCTCTTTTCTTAAAATAATAGCTTATTCCGAGGCTGGCAGAACTGTAGTTTTCATATTTTTCACCTGCAATGCGGCCATCAAAATTATCTGGCAATAATGAAGTTTGCACTATAAAATTTATATCTATCTTCTTGCTAAGATGGTATTTACCTTTTAGTTCAAAGTTTGCAGATATAGAATTTGTATTTGGCACTCCTTTATAATTCATCACTTTCATAAACCCAACACCAAGGGAAGAAATTAAATCAGTCCGTTTTAATTCGTCATACCCATTAATTAAGTTTAAAAGACTTACCTGAAAATCTAATTTCGTGTTAATATAGCGAAGAAAATAGCGGTAAGATCCATCTGGCCGAATGGTCACATAGTTCTGAACCGGGTCTGCTGTTCCACTTTGAGAATCAGCAGGATAAACACTATTCACAGTACTAAAACCATTTAGCGCATAACCTTGAGATTGAACTCGTACGCCCAAATATGGTGAGAACCATTTTCCAATGCCAAAAGAAAACAATGGAGTAAACCTTTCTCTTAAAACTAATTTATCTGCCTCTTTTGAAAACAGAATTTGTGTTCCTGCGTCTATATCAAGGTACAAATTTTCAGAAAATATGCTGGATTCGAAAGCCTTATTTTTTTGAATCGTATCCTGAATTAATTGTGCAGATAAGTTAGCAGAAAAACAGAATAGAGCAATTATTAAAAAATATCCTTTTGTTTTTTTCATCTGAAAAATCTTTAAATAAGTATTATAT
>CAYPOW010000319.1:0-3785 GCA_964412145.1 uncultured Draconibacterium sp.
ATCTGGCTGAAAGAGATATCAGACCTGCAAAAGTAAAACAAAAAATATCAAACTGTTTTCGTACTTTTACCGGTGCAGAAATCTATGCCAGGATTGAAGGGTTTGTTTCAAACGCCAGAAAACATAATCAGAATGTTTTTCCCGAATTATGCACTACCTTTGAGGGATATAATTTTATTTCAGGATAAATAACCTGCTAAATAATTACAAATAATTAATAATAAAATATGTTCAAAAAATGAAAGCAGATAGGATACTTTTATTGATACTATTGATCAGTAACACTTTAGTTTTTGGTACACACAAGGCAAACGCTCAGGTTCAGCAAGAATTTAGAACAGAGTTACTGGGAGCAACAAATAATAATGAAAGAGTTGTTATTTTAGAACCTAACACTTCGTTGTCGATAAAAAATAAATTTCTTGACAGAGGAATTGAGACTCGTAAAATGTTGCGAGTGTTAGGGAAAGTGCTTGTTCCGGAACCTTTTGCCGACAGGGGTGAAACATTGTTTCGGGAATCAGAATTTATTATTGATGACCATTTAAATACTGAGCTTGTGAAGAGTGATAAATATTCGCTTTATTTTGAGGGGAATAATAATAACTACGAGCAATGTGCATATTACCGTGTTACTAATGAGGATGCATGTTTAAGGCAATTCGATATTGAATGCAATATAAAGTCAGATAATTTAACCAAATCAACCAATGGGGATTTTGGGTTAACGCTTGAGGTTTATTATGCGGCAAATGGAAGATTTGAAGGAGAAGTGTATGAAAAACCAGATACAACTGTTTATTTTGATATAGCTGATGGTACCTATGGATTTACGAAAAAAAAATGTACCGTTTCTTTGCCCGAAAAACCACTAACGATATTGGTTAAGGTGGGGGGAATACATTTCTCGGGAAATTGTCATATTGAAGCTCCAAAGTTTAGATACAATAATAAGCTCATTAAAGATATGGCTTTTGAACCTTTTGCTGAGCGTCAGGATTCTATTAACTATTGGGTAGGTGTTAATTTATCATCACGATCGTGGCCAAAATGGAAGCTGGACTATAATGGAGAGATTATTTTTGAGGGCAATCTCTTTGATAGAGCATCTAATGTTGCCGATTTTTATATTTTCCTGCCTACAGATCTTGAAGCTGAAGGTGTTTTTAATCTGTCTCTACAAAGAGAACCATATAAAGCCGCTTTCCCATATCAGATTAAATCTATTGAGTTGATTGAAGAGACGGCGAGAGATGTAGAGATTGCTTATGTCCCTAAATACGTTTTTGTTGGAGATACTTTCGGGATTATGTTGGAGATTAATAAACCCAATGTAGATGTGGAAATAGTATCTCATAATATAGCCTTGCAAGCAACAAAATCTAAGTGTCGATTTGAAACTCCCGGACTAGAAGTTATTCATCTTGTTGCTGATGATTTAGCTGTAAATGCGAAGTTTACAGTTAAAACCGGAGCAACAACATTGGAGGGTGTTGTCAGCCAAACGATTCAAACAACAGGTAATAGGGTTTATATTTCATCGGGAGATGAAGTATATGTAGATATGGTTCCTGGACTTTATGATTACTTCTTTAAGTGGTATTTAAGGAATCGTGTTGGAAATTGGTATCAGTTCCGTCCCTCATATCAATGGAGCGGATTCCGAGTTGCAGAAGATAAAGAAATAAGTAGATATGTCGATCTTCTCAATAAACTAAATATCCCATATGCATGGCAAGTAGAGGGACGCACTTTGGCTGGAAAAAATATTAATCCAGCGTTATCGGCACTGGAGTCTCCTATGTTTAAGGGGAAACAAGCGCATGAAAATGACGGAGGATACTACTACTGGGATCATTTTAAATATGAAGGACTTTGGACAGATATTCGAGCGCGCTACTATCCTTTAGGAGGGGTTTTTGCAAAACATAAACCAATCTATACAGCTAATGGCCGCTTTGTTCATTATGATCCCCATTCAGTAAAAGATATGGCTGAAGGAGCGGCTCAATTTGTTTCTAACCTGGCAGGATCACGTGGTGAAAGTACTCGTCATACCGGTCCATCGTCTCTTTTTCGCTACTTTTTTCAGGCTGGTTACGAGTGGGTTGGAGCAGAGCAGATGTATGGTCCCGAGGAGATTATCCTTTCTGCCCTGCGAGGAGCTTCGAGAGCATATCAAAAAGAGGAATATGGATCGTTGCATGCTGTTCAATGGGGATCTTTCCCATTTACAAGGCCTGAACATGCTTTAAGATTATATATGTCGTTGACTCTGGCCTATATGCATGGTGTAAATCACATAAATACGGAAGAGGGATTATGGACTGATGAGTACCTCAATGATAGATACTCTAAATCAGGAAAGCAGCATCTATATGCTCAAAACTATATTTTAGATTATGTGCAGACTCATTCTCGCAGAGGTGAGCAGTATGTACCTATCGCTATGATTCAAGGGCGGAATTGCTCATGGAAATCGTCTGGACGGACTAATGTTTGGGCCCAAACAGCGGATAAATGGAAGTTTAACAGAGCACAAGAGAGTTTTGATCTATTGAAAATTTTCTACCCCAATAGTGAAGTAAATTGGTGTGGACCCAACAACTGGTTCTCTCCAACTCCATACGGTGCGATTGATTTATTGCCAATAGAGGCACCTGAGAATGTACTCAATAAGTATAAATGTTTAGTATTCGTGGGCTGGAATAGTTATGATCAGTCGGATTTCAATCGACTTGAGCAATTTGTGTCGGAGGGCGGGACTTTGATTATGTCTGCTGCCCATATAAATAGCGTATTGCAGCCAGACCTTGAGACAAAGTTTCCAGTGGACGATAAGGTGATTAAGTGTATGTTGGGCGTTGATTATCGCAGTTATTCATCCAGACGTGTGATTAAACTAGGAAAAGGACGTATTATATATTATCCACAAAACGTATATCCTATAGAAGATGCTATTAGGGAGGACTATGAAAAAGATATTAGAAGTGAAGCAGAAAGTATTATCACTCGGGAGAAGAAAAGAGCTTGGATAACTTCAAATGAAAATGTTGGATTTACGGTTTGGGATGATGGAAACCGTAGAACGATTTACATTCTTCATACAGATTGGAAAGCTAAGGATGTTAATCAGAAGGCTACTTTACACGTTGGAGGTAAAACGTTCGATGTAGATGTGCATCAACATAAGTTGGAGACTTTAACAATTGAAAATGATTTATTTGTGTACCCTGAGGGGAATACAACTGATGTACTTGATATAAGCAGGAAAGGTAAATATTGGGAGATAAAAGTACAAACCACATCGGCTGATGTGGTCAGGATTTCAGATATTAGGACAGGTAATGAATATACTTATGACATTGATGCTGTGGGTATTTGTACTATATCTTCTGATTCTGTGAGGAGAGAATAAAATGAAGGAAATAAGAATAAAATGATTAAGGTGTACGGAAGAGCTACGTTCACATAGATGAAAAAATCTCTCTGGTTATTTGTGATCATCCAAAGAATCCATGTTATCCAACCTATTGGCATGCCCGCGGATACGGATTATTTGCTGCCAATCCGTTTGGTTGGAATAATTTTACAAAAGGGAAAGAGCAATTGAATTATAGCATTCCTGCCGGACATACAATAACTTTTAGATACAGGGTAATTATTAGTTCCGGTGCTCATTTAAATGACACTGAAATTAATGCTTATGCAAATGATTTCGCTTTAAAGTATTAAGGGCATCTCTAAAAACCTATTGTTGATATAATCATTTGAATGTTAATAAC
>CAYPOW010000320.1:0-3776 GCA_964412145.1 uncultured Draconibacterium sp.
CAGTGCTTTGTTTCTATATTTGCAGGAGAACGTTGAATAAAACGCTATATGTTATGGGCAAGGCTAAGAGACCAACAGTGTATGTAATAACCAACTGACAACATGGAAGAAATAAGTGATATACCTGAAGAAGAACAACAAGTTGCAACTCTTGATACAGAAGTTAAAGGATTTGCTGACGGACTTTCTTATTGGGCTAAATATTTGGCAGAAAAAGTTTTGTCTGGCAACGTAATTACAGACGCAGAAATAAATACTGCTTACGCTTATTTACTTGAAGAACTTACTCTCACTCCTACGACAACAAAAGCCGACATTGCAATAAACTACAACGGAGGAAATTCAGATAACTATAAACTTGATTTGCTTTTCAACAAACTTGAAAATGTTGAAGGAGTAAACGCCTTAACAGAAAATCAAGTAATTGATTTCAGTCCTAACCTCACAATCATTTATGGTGCAAACGGTTCAGGAAAATCGGGCTATGTTCGTTTACTGAAAAAAGTTTTCTACTCAAAAACTCCTGAAGAAATTGTTCAGAACATTCATTTAGCAAGTGGACACAAACCAGTTTCCGCAAACTTTACTTTTCATTCAGCAGGTTCTGATATTCCTTTGAATTATCCTGCAAACTCTGCTAACGCAGAGTTTGAGCAATACGCAGTATTTGACAATGGAAGTGTAAGACACCATCTTGACCACAAAAACGAATTTGAATTTCGTCCAGCAGGTCTAAGTTTCTTTGCTGACTTTACAGAAGCAGTAAAACGAGTTGAAGTAAAACTCAATTCAGAAATTGCAAGCAAGCAAACACCAAATGACTTTGATGTTTGGTTTGATGGAGAATCAGAAATCAAAACTTTGGTTCAGAGCTTAACTGCTCAAACAAACATTGCAGATTTAAACAAGCACACACCATTTTCAGAGAAAGATAAGACAGACAAAGTTTCAATTGAACAGAAGCATGATGAACTGGCGTTAGCATCTAAAAACAAAGAGAAAGAAATTCTGAAATTGGAAAGCATAAAGAAAAATGTAAGCGATAATAAAAAAACTATTGAAGCCATCAACACTTATTTTACTTCTACTTATCTCACAAGTATTCAAACTTCAATAACTGACTGCATAGAAAAAGAAGCAATTGCAAAAGCAGACGGGATTGAAAATTTCAAGACTGATAAAATTAAAAACATAGGTACAACCGAATGGAAAAATTTTATTGTCGCTGCTGAGAAATTTGCTAAACAGCAAAAAGAAAATGAATCAGTTTATCCCGAAAGCAATGACAAATGCTTGCTTTGTCATCAACCACTTTCAAAAGACGCAGAAAACCTAATTCAAAACTACTGGACATTTATTAAAAGTGTTGCTGAACAAAACGCAACACAATCACAGAAAACGCTTAATGAGATAAAAGTAGGTATTGAAAAAATTCCTTTTGATTTATTTCCAGTTGATAATATTTTGACCGCTTGGTTAACTGAAAACTATCCGAAAGTTTTGGCATCGCTGAAAGAAAATCTTTTAGC
The DNA here is from genome assembly GCA_964412145.1 of uncultured Draconibacterium sp. Lineage (GTDB taxonomy): Bacteria > Bacteroidota > Bacteroidia > Bacteroidales > UBA12170 > UBA12170. The sequence goes on from CAYPOW010000320.1 coordinate 1,530, forward strand.
ACAAAAAACACTTGCATCAAATATCGTTACTGACATCACAACCAAAACAGCAAACGAGCGAATAGAAATTAAAACAAGTGTTGCCGACCATGACACAATAATTTCTGCAATTGAAGAATCAATAAAAGTTCTTACAGAAAATTCACAAAGTGTAGAACTAACTAAACTTCAAAAAGCAAAAACATATCTTGCTCATAAGGAAAAGTTCAATACTCACTTTTTAAAATTCACAACCTACATTCAAAATCAGCAATGGATTTTGAAAGCAAATGCATTAAGTTGGATGGCTCAAAAAAGAAATATTACAGAGTGGGAGAAATATCTTTCAGGTAAATATTTCAATCAAAAATACATTGACATTTTCAACCAAGAATGCTTAGACTTGAATGGAAATTTTGGGATTGAAGTAAGCCATACAGGTTCGGCTGGCACTTCCTTCAGACAATTGACTTTGAAAGGAAGAAACCCTGCTGTTATTCTAAGTGAAGGCGAACAAAAAGTAATTGCATTAGCAGACTTCATTTCAGAGATGCAACTTTCAGATGTAAACAGAGGAATTATATTTGACGACCCTGTAAACTCATTAGATGATGGAAGAAAAAAAGATATTGCTTGCCGACTAAGCAAAGAATCAATAAGCAAACAAGTTATTGTTTTTACACACGACTTAATTTTTGTTTCAAACCTGATTACCTTTTCAGAAGAAAACTCTCTTCCTTTTCTATGTCATTGGGTTGAGAACAGAGACGGCAAAGCTGGACAAGTTTGGTTAAAAAACTCTCCATCGTATGAAAAGGAATATCGTAATTCAGGACCTGCGATGAAATATTATTCAGATGCAAACAAAAAGGATTGTCCACCTGCTCAAAGAGAATTTCTTGTTAGAACAGGTTTTACAGCTTTAAGAACTTGTTATGAAGTTTTAGTCATTAATGGACTTTTCAAAGATGTTGTTCAGAGGTATAATGAAAGAGTGAGTATGGAAGCATTGAAAGATGTTTGTTTTGACGATGAATTAATCAGCGAATTGCAAGATAGTTTTGCTCAATGTTGCAGATATATGGAAGGACATACACACAGCGATAAATACGCATATAAAAAACCTGAGCCTATAAACCTCAATGAGGAAATTCAAAGATATGAAGCAATCCGAACAAAAATAAAGAAATTCAAAAAAGGATAATTTATGTATACAATTTACCACAATTCAAATGACGAGGGTCACAGTTTTCAGTCGTTTAAGGAAGAAATGATACAAATTTGCAATCAGCACAGAAAAGAAAAACGTGCATTAGCTTTTGCATTTATTTTGTATGATTTTGAAAACCCTCATTTATGGAAAGTATTAAACGATAATGCATATTGGTTATCATTAAATGAAATTTCAGGTGAATATATAACAGTATTTAGTTTAAATTATAAAGAAAGGAAAAAACCTATTCAGCGTAAACGAAGACAAAGTAATAGTTTTGGCGGTTTTGAATTTTTAACAAATATTCCTACAAATTTGAACCCGTCAAAAGGGACAAATGAATTGATTTCAAAATATTTCGGAGATGAAATTCAAGTTAAATATCCGGCAGTATTGTTTTTTCAAGTTGATAATGAAAGTGTAATAGATTCTCTGTTAATTGAATTGAAAGAAGAACGTATAGAACCAGCATTTTTAGAATTGAAAGATTATTTAAAAAGTTCTGTTGAAGCTCTAAAGCAAGTATCACCAGAAAATAGGGGAAATACTAAAGAGATATTTGACTGTCTTGAAAGAAATGTAGAATCGACACAATCTGTAAAAAAAGTAAAAAGAGTATTTAAAAACGCAGGGAATCTAATTGGTTTACTTTCATCGATAAAAGGTCTATTTTGAACAAAGCCCAGCCCATAACAATGTATAAAAATAATAGCCGAGATAGTAGTAAATTCAAGGGTTGTAGCCCGCTTCAACCTTTGTGTAACTTGACAGAAAAGTGCAACGCTCCCGATAGCTATCGGGACGGCTACTATTCTTATACTAAACGTCAGACTGTCTAAAAACCTTCTTAAAATTCTTTATGAAACACAACAAAATATTCTTTTAAAAATTAGTATAATACACTGATTATTAGTATATTTATATCGTAATTCTATTGTTATAATTATGAAGTATATCCAAGGAAAAGACAGAAAACAAACAACCATTTTCCCGATTTCGATGTGTAAGCTTCCCTTTTTTTCGGGCCAATCAAAAATAGAGTTTTTTATTATTTA
>CAYPOW010000321.1:0-3773 GCA_964412145.1 uncultured Draconibacterium sp.
TTGTATGCTGTAAACATAAAACCAACATTATCCACAAACAAATCAAGAATGCGGATTTCGTGATTTTTGTCAATGGCTGCATCCATCGAAATCGGGATAATTATCGTCTGTTTTCTGTCTTTTCCTTGGATATACTTCATAATTATTAAAGTAAAATTACGATATAAACATACTAATAATCAGTGAATTGTATTAATTTTCAAGAAAATATTTTGTTAGGATTCATAAAGAATTTGAATAGGTTTTTTAGACAGTCTGACGTTCTCGCTATACACAGGCATGACCGAATGGGAAGACCTGTCGTTATTGCGATTGTTATGCCCCGTTTTACTTTTTTATCGATTATTCCATTTTTTCGTTGAAGCTAAATGAACGTCATTCTATTTGATTATCGATATTGTTATTTCTTCAAGTTCTACAATATCTCCAGGTCTTAATTTTTTTCTTTTTCTAAATTCTTGTTCACCATTTACATGTACTAAGCCATCTTCAACGATCATTTTTGCATGACCTCCGCTTTGAGCAATTTGTTTTATTTTCAGCAATTTTATTAATTCAATAAATTCATCTTCTGGTCTTAATTTGAAAGTATCTTTTTCCATTCTTAATTCTCTTTTATTCAATTATTTTTTCTTTAGTGCTTCTATTCTTTGCTTATAGTAATCATCATTACTTAGCTCAAAAGCTTTAGCTACAAATTTAATAGCATTAATATTATCTCCTTTTTTTTCATAATAATCAGCCATGGAATCGTAGGCATTTACACTTTGGGGATAATGTTTAATGGTAAGTTCAAAGTACATCTTTGCCTTTTCCATTTGCCCCATATCCATGTTCATATAACCCGACATGTTTAAAAGTTCTTCTGGATATGGAGGTTCCGAATATCCAAAATGGGTTTGCAGTTTCTTTTCCCTATATTTTATAATGCCGAATAGCTCTTCTTTTGGAGTGTCAAATGAATTTATTTTATCGGTGTTTTCCATTTGATACCATTGAAAAACAGAAATTAAACCATCCATGATGGAAGGAAAAGCAATTGTACCATGCAGATCCTTTGGATAAAATTTCCAATCGAAAAATAATCCGTTTTTGTTGTTTTGCTTTACAACATCTGAAAAGGCAATATTAGACCTTGGAAATATGGTAAAATCAGATGTATCCTGCATAACATTGTCAATTGTTATATTTGAATCCTGCCAATGTAATTGCCCCCCTAAAGACATAAATAAAGATTTCCCATTATAGTCATTACTTGATAGTATGTCTTGAGCTTCCTTCAATAATTTCTGACTGTCCCAATCTAGACTTGGGTCGATAGCTATGTAATTGGAAAATAATTCTGGGTGATGGATTAATGAATATACAGCAAATAAACCGCCATAGGAATGACCTATTAATGTTCTGAAATTGCTTATAGGATATTTGTTTTCTATATGGGGTATAAGTTCTATTTCTATGAATTTGCTGAAACTATCGGCCTTGCCATTTTCTTGATTAAAGGGCATTCCATAGTTTGTAGTTATGGTGGAGGTAGTTAAATCTCGTAACCTGTTTTTATCATTAGAAATTCCGACTAGAACCATTTCAGGCGTAAAACCACCGCTATAAAAATTCTGAACATTATTGACAGTGGGTAGCAGTACTTCTCCATCCAAAATAAAAACTACTGGATATTTCTCATTTCTATTAGCATTGTAATTCGCAGGGACTTGCACATAGAATTTCCTATATTCTTTTAGGCTTTTGGAATATATGCTATCCAAAGCACCAACATTTTGTAAAAACTGAATATTCTGATTGCTTTGCCCATTTGCAAATTGTTGGAAGAAAAAAACAATTCCGATTACTAATAGTATATGTATTCTATTCATTATTAATTTGAGTTTAATAGAAGCAAACGTACGCATAAACCAACTAAAGAATTAATTCAATTTTAATCAAGCGTTTATCAAGAGATGATAGCGTGTTTTAAGCCTTCGCCTCGTTTTCCAATTCCAAGCGTAGCTTTTTGGTTAAGCTTTCTACTATGAGTTGGTAGCTATGATCGATCAGCTCTTGTATAAAAGTGGAGGATAAGCTTCCATCAAGGGCAATGGTATTCCATAGTTTTTTATTCAAATGAAAACCGGGAATAATTGCAGGATGTTTTTCCCGAAGCTCAAGGGCGCGTTCAGGATCGCATTTCAAACTTATTCTCAGTTCTCCGTCTAAGCTAATAATGGCAAACATTTTATTCTTCACTTTAAAGACTAGAGTTACATCATCAAAAGGAAAGCTTTCGGTAACCGCTTGCTTGCTTAAACAATAAATACGTAAATCTTCAATATTCATAGCTCAAAACTACAAAAAATAGAAATGTACATTTAGATATTTACAGTGGGTTTAGGGTTTTTGCAAATTATAAAATGCTATAAATATTTTTCCAGCTTTTGGTCAGACTCATGGGGCCAATTTGATAAAAAAATGTAGATTTGTTTGCTTCGCATTAAGAGCATAAAAAAAGTATTTTGAAGATGAAATTCGAATCCTCTATTATAGAAATAATCAAGAAAAGACAGTCAAAACGATCTTATCTAAATAAAGATTTGGATCCTATTTTGATTGATCAAATTAAGGCTGTTTTGCAATATTACACCGATGGTCTATATGGAAATAAGGTAGAATTTTATCTTATTGAAAAAAAAGAGGCTCAGGAAAATCACAAAGTAAAATTGGGAACCTATGGTTTTATTCGTGGAGCACGCTATTTTATTATTGGTCAGGTAAAGCATCTTCCTTATGCAAATGAAGATTATGCCTATCTTCTGGAAAAAATAATATTGTATTTAACAGATGTCGGCTTAGGCACTTGCTGGCTGGGCGGCACTTTTAAGCGAAGCGATATTTCTGAAATTTTGAGTTCCGATCAGGATATGATAATTCCTGCAATTACCCCTGTGGGCTGGCCTACTGTTTCTTTTTCTAAAAAAGAAAGTATTATTCGTTGGGGAGCAAAATCAGATAGCAGAAAAGGATGGAGTGAATTATTTTTTCTGAATGACTTTTCTCAAACCTTGCAAAAAGAGAATGCTGGATATTATGCTGATGCTCTTGAAATGATAAGACGTGCCCCCTCAGCATCAAACAAACAGCCTTGGCGTGTTTTAAAAACGGATCATGCTTTTCATTTTTATTTGAAACGCACGCCAGGATATCAAAAAGAAATAAAAGCGACTGATTTGCAAAAGATGGATATGGGTATTGCAATGGCGCATTTCGAGTTGGCTTGTAAGGAGTTGCACTTAAAAGGCGGGTGGATAATAAGCAATCCTGAAATTTGTGCTCCAGAAATAGCTGAATATTGCATTAGCTGGAAATAGTAAAGCCTTATCGTCTTTAGAAAAGCTTTCTATTTTACAGTCAACCTTGTCCTGAAAATTGAAAAGCAAGCTTGACGTATATGCGAAAACATCTGTTTTCTGAAAGAGCGAATCTATTCTAAAAAGTGAAGTCTGGAATTGAATAATTGCTAAAACGACTATTTTTAGCGAATTGTTAAATACTTATTTTTTAAGTCACCCTTTTCAAATGTCTTTTTCTGTATTTTTGTTAAGAATTAAATTAAATTACCCGAAACTTAATTATGGATACACTTAAAATAGGCTCAAAAGCTCCTGATTTTAAGGGAATTGATCAAAACGAAAAAGAAGTTAAGCTTAGTGACTTTCAGGGCAAAAAACTGGTCTTGTATTTTTATCCTAAGGCCAGTACGCCTGGATGTACAGCTGAAT
>CAYPOW010000322.1:0-3773 GCA_964412145.1 uncultured Draconibacterium sp.
ACTTTCATTTAGTTCTGGCCAATAATCTTCTACACAAGAGGTGGTCAAGAGGAAGAGACCGAAAAAAAATACCCAATAATTATATTTGAATCTATTCGCTTGCATTATAATTTCCTAATTTAAAGTTATATGTAATAGAGAATATTGGCGCGCCAAAGATGGAAAGTTTGTAGGCTTTTATTAAACCATCATTTTCTTCAAAATAGACGGAGAAAGCATTTTTTCTACCTAAAATATTGTAAACAGATAAAGCCCAAGTTCCATGACCTAATTTTCGTTTTAAAAGATTTCCCTCTAAGTTAACGGAAATGTCAACACGGAAATAATCAAGTAAACGGTAAGCGTTCCTTTCTGAGTAGTTTAGAGTTGGGATGCCATCGTAATAATAAATAGCCGTTGGATACGTTATTGGTCGCCCTGTTGCATACACGATATTTCCAGAAACGCTGGCTCTTCTTGATAAATCGTAATTGGCTACCAGATTAAAGGCATGGGGTTTATCGTAATTTGAAGGATAAGCATCTCCAAAGTTGATTCTATTCTCTTCAAATGGACTATCAACTAATACTGTAGAATTAGAAAAAGTATAGTTTAGCCAACCACTTAGCTTGCCCTCAGTTTTTTTAAGCATAAGTTCAACACCATAAGCGTTAAGATTTCCTTGAAGAGTTTCTTGCTCCGCGTTTTTGTTGAAGTATAAATTTGCACCATCTTTTAACTCAACTATATTCTGACTGAATTTGTAATAGGTTTCAAAAGATAGTTCATATATGTTCTCCCCTAAATAGCTATATAAACCCAAGCTCACTTGATCGCCTACAATGGGTTTTGTATTGTAATCTATTAACTTCCATTTGTAGTTAGGCGATAATGCAATAGTATTATTTAACACATAAATATACTGATGTAAACGGTTATAAGCCACTTTTATTGAAAGATTATCATTTATTAAATGGTTGACGGCAAACCTAAAATCGAGACCACTATATGTTTTTACTGCTTCCCAGTTTTCAAAATGGAGAATGTCAATAATATTCTCTTCTGTGTAAGGCATACCATCTCTATACTGATTAATCTCTTGCGCCCCAAAATAGGTATACAGATTGTAACGTAAACCTCCTGAGAAAGTAAGAGATTGATTTACCTTCCATTCATCACTGATAAAAAGTCCACTCTCAAGACCCTTTTCTTTGCCTAGATTGAGTTGTTCTATGTAGCTAGCCCCAGTTAGTGGACTGTAACTTCCTTTGTTAATATTGTAAAATGTTGAATTTACTCCAAATTGTACTTTATGGTTTTTGAAAGGGATAATATTAAAAATAGCTTTAAATTCTGAGTGTTTAAGTTGATTGCTATGCGAATAAGATGCTGCTTCAAATTGTTTGTTTTCTTCGTTGAATTCATAATTACTATGTGCCAAGCTTAATTCAAAGCTGTTGCGGTTTTGATAGAAATGTTTCCATATTACAGATCCAGCAATATTTTGATAGTCATATTTTGATTGAGTATATAAATCCATCTTGTCTTTACTAGCGTAGGAAAACACATTTAGGTGATTCTTCTCATTAAGGTGGAATGAGAAATTACCCACAACATCACCAAATTGCGCTTTACTGTTTTTTACAATAGGATCTTTAACAAAATTAAGTATCCAGTCGGAATAAGTAGATCGAACTCCAATGAGGAAAGTGCTTTTGTCTTTTTTCAAAGGCCCTTCAACTGTAAAACGCCCAGTTATTGGACCAATACCAAAGCGTGCACTTACTTGATCTTCATTTCCTGTTTTTGTTTTTATTTCAAAAACAGATGATAGTCTTCCACCATATTGCAAAGGAATATTGCTTTTGTATAGTGAGAACTTATCAATTACATCTGCATTAAATGCTGAAAAGAATCCTGAAAGATGTGACGTGTTATAAATAGGAACATTGTTAATGTAGAATAAGTTTTGATCTGCTGGGGAGCCCCTAACGTTAAACCCAGAAGACCCCTCGCCAACGGTTTGCACACCGGGCAATAGGGTGGCAACTTTAATAATATCTTTTTCTCCAAAAACTAAAGGTATTTTTTTTGCGTCTTTTGAAATAACCTTCTCAAGACCCATTTGTGTGCCAACCATGTGCACCTCTCTTTCCGAGCTAATTATAACATCTTTTAGAATAATAATTTTGTCATCAAGTGCTAAATCCAAAGTCCCGTTAGAGAGCAAATCAATCTTAATATTTTTTTCTTCAATATTTACACTATTAATTTTAAAAAAATGTTTGCCAATATTTAGTTTAATCGTATAAAATCCAAGTTTGTTTGTAATAACTCTTTTTCCACTAATTAAGTCTACTATAGTTGCTCCTTCAACAGGTTTTTTTGTGAATGTATTTATTGCTGTCCCGCTAATTGTAGCTGAGATTTTATTTATTCCTTCATCTTTTGAGCCTACAATAACCGCTTGATCTGTATATTCTTTAGTTGTTGGAATAAAATAGGTTTTTTTTATACTATCAGTTATTTTCTCAGTCTCGATACCTGTGTTTTTAATTTTAAAAAAGTGATAGGGTAGTTGTGTTGAGATTGTAGTGTTTTTGGTCAAGAATATATTTCCTCTAGAGTCGCAAGCCACAAAAATATTAAATGGTAAAAGATGGGAGTATAAAACCTCTTTTAAAGTTATACTATCCGTATTGAAAGAAATTTGGAATTCGGGAATTTCGTTAGGTTGATAATAAAAGTGGATGGGAAAATTTGTCTCAATTTTTTGAACAAATTGACTCCAGATGAGATTCGTATAGCTAAGAGGAATATGTATTTCTACGCTTTCCGTTTTGTTTGATTGGGCATTAGCAGAAACAAACTGTCCTAATAAAAGTGTGATTAAGATTAGTTTTTTCATACTTTAAAGTTGTTCGCAGAAATGTATAAGGTTCATGAGTTGTTTAGTTTGGGCTTTTTTTAAACGAATTTTGTTTTTCCGCATATATTGTTTTATCTTTTTTTGATGCCCTGAGAAATTGGCTAGAAGGTCATTTTTTGATGAAATTGAAATGAAGGAATTATTATCCAATAAATACAACATTGTTTTAGCTTCTGCATAATCACTTTTATTGTGTGTCGATTGCCCTTCAATATATTCAATATGGTGTTTTATATAGGCATGTATTTTCCCTTTGCAAATTAATTCAGCGATTCCAATAGTATTCTTAAGATTTAAATTGTTGGTGTTATGAAAAGTATGAGTACCTATCTCAAGAGAGTCAACAAAGGAATTATTTAAGCTTATATTTTTTGAAACCCTATTATTAAATATTTTCCGAATGATAAGTACATCATCTTCAATATTGTATTTTAAACGGATTTCCTTAAAGGAAGCCCCTTTTATGTGTAATTCTGCAATTTGCCAATCTTTAGTAAGAAAGTAGGGGTGTCCTTCTGCATAAAAATGTTTAGGCCTGTAGTATTTTCCATTTATCAACTTATCATCAGCTCCATATGTTGAGTTGGTGATTGTTAATAGCTCACTCCTCAGATCAATGTTTTCTTGTCCAAATCCTAATTTAGGAATTGAGAGTATAGCAGATAGTAAGATGGCAAAAATTAATAGATAATCATTTATAAAACGAATCATATGCTGTAAATATGTTTATATGCCGACCATGGAAAACAATTATTATGCCGTATTACATATTGAATTGTTTACAAAAATGCCGTTGCTTCAACTTCTAATGAACATCCATAATGCAAGGGAGGCGAAGGCACTACAATCCGTGCGGGTTTATGCT
>CAYPOW010000323.1:0-3768 GCA_964412145.1 uncultured Draconibacterium sp.
CTTTTAATTTTATTATTTCGGATTGAAAAGCCTTTCCTTTTGCTTTTAGAATCTGATATTCTATGAGCATATGCCGATAAGCGTTTTGTTGCTCTGTAGGTTTATTTTGCCCAAAAATCTCGATTTCAAACTTTTCTGTTTTAAATTTCGCAATTGTTGATTGCCTTCCATTGTATGTTTTCGAGTGAATTTTAAATTCATTCTGGTTTTTAAACAATTCAGAGAGTAATTTTGAAAATTCCCTATGGTTTTTGCAGCTACAAATAATATCCAGATCACTTGCTGGTAAATCAATCTCAATGGGTATGGTTCCTGTTAAAACGGGATTGTAGTTTTTTAACTTTTCAAATATTCCCAATTCTTTAAGGTCTTTATACGCCTCTTGTTGTCTGCTGTTTCCGGACTTCAAATATTCAATTTCTTTGAAGTTTATCATGGGCTATTTCAATTCTTTTATAAGGATTCTAGGTCTAGCTGCTTATTCTCTTTCTCTGCCTTTTTATCCATTTGACTACCTATTGCCATTCCGATGACCATACCTATTGGTATTCCTATTCCTAAAGAACCTGAATTTCCTGTTGAAGCTGAGAAAGCGGCTCCTAAAGGTATTCCAAAGACTGCCATTCCAATGGCTAGCCATCTGTTTCTGTATTGATTTTTCGGTACTAATTTCAATTCTTTCTCAACTAAACTTAGGATTTTGAAATAGGTTTTATTTAATGCTTTTGTGAATTCCTTGTCTTCTCCTGAAAAGGAATTAAGTGAAGCAATATCCTTATTGATTTGATTTGCTATTTCTTCTGGAATTTCTTTATTATTGAGAGCTTCAATTAATATAAGCATCCTATTATGTGCTTTTACGTTTCTCTTATTATGCTCAATATGCTCTTTTATAAGATTTTCAATGTTCATATGATTTTCGCTTTTTTTGAATTCTGAAATAATTATTGCAATTTAGATATAAAATCAGCTAAGTATTAGAAAATTCTATTAATAGATTAGTTACAGCTTCTTCTCTTGGTGTATTTCCGCTACACTTACAGACCGAAACCTTACAATCATAGCTAGAAAAATTTAGGGATAAAGATATATGTTTAGTTTTCCTGTTTGCTTAATACTTCTAATTTTACACGCGTCCATAAATCATCAAAAGTCATAGGTTTCGATATTTTCCATTCTTCTGTTATGCTTTCTACACGCTCATTTTTTGCATCTTCAATCTTGTCAAATAAATTTTGGATAAGTTTATCGTCACTCTCTTTGGCCATAGAATTATACAAATGCTTTAATTTCAGTTCTTTTTCTTTATTTGCATAAGCTATATCCAGTTCCACTTCATCGCGTATCTTTACTTTATCATCGTACGACCCGGTGGGCAAATAAAGTTTGCTAATAATTGGAATCAGTTCGAATAAAACAAGAATAATCAAAATTAGCATATAGCGTTTTACCAATGCATTGGACTCATCTTTATCGAACAAACTTTGTAAAGCTTCAATTCGAATCAGAAATCCACTGGCCACTTTTGTAGCTTTAAAATTATCTGTATCCTTTATTATGTTTCCATCTATTAGGGCCAGGCGATTATCGATTTCACTTAATATGCTTGTTTGCTGTTCGTTAAAGTTATCATATTCATATTCAGCACGTTTCAATGCTTTTTCCTTTTCTGCTGCGATTCCTGCAATGCCATATTTTTTTGATCCTCCTGTTCCATCAATCTCTTCTAAAAAAGTTTTTTCTGCATTTTCGAGTGCTTCGTGCTTCGCTGCTTTTTCTATTAAAATAGCATCTCTTTTTGCAAATAATTCGGTCTTTTCGGTCGTATATAAATTTTCAAGTTCTAATCTTTTTTCACTTGTTTTTTTATCCTGAATGATAGAAACTTCCGAATCTATATCTTTTTCAAACATCCACAAAATAATAGGTTGAGCAATAAAGGCTCCTAATAACAAGGCTAATAAAACACGAAACAAAATAGCTACAACGTTCTTCTTATGTTTGCTTATAGAAGCAATTAGCATGCGGTCGATCGTGAGGATGCCATAACCAATAAGGAGTCCTAAAGGAATAAAAATCAATGGATTACTTATATTCATCGACCAAAAATAGATCCAGGCTAATGTGGCATAAACCCAAGTAAAAATTACACCAGCCCCTATTATTTTTGCTCTGTGACGATCTGTAGTGCAGTCGTTAATAGTTTCCGGAATGACAGTCGAAAACCACCATAATACTTTCGTAAATTGACTTGGTTCGTAATTTCCCCTTTGCATCATTCCGTTGTTTTGGACATTCATGGTTTTTAGTTTTATGGTGTACGCATTCCTAAAATTAACGTGATATCGCTATTTTTAGTATTACTATTAGATATGAAAAGCAGATTTTGAATTAAGCATACGAAGGCAAATCTTCTTTACGTGTTGGACGCAAGAAAATTGACGGGTTACTCTTGAAGGGAACTGGAGCAATTATAATTCATATTGCTACAGTAAAGACAAAAAACAGCAAGGAGCATACTGATTTTTACCCTTGTACTTTTTATATAAGCTTGTTAAGCTAAAGCCGCAGATGAGGGTTTTTAGGAATAATTATAAATGAAATTATACCAATAGTACTTCAAAATGATTTTCAAAATATTTTGATTGATAATCGATATTAACCTTTATTCGCTTTTTTTTCTCTCTTCTCAGCTTTTTTCTCTTTTAAACTTTTAGCAGCTTCTTTCTTTACGTTTTTCTTTGCATCTTGAGATTTTGCCATGACGATCTATTTTTAGGGGTTTGTTTCAAGTAAATTATAATCGAAATTCGCTTTCCAATTTTGAGGATAAAATTACACACTTATTTAATACAAAATCAAGCAGTTTTTATACTGTTTATTTTGTTAATTTGGAGCATAAAGCAATTTAATGATTTTAACCTGATTTCCCACAATTAGTCTGGCAAAATAAATGCCAGAATCTACCGTATTTTCAAGTTTATCTTTAGCATTCCATTCAACAGATTTCTCTCCTTGTGTTTGCCATTCGTTTGTCAAAATCACTATTTGTTCTCCCCTTATATTGAATATACTTATCTGAATATTAGAAGGTTCGTATAAATAATAATTAATTCGAGTATTTTCATAAAATGGATTTGGGAAATTCTCTTTTAAGAATATTTGTTGATTTAAGTCTTGATTTATTCCTGTAGTTTCAAAAATTTCCTGAATGATATAACCAGTAGCTTTTGTAGGTTCAATATCTAAAATATATGCTGCAGTAACTGCCATATCTGGTATAGAATGATAAGCAAATGATTTATAATTTTTTTTAATATTGGGTCCTAGAGCTAAAAATTCAATATGTCGACAACCTTCACATCCGCATCCATGACCTTGAAAACCATCATGTTGATCATCATGACGTCCGTGATCATTCGTGACAATCATTGTGGTTGAGCCTTTATAAAAAGGATCGGATTGTAATTTTTGCCAAAGAACAGCTACCAAACTATCAGCTGTGTGTATTGCATTGATATATTCTGACCAATTTCCTGAATGCCCCGAATGATCTACATCTGCAAGATAAACCAACATAAAATGGGGATGGTGAGTATCTAAAACCAATTGAGCTTGAATCGCAACATCTTTATCGCTATAGCCAACGCTATGAAATTCAGGCCAATAGTCGGGGCCATAATCTACGTCAAAACTAGGCAACCATAAATCGGGTAAATATTTCATAACATAAAAACATTCATTGGCAGGCATATTTTTTTGCTTTCT
>CAYPOW010000324.1:0-3747 GCA_964412145.1 uncultured Draconibacterium sp.
ACTTGATTTTTTAAATTTTTCATGATGCGTTGTTTTTTCTGATGATGGAATTCTAAGTAAATTCCTTTGATGCAAATGTATTGCTGCGATTAAAAATTAGTCGGTTATTAATTGTTTGTAGTCGGTTATAAATGATTATTCCCGTTTTTATTATTGATCTTGAGATTTTTATATCTTTTATAACCATTTTTTAATATGCTTAATTTTTTTACTTCTGGCTTATTAAATGCTATTTTTAAAATTATATAATGCGAAAAACCCATGAAAAATCCCGGCTTTCCAATAGTTTTTGAATACACTATTAAAAACTTCTTCTGATAAGCTTTGAAATGCATTAACTCACGTTGAACAAATGAAATAGTGGTTTTTTGATAATATTCCTGATTTTAAAGTTGCACTCAAGGTTGGAATGATTTTATTGGAGAGCACCTTCAAAATTATTTTGAATGACAATCTGATTGTTTTTATTAAGTCAATCCCCTTGCAACCGCGCCTTCAATTAGCTATCCGAAAACAGGCAATACGTATATTAGAAATTAGTTGTCTTTAAAGAATGGTGATCAATTCGTTTTAAGAAATTGCTTCTAAAAAATGCTTTGAAAGCGCATCAACAGATTTCCGTAGAATGCTTGGATTAATCTTAAAATAGATAAAACCGTCTTTTGCATTCGCCGCTGGCCAAAAGATATTATTTTCTTCCAGTTGTTTCTTCATTTTTTGAAGGTCAGTATTTATCACTTTCATTTGAAAGACGTTGCTCCCATTGCTTAGCGTATTGATTTCGACTTTTGGATTATTCCTAAGTAGAGCAAAAAGTTTTTCGGCATGAACAAGGCTTTCCTTATAATCGGGAATAAAGCTATCGAGATAATTCACAGCTACGGCTGCAAAAGGCCAAACTTGTGCCATTCCCCCTCCAAACATCCTTCGTATATGATAAAGTCCATTTGTAAACGATTTGTCGCCCACCAAGATTGCTCCAGAAGCAGCATTGAAATCTTTATATAAGGAAATGTAAACCGTGTCGAACATCTGGGCGTATTCTTCTGGCTTTTTGTTTGTATGAACACAGGCATTAAACAATCTTGCTCCATCCAAATGCATTTTGATATTGTTCTTTTTTGCAAATTCAGAAATAGCAACCATTTGATTGAAATCGAAACATTGATTGTTGTATCGGCGTACTGGAGTTTCTATACTAATAACGCCAATTTGTGTTTCAACCCGGCCAGCTTCTGTTCTTGAAAACTCTTCTTCTACCTCTTTTAAATCAAAATCAACCTTATTTTTTCCTAAAGGAATAAGATTTAATCCGCTTAAAGTATTGGCGCAATCGCCAGAATCGCGATAGAGATGACTATCCGATTGAAGCAGCACTTTCCTGTTATTTCCTGCCAATAATCGAACAGCCATATGGTTAGCCAATGTTCCTGTAGGCATAAAAATGGCGCTTTCTTTACCTAGTTTTTCCGCCATTCTTTTTTCTAGCTCTTCAACAACTCCGCCTCGAGAATAACTATCAATTGGAATTCCTTTTTGTTTATCCAAATCATATAATAACTTACTGTATTCCAGCGGAGTAAAATCCAATCCATCACGAATAAAATTTACTTTTTCCATGTCTTTTATCAATTGCTTATCCGAACTAAATCCTTGTGCTTTAGCTATAGATGGTGTTGCTAGGGCCGCCCCTAAAACACTTCCTGTTTTTATAAAACTTCGTCTTTTCATCTTATTTTCCATGTTTTTCAAGTGTCGGTAATTTTTCATTCTCAACAAGAAAACGATTAAACCAATCTTTAATCATTTGGTTAGATTCTTCTTTGTACTCGGTTAATCCGTGATCGGCACCCTCCATCATTACTAAGCGATAAGGTATTCCTTCTTCTTGAAAAGCTTTTGCCATATTCATAGTTTCACTAGGAGACACGCGCCAATCTGCTGTTCCATGCATAAGCAAAATTGGACATGTTTTGCTTATTTCGTTAACACGAGTTATTGCCGATCTTTCTCTTAATTGGGCGTCTTTGTCTTGCCAATAATTTGGAATGAGCTGCTGATACACATATTGTTCCATTTCACCACCCCTCCCATCATTCATCAATTGCAAATCGCTTAAGCCACCAACAACAGCTGCGGCTTTTATTTTATTGGTTTTCATCAGGCTTAAATAGGTCATCATTCCCCCTCGACTTTTGCCGAGCATTCCTATTTTGCTTGCATCCGCTTTAGGTAAACTTTCCAAAAATGGAATAAGATGTAAAACATCATTCACATCAGCACCACCAAATTCTTCTTGTCCATCTCCACCGTCAACACCTCGGTACTGACTACCGATAGCAACATAGCCCCAATTTGCCATTCTTGCCAATATATCCACCACCCGATAGGGATAGATTTTACTAAACTCACGGTTTCCGCCTCTATTGTAAATAATAGTTGGCAATTGCTTTGCCCCTTTTGGGTAGGCCATAAAAGCTTTTACGCGAAGTCCATCACTCATATAATACAATTCTTCCATTTCAATATTCTTCAAAAAAGAAAATTCAGCTTTTAGTTTTTTAGTTTGAGGTTCAAAGACTAAAGCTTGGGTTGCGGAATCATCAAATGGATCATAGGGCTGTCGGAATACAATTTCGCCATCCTCACTATCTTCGGGATAAGGAAAAGCCAATAACTTGTCTAAATCAACTTCTTCACCGTTATTAAAAAGATAGGCGATGTGATTTAAATTTTCCAAATCATCGATAGGATTACTGTTTAAGATCAGAATATCCGCTTCATAACCTTTTTCAATTTTTCCAGTTTTCCAACGAAAAGCATCAGCAAAATTTGAGGTGCCAGCCGCAATAACATTTCTATTGTTTAGACCTATTTTTTGCAAAAGCTCCAATTCGATATGTAGAGATATTCCAGGCATACTTCCCCAAACATCTGTGGCACTACCTGCCAAATACTTACAATTATTCTGTTGATAAATATGCTCAATTTCAAGCTCTTGAAGCCCCATAGCCGTATAATTTGCTTGTTCTTCTGGGGTATATAAATGGTTTCCCGACGTCTTGTCCACTGGGTTATTGATATCATTTGAATTAAGAATTTTAGCTACGGGGTCATTCCACGGATTTTTGTGATTGGGCAAATCGGCATACAATAAGCTTAAGGTAGGCATAATAAAAGTTTTGCCAGAAGCTAAAGTCTTAGCATGTTTATGAAGAATTGCATTAGCCGTATCCAATGAAAATAAATACTGGTAATATTTCCATTTAGGGCTGTTTAAATCGTTGCTAAAAGGATATTCAGCTACTGCTTGTCTAATTTCTTTTGGAGCAATATCTAATGAATATCTTGTGGTATGAACAAAAGCATCGACTCCAATCTCGATACCTTTAGCATAGGAAGTATAGCCCAATTCACCTATGGTTCCCATTCCTAATTTCTCAGCTTCTTTTTGCAATAAAGCAACCTGATTTGCTCTAAGTTGATATTTTAGCAAGGCAATTTTAAAGCCTTCTTTATGCAAATTTCTCAAGTCGGCTAATTGTGCGCTATCCGATTTTGCTTCATCACCAACCGATTCTAAACGGTAATAATCGGGGCTTGGCTTTGCATTAGGATAAAACCAACCTCTTCTACCGCCATCAACACCAATAATTGTAGTTACCCCTTTTGCCAAAAAAGCGTTGGCATACGATTGATTGTTTAATACAGCAAAACCATCTATTAGTCCAGGCAAAATATATTTTC
>CAYPOW010000325.1:0-3736 GCA_964412145.1 uncultured Draconibacterium sp.
CCTTAGTCAATAATTCCATTAATTCGTCATCATCCGATAGATTTATTGAAGCTTCGGTTGAAAAGGTGAAAGGATGATTTCTGCTTTCCATCCATTGAATAATTGCAGGTAATAAATCGGTCTTAAGAATTCTCTTGTTTCCTATGAAATTGTCGTCTACAAAAAATACATTTTTTCGCCATCCTGTATTATAAATTGCTTCCAACTCATTTATTATTTGTTCACTAGTCTTAATTCTTACTTTATGTCCAAACAGCGCTGTTATATCGCAAAACTCACAATTAAATGGGCAACCCCTGGTCAATTGTAAATTCATTGTGTTGTACTTTGAGGTTTTTACTAAAGTATAGTCGGGCAGCGGTGTTTTTGTTAAATTGGCAAACTCCTTTGACTCATATATATGTTTTGGATTTCCAAGTTCTAAGTCGTTTAAAAAATCAGGCAATGTCAGTTCTGCTTCATTTAGAACCAAGTGGTCTACCATTTTGAAGTTTTCGGGTTCTTCCGTAAATAAAGGGCCTCCACCAACAATGGTTTTGTCAAAAGATTTACACCTTTCAATTATATCTCTCGTCGATTCTACTTGTATATTCATCGCACTAATAAATACATAATCTGCCCATAATAGATCTTTCTTTTTAAGTGTCTCAATATTCAGGTCAACGAGTTTTTTATGCCAATTTTCGGGTAGCATAGCCGAAATAGTGAGCAAGCCTAAAGGCGGATTTACAGCCTTCTTCGAAATAAATTTTAAGGCATGTTTGAAGCTCCAGAAAGTGTCGGGGTATTTTGGGTAAACCAGTAAGATATTCATTTTTTGTAATTTAATTGTTTATACTAAAATTGTCTGCTATCCGATTATATCGACATCTTAAAATTTGTGAAAATGGTAATAACAATTTGATAACCTTCCATTATAAATTCCTTTAATGCTTGGTGAGTTTTAGCTTTGTGAAATTTAGTAGGGTGTTTAAGGTTTTTTAAATTAACATATTTTACTTTTTTCTTTTTTGATCTGAAGTGCATGTTAATTAAGGTTTCAACTCCATATCCAACAGTTTCCATCTTTTTTAGAATAGGTATAAGATCACTTTTCTTTAGCGCTCTCTGTCCTGATAGATTTTTGAAAGGATTAATATAGGAGGGAATAAGGGTGTTAGTAGCTTGTCCTAAAACCATATCTGCACTACCCTTTAATACTGGTGTTAATAAGCTTTGGACATGTTTTTTAGTGAAATTCGAAAGGTCAGCATCAATAAATACCAGGTAATCACTACTTGCCAGTTCGGTACCTTTTACCATTGCAAATCCCTTCCCCTCGTTTTTAGGCAAATGAACATCTATTACAGTATCATTTGTCTTTTTGAATTCTCTAATGAATTTCCCAGTATCGTCTATCGAGCCATCATTAATAACAATAACTTCATTAAAAAGATGCAATCCACTAATTTCTTTAAGAATATTGATAATCGTGTTTTCTTCGTTATAAGCGCAGATAATTGCAGTTGCTTGTATCTTCATAATATTTAGTTTTATCGTTGATTACGGGCAAAGCTAGATATTGCAGATAGTACTTGAAAACTATAGGGATTAGCGGAAGCCAAAAAGGGCTATCCATGAAAAATAGGGGTGAAATGGGTTATTTTAGGGGCTAATGATTAAGTCTAAATTCGCTCTTTAAAACTTGCAATGTACTTCTGAGATACAAATACTGGAAAATCAAGATTCTCGAAGTAGAGTTTATAGCCTTGTGAGTTGCCCGTAATTTCCTTAATGTGGTTAACGTTCACAATGAAAGTTCTGTGGCATCTTAAAATAAACTCGAATTCGTTAACGGTTTCCGTAGCTTTTTTTAATGAATACCTTATCATTTGTTTTTTTACAATATTTTCACTTCTATAATAGATCTCCACATAGTTATCTGCTGATTTTATTGCAATTAAAGCGTTGGGAGAAATAGAAAGTTTATCTTTTTTATAATCAGATTCAAAGTGAATTAGTTTCTCTTTTTGCTGTTTATTAATAATTAGTTTTTTGTTTAACTGCTGTGCCGATTTTAAATGAGAACGAAGCAAGCGGTCTTGATTTATTATGATGAGAACGGCAACTGGAAGAAAGCCAAGTAATACTAATTTACCAATATCCGAGAATTGGATATCGAACATATCAAACAATTGCGAATACAACAATAAATCGCTACCCGATATGGTAAGAAGTATCCAGATGTTCCAAATTATTTCTCTTTTAATATTCCATATATTGCTGTAGAATATTTTTGGGAATATACTTGGCAATACAATCAGGTTAACACTCAAAACTAAAAAAGTAGAACCTGCCAAACCAATAATTAATTGGAAAATCTCTTTTGTCGAAAAGGTGTCAATTTCAATAGGTTGAAAAAGCAGCAAAAATGCTAAAACACCTAAACTAATAAAAAAAATAATTTTAGCATTATGTCGTAAATCATCGTTGAATGGGTATGGTTTATTTAAAAAATTTAACATATCATAATTTTTTTATGTCTGATCCTAAAATACGACTTCAGGTTATTATAAAATTTAAGCTGCATTTTCGAATACAATTGGTATTATACCCTAAAGATAGGTGAAGTCTTTTATTATTATAAATTTTAAGAGTTTTTTTTGTTGCTTTCTTTTAGCGCATCTTGTACTAAAGAAGTATTGAGCAAGATTTCCTTCAAAAAACCAATTGTCATCTAATAAGTAATAAGTCAAGCCGTTTGAAGCCTACCTTTTAGCAGTTGTTATATATTAAGAAAAAAACAACATTGAATCTCATGCAATTGAATTATTCCCTATTGATACTGAAACAATAAACCAATTTAATTATTTTGAATTCCTTTCAACGATCAAAAATCAGCTTAAAGATTTTTTAAAATACTTAACTTTGCCTTTTACAAATAATATCTGAAATTCATATACCCTAAAATAAATACTATGAAAATTAAAAATTTATTATTGCTTATTGCTGGTGCAGCAATATTATTGTCTTCATGTGATCAAAAAATGACTGGTAAAACCAATTTAGAATCTAATGTAGATACAATAAGTTATATGCTTGGTGTTGATATTGGCAATAATTTAAAAAATGCTTCATTGGAAGAAATTAATTACAACATCTTTATTAACGGTTTGGCAGACGCTTTCGAAAAGAAAGACTTAAAAATTGATGAAAAAGAAATTAAGCCTTACATTCAAAAGTTTTTTCAAGAATTACAAGCTAAGCAAACCGAAATAGCACTCGCAAAAGGTAAAACAAACCTAGAAGAGGGAATAACATTTTTAGAAGAAAATAAGAAAAAAGAAGGCGTTATAACTACAGAAAGTGGATTACAATATGAAGTAATCACCGAAGGTACAGGAAACTCTCCTAGTGAAACAGACATAGTTATTTGTCATTATCATGGAACAACATTAGACGGTACTGTTTTTGACAGCTCGATTGATAACGGAGAAAAATTTGAAACACCTCTAAATAGAGTTATTCCTGGTTGGAAGGAAGGAATACCATTAATGAAAGAAGGTGCAAAATACAAATTTTATATTCCAAGCGGACTTGCTTATGGTACAAGAGTTCGTCCTGGTGGAATTATTGAACAAAATATGGTATTAATTTTTGAAGTGGAGCTTTTTGAAGTAAAAACTCCAGGGCAAAAAGAAAACTAAGAATATTGTTTGTTTCATGTTTTATTGTCTTGCGCTAAAAATGGTCAACC
>CAYPOW010000326.1:0-3075 GCA_964412145.1 uncultured Draconibacterium sp.
CTGAAATTGGCCAAAACAAAAGTTTATCCAAATCCTACAAATGGAAATGTTACGCTTGAGTTAGGGCAGGTTTATAAAAATATTCAGGTTCAGATTAAAAATAGCTTAGGTCAATGCCTAAAAGATCAGTCCTTTTCGCAAGTAGAAAAAGTTGAAATTGAATTGCCAAAGGTAGCAGGTATTTACTTTGTCTTTTTGGAATCTGGAAACGAAAGTTTTATTATTCAGGTGATTAAAAAATAAAGTTCAATCAGATTTGAGCCTTAAAGTTACGAGGGTTTAAACCCTTCCAGGGTTATTCATGCCGCATTATACACTTCTCAATGTAAGTGCTTTCCAATTTTCAAATTATCCTTTGATATACTCATCACTTTATTTTTTTAGTGAATCTTGAGAACCTTCCTGTCAGGTGGAGGATGCCATCTTTTAAGGTTGATATTTTTGAGATTTCAATTGTTTTAAATCAAAAGCTCACTCAATATGTTGCAACTTTTACCTGTTGGGGGTACAATTAGAAGTCCTATATAATTGATTATTAATTATATGGGTATTTTTTTATCGTTTTATGTTAAACATTGGTTAAACATATAGACAGGGTTTTAATGGGTCGGTTCGAAGTTATCTGACCCATTAAATCAACGAGGTTTGGCTATTATTTACAATCTAATGTGTTCCCTTGGGATATTTGATAAGAAAAAGATCCGACAAAATAGCCAGTCTTTTATTTTCTATACTTGATGCGGCTTTATAATATTTTTCAAACTTTCATTGTGTCTTTAGTCTTTGACTCTTGTCCTTTGTTTGTTAAACCTTTATAATATTTAATTGCCGAACTTGAAATTTCAACAAGTTCAGCATTCTTTTTTTTCTAATTTTTTTATGATTTCAAGTAATTCCATTACGTTCTTCTATGCCTCATTTTGTTTTTGAATCAATTCCTATTCTCTTTACGTACTGTTTCTAACTCAAATTCATCAGAAAGAAATATTTATCCTTTTCCCATAAATATAAAAATGGGATTAACATCAAGGTTTTCAATCATGCTTTGAATTGCCTTTGTAGACAAATTGCTCATACTATCAATAGTATAGCACAATTGGGTGGTTGTAGAATATCCAATAGAACGAGCAATCTGTGTTGGCTTCATTCCTTTTTCTTCATGAGATTTAAAAATTTTTGCAAAATTTTGATTAACTTGGGGAAATTTGGTTATACGAAAAATAAAATTTAGTATGAGGAATATAGTTTTTTACATGATTTTAATTGTTACTTTTTGTTATAATAGTTCTTATGCGCAAAAACGCACTGCTAAAGCAGAAATTTTATTAACTGAAGAAACCTTTTTTATTCGAAATGTAGCATCAGGAAAATGTCTGGATGTTTCCGGTAGGAATACCAAAAATGGCACCAAGGTGCATTTATGGGATTACGTTAGTGGACAAAATCAAAAATTTAAATTTCAACAAGTTGAAGACAGATATTATTATATTTTACCACAACATACTAATAGTCGTTTGGATGTGAAAGGTTGTTTTCCCCGTA
The DNA here is from genome assembly GCA_964412145.1 of uncultured Draconibacterium sp. GTDB lineage: Bacteria > Bacteroidota > Bacteroidia > Bacteroidales > UBA12170 > UBA12170. Next base: position 1,543 of record CAYPOW010000326.1, read on the forward strand.
AAATATTTTGTAAATATTACAAAAACAAAAACGGGGCACCTATTCAAATTTGGAAATTCTATGGCGAATCGACGCATGATGTTGGGAAATGGGAATTACGCCAAGTAAATACAGGACAGTTTGTTTTGATTAATAAATTTTCAAATAAGGTCCTTGATGCCGACACCCATAAACTTAAAAGGAATGGTTGCAAAGTGCAAATATGGTCGAGGAATAACAGAGAAAACCAATTATGGGAATTTATCAGTGTTGAAACAGGACAGAGGTATGAGTCACACACCATTAACAGCAAATAAACCAATAATTCATGTACTATTTTTTAGTCTGTTTATTCTCAGCCTTTATGGTTGTGAGAAAACTTGGCAGAAAAAATTACGAGATGGAAAAGATATAATTGTAAGGGACAAAAGTTTCAGTTCAGAATTAGATTTAACAAATTTGGTTAAAACGTATCAATTTTCGCCAAACCGTAAACATGCGGTAATTACTTCAAATCTAATATTTATTAATTGCACCTTTAACGGTTTTACAACTTTTAAAAGAGATGAGAATTTCATGTTTACTCTGGAGTTTTCTAAAAACCTGATTTTTAATAAATGTACATTTAATAATACTGCCGATTTATCTTACCTCACCATTAATGGCGATTTCTCTGCACTTGAGTGCCAGTTTATTGGCCCGGTAATAATGAGTAACGCATGGTTTAAAGGTAAATCATCCAGCTTCACCTCGGTACATTTTTATAATAAAGTAAAAGCAGTAAACTGTCTTTTTGATAATAATACCTCCTTTTTTAAAGCCCGTTTTTACGAAAGCATAAGTTTCCAAAACAGCATCTTTAAGGGTAAAACAAACTTTGGAGGAGCTAATTTTAATAAATACGCCGGTTTCGACAAAACTACTTTTTTATGTGCCACAAACTTTAGCAAAAGCACTTTTTACGGAAAAGCCATTTTTAATTATGCTTCATTTATCATGGCTTCATCTTTCTTCGAATGCGATTTTGGAGATGCTCCGACATTTAAAAATACAGATTTTAACGGTATAACAGATTTTGCGAATGCAAAATTACCACACACATATCAATTTAAAGAAAATAAAAAAGGTATATATGTACCTGTGGAAGTGAAATAAGAAATGAATTAAAAGAAGGAAACATATGTTTATGAAGAGTAAATATAAGGTGAAAATTGCTACATGTATTCTTGGTGCAGCTATTAGTTTTTACAGTTGCGAAAAAGAAGGCTCTGGGGTATCAAATGGAGAAGACATTAATGAAGAATATTGCACAGGTTTTGATACAGAAGTAGAAAAGAATGTATATGCAAATATCCCCAAAGAAATGTCGCTTATTACTCTTAGCGATCAAACAGTTCAAACAAATAGCAGGGTTATGCTCACTGATTATATGCCACCTATAAAAAGTCAGGGTCGATATGGTACATGTACTTCATGGGCTACAGGTTATTATACCCGCACCATTGCTTACGCTAGAGGAAATAACCTGACACATAATGATTTAAAAAACGAATC
>CAYPOW010000326.1:3085-3731 GCA_964412145.1 uncultured Draconibacterium sp.
TATTTATCCATTAGTCATTCACCTGATTGTGGAGGTTCTAGTTTAGCAGATGCATTTAACACAATGCAAACCAGGGGTATAGCTAAAATGAGTGATGTGCCATATACGGATCTTGGCGATTGTTCACAACAAAGCCCTGCCACTAACAATCAGACAGAAGCTGGTAAAATTGATCATTTCCGTAGTATTGGAGACGTTACGATTCCGGAATTTAAAATCCAGTTAGCTTTAGGCAGGCCCATTGCTGTAGGATGTAAGCTTGGCCCGGAATTCTTTAGATATGAAGAAGGTGTTTTTATGGATGATGATTACTCCATATGGGATGCACAGGGAAAACATGCCTACCATGCAATGTGTGTTGTTGGTTATGATGACGACAAAGGGTCCGATGGTGCCTTTCTTATTGCAAATTCATGGGGTAAGGATTGGGGCGATCAGGGTTTTATTTGGATTGATTATGACTTTTTTGCAGGAGGGGTGTTTTGCAATTTTGGTTATGTTATAGAATCGGACAAAGGCGAAAAACCTATTATCGATGCGAATATTGTTGATCCATCTTTTATAGTTGAAGGGAAAGACCTTATTGCTACCATACTAGATGATGAACCGGGAGATCCAAATTTTATTCAAAACCCCGGACCTCGTG
>CAYPOW010000327.1:0-3707 GCA_964412145.1 uncultured Draconibacterium sp.
AGGATGATCAAAATAAAGAGAAACTCTACGAGACCGTTCTAAAAACATCCAAAAGCTGGGGTAACGAAGAAAATATGATGTTTGTTGTTGGCGCAACCAAAGCCGAGATGTTGCAGCAAGTCAGGAAACATATTCCCAATCATTTTTTATTGGTTCCTGGTGTTGGAGCGCAAGGAGGCAGCCTTGAAGAGGTTGCTAAATATGGAATGAATAAAGAAGTCGGACTACTAGTCAACTCCTCACGTGGAATTATTTTTGCTTCAGCAGGAAAAGACTTTGCAGAAAAGGCTAGGGTAGAAGCATTGAAATTACAGCAGCAAATGGAAAAGTTGATGTGATAAGTCAGCAATGTGCTTATTAAGTATATAAGATCATATTATTATTTACTGCCGACAGATCGAAATGAGTACAGAGTGGTCCTAAACGATCGACTGAATCTTACTATGCAGATAATCCCAATTATCAGATGCATATATCCGTATAAATTAATAACTGAAAATGTGTTGCTTTTTTTCTATATTTGAAAATATATTAAATTCTCTCTATCAATAGATTATTGAAAGAATGGAAAATTATTAATCTCAGTCTCAATAAATTATTATGAAAAAAATCTTATTTATTGATGATGATAAAACGCATCATACGATTGTTAAAACTATTATTTCATCAAATTTTCCCAATTTCGAATTATTGTGTGCATTCAATGGCAAAGATGGGTTGAAAATTGCTCAAAAAGAAAATCCGGATACCATTTTGCTTGATATCATCATGCCTGAGCTTGATGGATTTGAAGTTTGCCGACTACTTAAAGATAATGAGTCTACTTGGAATATTCCTGTGTTAATGTTAACGTCCAGGACGGATTCAGAAAGCCGTGTTAAAGGTCTCAATATGGGTGCTGATGCTTTTTTAAGCAAACCAATCATTGCTTCTGAACTTGTTGCCCAGCTTAATGTTATGTCCAGGATAAAAGATGCTGAAGATAAATTGCGTGCCGAAAAAGAAAATTTGGAAGGTATAGTTTTGAGGAGAACTTTGGCGCTAACAGAAAGTGAAGAGAAATACCATAGTCTTTTTAGTTCAGCCAATGATGCGGTTTTTATAATGCAAAAAGGCATATTTATTGAATGTAATCCAAAAACTTTGGAGTTGTTTGGTTGTAAGGAGAATGAAATTATTGGATTCTCACCTATCGGTTTTTCACCTGAATATCAGCCTGATGGAAGCTTATCTTCTCAAAAAGCCCTTGAAAAAATAAAGGCTGCCAATAAAGGTGAAACTCAATTTTTTGAATGGCTTCATCAGCAAAAAGATGGCACACCTTTCGATGCGGAAGTCTCGCTGAATAAAATAAATCTTTCCGGAGGGGAGTATGTTCACGCAGTAGTTCGTGATATTACCCAGCGTAAGCAAACAGAAAGAAAATTACGAGAAAGTAAAGGAAGATTTAAAAAACTCAGTAACCTTACTTTTGAAGGAATAATTATTCACGATAGAGGAATAGTGGTGGATGTAAACAGGTCTTTCTTGGAAATGCTGGGTTACAATCATAAAGAAATAATTGGAAAAAACATCATTGACTTAGCTGTTGAAAAAAAATATCATAGGATAATTATTGAGAATATTATTAAACGTAGTACAAAACCCTATGAGGCGATTGGCATAAGAAAGGACGGGTCGAAATTTCCGGTAGAAATAGAATCGCGAAATGTATATGATGAAAATAAAGATAGAAGAGTGACTGCGATTAGAGACATTACAGAGCGCAAAAGAGCAGAGCAAATTCAAAAGTTACTATTTAATATTTCCAATCAGGTAAATATAAATCAAAGTATTAATAAGTTAATAGCCTATATTCATATAGAGCTAGGTGAACTAATCGACACAAGCAACTTTTATATAGCTCTTTATGATGAAAAAACCAACCAGATTTCATTGCCTTTCTTTGCCGATGAAAAGGACGATTATGAAAGTTTTCCTGCAGGTAAAACCTTGACAAAATATGTTATAGATACCAAAAAAACCCTTATCGGGACAAAAGAAATAATTAAAAAACTCGTGGAATCCGGAGACGTGGAAAGTATTGGAGAGGATGCAGAAATATGGATTGGAGTGCCGCTTAAAATAGAAGGAAATGTAATTGGTGTCCTTGCAGTTCAAAGTTATACAAATGAAAAAGCTTATAACGAATCGGATATAAAAATGCTTGAATTTGTTTCCGGTCAGATAAGTTTAACGCTACATCGTACCAAAACTTTAGAAGATCTTAAAGCGGCTCTTGAAAAAGCAACCGAATCTGATCGTTTGAAATCTGTATTTCTGGCAACTATGTCGCACGAATTGCGTACACCGCTTAATTCCATTATTGGGTTTTCAGAACTTATTGATACAGAAATGTCTTTGGATATTATTTTTGAACTTACCAATACTATACATTTAAGCGGGCTACATTTATTAAGAATTGTCGAAGACCTATTCGAAATTACCTTAATCGAATCGGGTGAAATAGAGATTGAAAAAGAAGATGTCGAATTACATACAATCATAGATATTGTAAATGATACATTTAATGAAGCTAAGCAAATACTAAACAAGAATCATATTGCAATTAATTTGCAAATCCCTTCTGAAGATCAAAAAATGATTATTCACACAGATATCAATAGATTAAATCAAATATTATACAACCTTATAAATAATGCACTCAAATTTACTGAGGAAGGTGAAATAACTTTTGGTGTAAACCATAATAGTAAGGAGAAAACGGATTTTTTAATATTCTCTATAAAGGACAGCGGGATTGGTATAGCAAAGGAAAAACATGAGCTTATTTATGAAACATTTAAGCAAGTGGAAGATGCACATAACCGAAAATATGGGGGTACAGGCATAGGATTGACTATTGCCAGAAAACTACTTGGCAAATTAGGAGGAGAAATTTGGTTAGAATCTGAATTAGGAAAAGGCTCAACGTTTTATTTTAAGATTCCTGCTGGTACTAACGGAACTTCGAATTTTTTATCCGCTAAACCTGATATAGAAGAAGAAAAGCCAGATAAAGAAATAGAATGGAGTAGCGCAACGAAAAAGAATACAATTTTAATTGTGGAAGATGATAAACCCAGCCTTGAATTGTTAAACATTATTCTTCAAAATTCAGGATTTACGGTAATTAGTGCTATCAATGGTAAGATTGCGGTTCAATTATGCAAAGATAATCCTGAGATTGATTTGGTATTGATGGATATGAATATGCCGGTAATGAATGGTTTTGATGCTACCATTGAAATAAAAAAATTCCGACCAAAGCTTCCGATTATTGCCCAAACTGCTTTTGCTTTTAAAGAGGATAGAGAAAAGACAGTAGCAGCTGGTTGCGTTGATTTTATTTCGAAACCAATTAAAAAAGAATTGCTTCTGGAAAAAATTAACCACCTCAAAATTACGGTAACTAATCAGTATGGTTAAGTGCAACATTGACAAGGATTTTTGTTATGCGGCACTTTTCATCGATGCACAAAGTGATATGACAAAGGAAGCTAACTCGAATTCAGAACTTCTTGTTAAAAGCTATTTTTAGCATTAATAGATACGATCGCTCTTTAAATATTTCTGCACATAATCTTTTACACCCTCATCAAGAGTTGAAAATTCAGCGTTATATCCCTGGATTTTAAGTTTTTCCATTTTAGCTTCCGTAAAATATT
>CAYPOW010000328.1:0-3701 GCA_964412145.1 uncultured Draconibacterium sp.
CTTTATTCCAAATCACTTTTGGAACAACGCCAAACATGGCTCCTCCATCGAGTTTAAAATTTCCGGTAGGAATACTATATATTTCCATAGATTGCATATTTTATCTAACAAAGATAAATATTGCTTTTAGATAGCATAGAATTCAAAGGAAGTAGTTTGTTAAAGAAGGTGAAAAGAAAATGTAAGTACATCAAGGACAGGTACATTAAAAACCCCTTCCTACTTGACTATTGAGAAGAATAAAATTCAAATTAAAAAGATGATTGCTATAATTCTTTATCTCATCGTATGAGAATTGAGTTTATCCTTGGGCATTTTCGATTTTTTCTTTATGACATACCAGTGGGTTTTTCTTCTCTCCATGCCAATAATGCAATCCATTTCCCTGGCAGTCTTCATATTCTTTACAGCTTGCACATTTTCCGATTTTCGTCCAACTTCTATCTCTGAAAACTTGATATTTCGATTGCCAAACATCATAAAAACTGTCCTTATATATATTTCCTTGCGAAAAAGACCGGTCGATATTTGGGCAGGCCATGATGGACCCATCAATAAGGATCGAACCAATATTTATTCCTGCTCTACAAAAGAAATAACTGTCTCTTACCTTAGATTCATATTCTCCTACATACCCTTCGCAGCTGAATTTTATATCGATCTTTTTTTCTTTCCTTTTGCGACTGATAAAATCAAGTAATGCCTTTAACTCCTTATCCGACAAAAATAACTCTTGATTCTCTTTTGCTCTACCAATTGGAATGATAGTAAAAAGTCGCCATGCCTTCACTCCCAAATTAACAAGAAAATCAAATATCAAATCCAGCTCAAATAAATTTCTTTTATTTATACAGCTAACAATATCAAAATTAATCCTTGAGGAGGTGACTGCCAATCCAATGGCATTTTCAACTTTTGCAAAACTTGTCTTACTGTTTCGAAGCCAATTATGCGAATTTTCTAATCCGTCGAGACTAATCGTTAGTGCTCCTAATCCTGCATTAAGCAGAGAAATGTGCTTTTCTTTATCATAAAAATGACCATTAGAAACCATGCTCCATTTCATTCCCCTTTTTCTGATTTCTCTTCCACATAATTCGATATCGTGGCGTAATAGAGGCTCACCTCCAGTTAAAACAACGGTAAAATTGGGGGCTGGATTTTCGATTGTGTCTAATGCTAGAAGGAAGTCTTCAAGTGGCATATCTTTGAAGGTACTATCCTTAGTGCAATCACTCCCACAATGCCGACAGTTTAGATTACAGCGTGTAGTGCATTCCCAAAAGAGATAATTCAATTCATGAGTTTTGGTCGCGGCCTTTTTAAATTTCCGAAAAACTCTTTTTTTGAATGCTTGAATCATTTATTTTTCTTGTAATTCGATATTCAGATAAACTCTGTCCTCGGCATTGACATTGGAAACAACGATATCTTTATCTATAAATAAACCATTTAGAGTAGAATCTACATCTTGAATTTTTAAGGCTATGCTTACATCCAATATCGTATAAAAGGAGAAAAAACCTTCTTCATTTGTAAACTCATATTGCAACTGATCAGGCACTGAAACTTTCACCCCTTGAATGGGCAAGCCAGTTGTTACTGATTTCACTTGTCCTTCCACAAATACATCCATGCCAAAATCCTGTGGGGTTCCGTAGCATGCTTGGAAAACAAACATAACGGAAGTTAGACTTAATCCACCCATAAATTTTCTAACCCAGTTTTTTTTCATGACTCAATTTCTAAATTGATATTAATAAACACCTCTATGCTTTACAAATATAATAAACTATTATATATTTAAAATTATAAAACAACCAACAAAAAAAGCAAACCCGTGAAAAAGAATAAAGCAAATTTTAGACCAATTCGAAAAGATTATATAGTTTTACAGAATACCCTAAGAGCGTACAAATAAGAGAGCCCATGACAGCATATTCGCAATCAGCCTTAGAAATTTTAAGACGTCCAGAGCTAACCATGAAATGGTATATCATTCCTATACTATTAATCGTACTTTATCTTTTCGCAAAAGAAGTACAAGCTAAAAACTGGAATGTGCTTTATGGGGCTATCGCCCTTTGGGGAATGGATTTATTCAACGAGATCTGGAATTCCATCATTTTTCACGCTTCTGGATTTGCCCCTGTTTGGGGAACACCAATGGGCACAGGAGATACTTCTTTGTTAATTTTGATTGGATACAACATAGAAATCTCTTTGATGTTTGCAGTTATGGGACTTGCTGCCTGCACCCTTTTACCTGCAGATAAAAAAACAAAGATTTTCGGGATAAATAATCGAGTGTTCTTTGCCCTTGTAAATACTTCTTTAGCAGTGCTTGTGGAATGTTTTCTAAACTACTCGGGAATACTTAGCTGGGAATATAGTTGGTGGAGTATCAAAGCCCCTTTCCTTATCTTTCTAATAGGCTATTTACCTTTCTTTGCTGTAGCCTTTATCGTTCACGATTTCGAGACCATTAAGAAAAAGCAAATTGCCGTAGGCTCAATTTTAGGCCTTGACATTGCCTTATTAATTATATTTGGCTTGATAGGTTGGATGTAAAACATTCTTTTCATTGAAGTGGTTTTTTTGTTTTTGACAATCAGAATGAAATCAACACAATTTTGAAAACAAAATACTATAATCAAGCTGCCCGTTTGAATATATACTTTACAAAAAAAACAAATATCTTGTTTAGTTGATTTTTGAGGAAGAGGTGAGTATATTTACATTCAATTTAGAATGTTATATAAATCCGGGCCATTATGATACATCACATATTCATAATTTCAGATGGAACAGGAAGAACAGCAGAACGCGCATTGAAAGCTGCTCTGACTCAATTTGATGATACTGAAGTTGAAATAAATATTTTTCCTGATATTCGGACGGAACAACATGTTGCAGAAATCTTTTCCGAAATCCAGAAAACCAAAGGCTTGATGATTCATACGGTTGTTTCGAAGAATCTCCGCGATATTATTCTGCAGCAAGGTCGCCTTTATGATATTGAGACGTTGGATCTTATGGGTCCGCTTTTGGCGAATTTATCGGATCATTTTTCTGATTTACCATCGGAAAAACCAGGTATATTTTATGAGTTAAACAAATCTTATTTTAAACGAATTAAAGCAGTTGAATATGCCATTCGGCATGATGATGGTCAAAGAATTGAAGGATTGAAGAAAGCTGAAATTGTATTATTGGGTGTATCACGTACTTTTAAAACACCCATAAGTATCTATCTGGCTTATAAAGGGTGGATGGTTGCCAATATTCCTATCATCTTTGGAATTGATTTTCCAGAAGAAGTTTTTGAGTTGCCTCCGGAACGAGTAATTTGTTTAACCACTTTTCCTAATCGATTGACCGTTCTCAGAAAAATAAGAGAAAAGCATTTAGGTGGAGCAACGGGTGAATATGCAAAATTGCCTTATGTCCAAAAAGAGCTAAATTATGCTAACACGATCTATAAAAAACAAGCTAAATGGCCCATTCTTGATGTTACAAACAAGCCCATTGAAGAGATCTCTGCTGAAATATTAAGCATCCTGAGAAGAAAGAAAGTTTGAAGTTTTTGAACAGAATTGAAAAAGGCTCGTTTTAAAAAAAACGAGCCTTTAATACATTTATACCAATTATACGTGATTTATTTAACGTACTTGAAATTTTTACCTAGAAAACGAGCACTT
>CAYPOW010000329.1:0-3696 GCA_964412145.1 uncultured Draconibacterium sp.
AAAGAGGCTATTATACGTTCTGCTATGGCTTTTAAAAAATCTTTAAAAATGGATTTGGATATGGCCTCTGCCAGAATAATGCTACAAAACAATGAAGTTTTCGCCATACGTATTAAAGGATTAAGCAATTACACTATTCTCCCCCAATTGGTTCAGGCTTTATACGATGAGGGTTATCTTTTTCAAAAATCCAAATCAATAAAAGAATTCTCGAGCATTATTCAGGTTAAAAAAGAGTCGCTTCTCCAGGAGCTTGAGCCCGGATTTTATCATGATCTAACTGATACCGAAACTCATTATTTCGAACTTAAAGAGGAATTGAAATGGTATGCTTTTGAAAAAGCAATTTTGGACATTAAATACAATACAAGCGATAGTAATTTTGATGCTGCTCTGGCCAGTTTTTATAGGGCTAAAGGACTGGTTGATGTTGTTAGGATTTATAAAAAAGACATTAGCATTGATGAACTAAAAGCGATTAAAAAGAAGCTTTGCGATTATATGCAAGTATAATTCAACACAAATTATAAAGGCCTCTTAGCGAGGCCTTTTTTTTATACTACTATATTTAATTAATATCCCAATTTCTACTTATTCAAACTGTTTTTTAGATAGCTTTGTAGGCGTTTAAAACAAATAAAAATGAGCCTCTTAAATATCTTTACCACAGCAGATAAATTCTTAATTGATTTATTAATAAATCTAAATATTTCCGCAGAAAAAGCGAATATTATAGCCAGTTACAGTCTACTACTCATTAGTTTTCTCTTTTCCATTTTCTTGTTTTACATCACCAGAGCGGCCTTAAGGAAATATGTTGGAAAACATATCCGCAACTCTAAAACACATTGGGATGATTACCTTCTAGAACATCATCTTTTCCATAAAGCATCTTACTTAATCCCCACTTTTTTTATTGGATGGACTATTCACCCAATATTTAATGATATGGATAATGCCAAGGCTATACTTTTACTCATACTTACAATCTATAAGATATTTATCGTTGCCACTATTATCAATGCTCTTATCGATACAGCAGTACACGTTTACAATAAACAATCTGCTTCTAAAAAACTCCCTGTAAAAGGATTGGCTCAAGTTTTGAAATTATTCATATGGATTATCACTATAATTCTTATAATAAGCACTCTAATAGGCCAGAGTCCTATAAACATATTTGCCGGTCTTGGTGCTGTTTCGGCTATTCTCCTCTTAGTTTTTAAAGATCCTATTTTAGGATTTGTGGGCGGAATACAATTGGCTGCCTTCGATATGGTTAAGGAAGGAGATTGGATTAGTCTTCCAAAATACGATGCTGATGGAACAGTAATCGATATTTCAATTTCCACAGTTAAAGTGCAAAATTGGGACAATACGATTAGCACACTCCCTACCTATAGTCTTATTTCCGATTCAGTTAAAAATTGGCGCGGTATGGAAGAATCTGATGGTAGACGTATTAAAAGATCTGTTCTTCTGGATACGCATAGTGTAAAATTTTGCACTCCTGAAATGTTAGAACGCTTTTCGAAATTTGAATTTTTAGGTGATTATATTATTCAAACCGAAGAACGCATCCAAAAATCCAACGAAAAATTAAATGCAAATTCCAACCTTATATTAAAAGGAAGACGGCAAACCAATATCGGTGTTTTTAGAGCCTATCTGGTTAGTTATCTTAAGAATCATCCAGCAATAAATACATCTTTAACGACTATGGTACGCCAATTAGAACCTACAGAAAAAGGTATTCCTATGGAGATATATGTATTTAGTAAAATAAAAAGCTGGGTAGAATATGAAAGTATACAATCCGATATTTTCGATCATATCTTGGCCATTATTCCCGAATTTGAGCTCTCTGTTTTTCAAGAACCTAGCGGTGCTGATTTTAGGCAAATTCTTAAATAATTGTCTTTTCAATTCAAAAATAATTTGATAGTTTGTTTATTTTATTCATTCTGAAATATTCTAACCATATTCCAATGTTTCATCTCTCTGTTTTTCAGTTGGATTCGAAATAAATTGACTTTTTTTTCAAAAAACCCTTGACTTTTTTGATTTACTGTATTATCTTTGACCGAACGTTCAGTCAAAAACAATAATGTGCCCAAGAACAACTAGTCAGTTTGAACATATCCGCAAAGAAAAAAGGCAATTAATTCTTGACTCAGCCCTGAATGTATTCGCAAAAAAGGGTTATCACGGAGCTTCCATAGCCACCATTGCAAAGGAAGCAGGTATTTCTAAAGGACTTATTTACAATTACTTCAGCAGCAAAGAAGCCGTTTTAAAGGAAACCCTTTATACTGGTTTGGAATACATGTTTGAGCAATACCGTTTCGACCCAGACAAATTTACAACAGAACAATTTAGTCAGCTAATAGACCTCACCTTTTCATTACTCGAAAAAGATTTTGCTTATTGGAAAATTTACTTTTCCGTATTGATGCAAGCCGAAGTAATGGAATTAATTCAAGATAAACTGATGGAGATTATGATTCCAATCATTGAAGGCTTTTCAATAATTCTAGCAAAAATGGGCTATAACAATCCCATGCAAGAAGCACGCTTTCTGGGTGCCACAATCGATGGGCTAAGCATCAATTACATTACGGATCCTAAATCTTTTCCAAAACAATACTGCGTTAATCGTTTAAAATCAATCTATAATTTACCTTTGAAATGATAAAAAAAAGTACATTATTTATGGCATTTCTGTTCTGTAGCCAACTGATCCTATCAGCTCAAACAGAGGAATTTGCAAAAGAAATCGTGCGAAAAGCACAAAACATAACCCTGGGTCTCAACAGCAGCTCAACTATGACCATGCAAATTGTCCGGCCGGAATGGTCGCGTTCCGTAACTATGCAAAGCTGGTCGAAGGGCACCGATTACTACCTAATTTATATTACCGCTCCTGCTCGCGAAAAAGGGCAGGTATTTTTGAAAAGCGAAAAGAATATGTGGAACTGGATGCCCACAATCCAACGAATGATAAAAATCCCGCCCAGTATGATGATGAGTTCCTGGATGGGCTCCGATTTTAATAACGACGAGTTGATGAAAGAAAGCTCGTTGGTAGTGGATTATACGCACAAAATTGTCGGCGAGGAAACATTGGACACTTATCCATGTTATAAAGTAGAATTAATTCCACTTCCACAAGCTCCCGTAGTATGGACCAAAGTTTTTTTATGGATTTCGAAAGAATACGATTTTGGAATTAAATCGGAATTTTATGGGAAGAACGACGAACTGGTCAATCTTCAAGTTGGCAGTGAAATAAAAATGATGGATGGCAAACTTTTACCTTCTAAAATGATTATAGAACCTGTTCAAAAAGAAGGATTTCAAACTATTCTTATCATTGAAAAAATCAAGTTTAACGATCCAAAAATCAAAGCCAATATGTTTACTCAGCAAATGATGAAACAAATTCGACCTAACTAAATCAATCCAAAAAATGAATACACTATTCAAAATTGCATGGCGTAATTTATGGCGTAATAAAAAACGATCGTTTATTACCATCACATCCATATTTATGGCGGTATTGCTTTCTATTTTTATGCGCTCTATGCAACTGGGGTCTTACCAGAATATGACTAAAGCGGGAATATCGCAAGTGGGTTATATGCAAGTGCAAGGCAAAGACTATTGGGAAAACCAAAGCTTAAACAAAGCCATTGT
>CAYPOW010000330.1:0-3694 GCA_964412145.1 uncultured Draconibacterium sp.
TTAGTAGGAATAACCAAAATCTTTACTTTGGATGCATCCATTGAAACGTCCATTGTTTTACCACGCATTCCTGTATTCTTTGATTTATCCAATTGGATACCCATGAATTCAAGGCCATCGACTGAATTCTGGCGTGTTAGCCAATCGTTTTCACCAACTCCTCCAGTAAACACAATGGCATCAACTCCACCCATCGCGGCAGCATAAGATCCAATATATTTTTTAATGCGATAATGATACATTTTTAAAGCACATTGTGCGCGCTCATTACCTTCGCTGGCAGCAGTTTCAATTTCTCGCATATCTGAAGAAACGCCGCTTAAACCGAGCATACCACTGTGTTTATTAATCAGTGTATTTGCTGTTTCTAAATCAATTTCTTCTTTTTTAATAATATGAAATAAGGCTCCAATATCCAAATCACCACTACGTGTGCCCATAATCAGCCCTTCTATTGGTGTCATTCCCATACTAGTATCGACAGATTTTCCTTTTTGAACGGCAGCAATACTTGCGCCATTGCCTAAATGGCAAGTAATGACATTCAACTCATTTGCAGGTTTATTTAAAAATTCAGCTGCTTTCTTAGATACAAATTTATGGCTGGAACCATGAAAACCATAGCGTCTGACGCCGTGCTTCTGATAAAGCGAATACGGAATTCCATACAAATAGCTGTGCTTTGGCATAGTTTGATGAAATGCTGTGTCGAAAACACCTACTTGAGGAACATTTGGTAAAAGTTCAGTAATTGCGTAAATTCCATCCAGATTAGGCGGATTATGCAGTGGTGCTAAATCAATCATTTCTTCAAGCGCATTGACAACCGATTCGTTGATACGAACACTTCCGCCATAACGTTCCCCACCATGAACTACACGGTGACCGACGGCATTAATCTCATCTATGGTTTTGATGCTTCCATATTTTTCGCTGAGCAAAATGCCCAAAACATATTCTATTCCTAATTTATGATCAAAAATCTCCCCTTCTAGTGTGGCTTTTACACCATCTTCACGTTCGTGTTTTACTAAAGAACCTTTTAAGCCAATTTTATCAACCAATCCTTTGGCAACAACTTGTTGACTAGGCATATCAAACAATTGGTATTTTATAGATGAACTTCCGCAATTTAATACAATAACCTTCATAATTTTCTTCCTTAATGGTTCGCTTAATTAATTCTTCCTAAGTGTAAAACATTACCTTTTTTCTGAGTGCGTTTTCCATCTATGTAAAGATAAAATCCTTCTCCAGCCCTTCGTCCAACCATTCCGGCACGTACTAAACGTTTAATAAAAGGAGATGGTTTATAACGTATATCTCCAAACTCATTGTACAAATTTTCCATCCATTTCAATAATTTATCTAAACCTATGATATCGGCCATTTCAAAAGGACCAGTTAAAAGTCCGGTTGTGTTTTTGATAGTTTTGTCTATTTGTACAACATCAGCCACGCCTTCCAATAAGATTGCGCAAGCTTCGTTGATTAAAGGAACAATCATTCGAGTACTAATATTTCCCGGAGATTCTTGAACTTCAATCAATTCGCGTTCTACCATTTTTAAAAACTTACTAATGCAATTCATTGTATATTCACTGGTACGAACAGTTCTTACAACTTCTACAACTTTAACGTGATCGAGTGGCAATATAAAATGCAAACCCACAGCTCTTTCCTGATGCTTTAATGCAGAAGATATTTCTGAGATCATCAAAGTTGCAGTATTGGAAGCAATGGTTGCTTTTGGAGAAATTACTTCTTCAATTTTTCGAAAAACTTCCTTACGCTCTTCTAAACTTGTTCCCGCCTTCTTTGAATTAATAGCCTCAATAACTATATTACAGCCTTCCAGAATTGAGTAATCAGTGGAGCCATGAATACGGCTTAGCATGGCTCGTTTTTCCCCTTCCGTTAAACCCCAGCGGTTTATCTTTTCATCCAATTGCCTTTCAATGCGAAGTAAAATATCTTTTACTCGCTGCTCGTTAATATCGACATAGGCAACTTCAATGCCTTTTCGAGCCACTAAACGGATAATTTCTTGTCCGGTAGAACCTGCACCAACAATGCCAACCTTTTGAAGGCCACCTTCTTTCACAATTCTCTTTCCTAATGCAAAATCTTCTAATCTTTCTTTCATCGGTATTTTTTTTAAGCTTTTTTACCAGCCGCCTGTAAAGAGGTAATGGCTATCATATTAATAATATCATCCATTGAACAACCCCGCGATAAATCATTTATCGGAGCTGCCATTCCTTGCAAAACAGGGCCAACTGCTTGTGCTCCTGCTATACGCTCAACCAATTTGTAGGCTATATTTCCGACTTCCAATGTTGGAAAAACCAATACATTGGCATATCCGGCTATTGTGCTGTTTGGTGCTTTCTTACTTCCAATGGCTGGGATAATTGCAGCATCGGCCTGTAATTCGCCATCAAACTGAAACTGAGGCGCCATTTTTTGTGCTAAAACAGTGGCTTCAGCCACTTTATCAACCATTTCGTGCTTCGCGCTTCCTTTGGTTGAAAAACTCAATAAGGCAACACGTGGTTGCATATTGGCAATGGCTTTGGTTGTATAAGCGGTAGAAACTGCTATCTGAGCCAACTCTTCAGCCGTGGGATTTGGATGAACGGCGCAATCGGCAAAGACCATCATTCCGTAATCACCAAAATTTTTATTCTCCAGGAGCATAAAAAAAGCACCTGAAACTACACTAATGCCAGGTAATGTTTTTACAATTTGAAAAGCAGGACGTAAAACATCACCAGTTGTATTTTGAGCACCGGCAACTTCGCCGTCAGCATCTCCATTTTTTACCAGTAAAGTTGCCAGATAAAGCGGATCTTCCACTAATTTTTCTGCTTGTGCGCGACTCTCAATTTTTTTACCCCGAATTTTCATCAATAAATCCACGTAATATGTTTTATCAGGATTATTTTTCGGGTCAATAATTTTGGCTTTGCTTATGTTTTCTAATCCAAACACTTTTGCCTGTTCTGTAATTTCTTCTTTGTTTCCCAGTAAAATAATCTGGGCAATATTTTCACCGAGTGCAAAATCGGCTGCTTTTAAAGTTCTTTCTTCTGTACCTTCAGGCAAAACAATGCGAGCATTTGCTTTTTTGGCTTGTTCCCTGATTTTTGTCGTAAATTCCATTTGTTTATTCTTCTGAAATAATATTATAAATATCTGTAAAATAGCTGTTTGAAGCAATTTAATTGCTTTTGCAAAGGTATAATAAATTCTTGCTTGTTAATTGAATAGCAAAAGAAAATTAAAAATAATTACTTATTTAATTTATGGTCACGATGTGTTGCGATTATCGAAAAATAAATCCTTTTTTAAACGGATCCGTTGGATCGAAAAGAAACTCATGCCGACCAGTAAAATAGGCTGTTCCACTCACTTTTGGAATAATGGCTTTGTAAGGACCAAAATCTATTTCTTCTTTCACTTCCACATCCATTGTAGAGCCTAGTATGCTTTCGATACGTATACTTTCTCCAATTTTAATTTCACCTTTGGCATAATGCAACGCTGCTCTCGCGCTTACGCCCGAACCAGTGGCAGATCTATCCACTTCGCCATTGGCAAAAATGCAGATATTCCTACTATGATTTTTTTTATTTTCGGCCTTGCCGATAAATATGGTTCCATATAAAAAACTCAGATCCGCTTCGAAAGG
>CAYPOW010000331.1:0-3689 GCA_964412145.1 uncultured Draconibacterium sp.
ACAAAAATTGGGGGAAATTGATGTGTTTTATTCAGAAAAAGAAATTCAAAGCTGGAATGATCTAATCGAAGTAAGAAAAAAAGCTGCAGATAAAGTTTCGCGACAAGTAGAAAAATATTACCTGGAAAAAATACTGAAAAAGAATAATAACAATATCTCAAAATGCGCAAAGGAATTAGGTATCGACAGAACAACATTACATAAAACAATAAAAAGAGTTAAGGATGGAGAGCTTGAAAAATAACTTAAAATCCAGGTTTTTTAATGTATAAAATTCCAAATTTGAATATTTAGCTTACAGAAGAAAGGTTTTTAATTTAAAAATTTTTCTATTTCTAAGTAATCAACCTAACTTAGCTATCAAATTTTAAAATTTAGTTTATGAAAAAAATTATCACTTTAATTCTTGCTCTGCTTTTGACCAATTTTTCATTTGCTCAAAAACTCCATAAAATTGCTCCAAAAATAATAGTCATTGGTCTTGGAGAAAAAAATCCTTTTTTTGACGAATCTCAATTCCCCGACCTCAATTTCTTCTATACTCCAACGCTGAAAGTTGATTATGGAAACGATAAAAATACGGTTTTCGACACCATTTCAAGAACCAATTTAAAATACAAATTGAAAGATATTACCTATAGCGGAACGCCCGATTATATATTGGCCATTTCCAAAAAGGACAATCCAATAAATCACTTTCTATTGTTTGATCGCAATGGAATTTGCTATACGTATGGCTTTAATTTGTCTGAAAAAGAGGAATTGACCGAACAAGAATGTGAAAACAAACACTTATTAGTTGAGAATCTGCAAAAATTAGTGAAGAAGAAAAAACAAGCGAAAAAGGCAAGGAAACCTTTCAACTTAGAAAAACCCAAATCGATTATTGGCAATCAATTGGATAACTTTCCTTTGCAAAACCCTAAAGGCGAATCGCTTGAATTAAATTCTCTTTTAGGACAAACGGCCTGTATGATTGTGTTTTTCAATCTTCCAGCCGATGTAGATATCCGTCCAATAAGCAAAGAAGATAAAAAATTGCTCGAAAGAAAAGAAGTCAAACAAGCAAAAGACAGAGTAGAAATAGGTGAAAAATCGACCAAAATTTTAATTGATCTTGAAGAACAGTTTTTCAAATTAAAAATTAGAAATTAACTGCTTTTCAGCAAGATTGGGAACATTATCTGATATATGGGATCTAAGAAAGCGTATCATTTACTAAAGATTCTTAAAAAAAGATGGGTAGTATAATTTGAAAAATAATATCCCGTTAAAATTGCTAAATTTGTCCTCTTTGAAGATGAAAATTATTTATGAGCATAATTCAAACCGCCGAACGTCATTCTGCTAAATTGCCTTCTGATAATGTAATGCATCAGCGCCATTTAACAGCCTATTCCGAAGCAGCTAAACTAGTTTCCGGTAAGGTTTTGGAAATTGGGTCTGGCGAAGGCTATGGGATTGAATATCTGTCTCCTATAACCCATCAATACTACGCTATTGATAAATTTCCTTCCCATTATACTTTAGCTGAAGGCGAAGAAAAAAAAGTACATTTTAGGCAGATGAAAGTGCCACCGCTTGAAAATATTGCAGATGATTTTTTTGATTTTGTCGTGAGTTTTCAGGTTATAGAGCATATAAAAGACGATGATTTTTTTATCCGGGAAATCTACCGTGTTTTAAAACCAGATGGCAAGCTTATTTTAACTACACCTAATCGAAAAATGTCGATAACTCGCAATCCCTGGCATATCAGAGAATACATTCCATTGGAATTGCATGCATTGGTCTTAAAAATATTTGATGAAGTTGAAATGAAAGGCATTTTTGGAAGCGACAAGGTTCTAAAATATTATCAGGCAAATAAAGAAAGCGTAGCAAAAATTACACGCTTCGATATTTTTAATTTACAATACAAATTACCACGTCAACTCTTACAAATACCCTATAATCTACTTAATAGACTGAATAGGAGTAATTTACATAAAAATAATACGGAAACCGTTAATCAAATAAAATTGAGCGACTTTTATTTAGGTGAAGCACAAGATGATTGTTTCGACTTATTTGTAGTGGCTGAAAAGAAAAAAAGATAATAATTTAAGAAATCAATTTATGTTTAAAAAAGTAAACAATATTGTTGGATGGCTCATTTTTGCAGTTGCATCATTGGTATACCTTTTAACTGTTGAACCCACTGCAGGTTGGTGGGATGTTGGTGAATATGTAGCTACTTCATATAAGTTACAAGTTGGGCATCCTCCCGGAGCACCACTTTTTCAAATGATGGGGCGCTTTTTTACCTTGTTTGCTTTTGGTGATGTAGAGAATGTTGCCAAAATGATAAACATGATGTCAGCTTTCTCAAGCAGTTTTACAATTTTATTCCTGTTTTGGACTATTACTCGTTTAGCAAGGAAATTAGTCAATAATCCAGAAAGCAAAGAATCACTCTTTCCGATTATGGCAAGCGGGATAGTAGGTGCTTTGGCCTATACTTTTACTGATTCATTTTGGTTCTCAGCAGTTGAAGGTGAAGTATATGCTATGTCATCCTTATTTACAGCAGTTGTTTTCTGGGCTATTTTAAAATGGGAAGAAGTGGCGGATAGCAATTATTCTTATCGATGGCTTATTCTTATCGCCTTTTTAATGGGCTTATCCATTGGCGTTCACTTACTTAACTTATTAGCTATTCCTGCGATTACTTATGTTGTTTACTTTAAAAAATTCAAGAAAACAGATTGGAAAGGCTTTGTACTGGCAGGCTTGATATCGCTTTTTGTGCTATCATTCATCATGTATTTTATCATTCCAATCACTGTAAAAGCAGCTGGAGCTTTTGAGTTGTTCTTTATAAACACAATTGGACTTCCTTTTAATTCAGGTAGTTTTATATTCTTTATTATACTTATTGCTATTATTGTTTGGGCTATCCGATTCACACATAAGAAGAAACAGCTGATTGCACACATAGCTATTCTTAGCATTACATTTATTCTTATTGGATATTCTTCCTTCATGATGATAGTCATTCGCGCCAATGCAAATCCCCCAATTAACGAAAATGATCCAAAAGACGCCATCAGTATGCTCTCCTATCTATTGCGAGAACAATACGGCAGCTGGCCTTTACTATATGGTCAATATTACAATGCCGATGTTACTTCATGGGAAGATAAATCACCCACATACATAAGAGACGATGAATCAGGGAAATATATAATAACTGACTCTGGCAAAGATTCATCTCCTCAGTATGATCCAAAATTATCAGGATTATTTCCCCGCATGTGGAGCAATCAGAAAGCTGAGCACATCACTATGTATGAAAATTACAAAACTTCGAAAGGAATTCCTGTAAAAACAGTTGATAGAGAAGGCAATGAAAAAATAGTTTATAAACCTACATTTGGCGATAATCTTCAATTCTTCTTTAGCTATCAAATTGGACATATGTACTTTAGGTATTTTATGTGGAATTTTGTTGGCAGACAAAACGATGTTGAATCCCAGCCAAATATCCGCGATGGCAACTGGATTAGCGGTATCAATTTCATCGATTCTATTCGTCTTGGAAATCAAGATTTCCTACCAATCCGGAGTCAAAATCCAGCAAATAATAAATTTTATTTCTTGCCCTTTATTTTAGGGCTTATAGGTCTTATCTATCAGTTAAATAAAAA
>CAYPOW010000332.1:0-3669 GCA_964412145.1 uncultured Draconibacterium sp.
ATTTTAGCCCAACGTTTTTCATCCATTTTTGCGCCCATCACTTCAATTACATTTCCTGAAAGTATGGCGCCTATTTTGCCTGCTTTATCGAGACTTAAACCACTCATTAGTCCAAATAAAAAACCTCCGGCATAGAGATCGCCGGCACCAGTCGTATCGTGGCTGTTCACATCAATTACGCCCACCTTAATTTTCTCGCCATCTTTCTTTATAAAGGATCCGTTTTTTCCCACTTTGACAATCGCGATGTCCACATAATCAGACATTATATTCAGGGCTTTTTCGGGATTTTCTTCTCCTGTAAAAGCACGTGCCTCTTCTTCGTTGGCAAATAAAATATCGACATATTTTTTACTCATTTCCTGTAGAAAAGCAAGGTTTTCTTCCACTATATTGTAGCTTGCCAAATCGAGCGAAACCAAAAGACCTTCAGCTTTTGCTAATTGCAAAGCTTTTTCGATTAAATCGTGATTTTGAACCAAATAACCTTCAATGTGCAGGTAATCGTATCCTTTAAAATTGTCAGGCTGTAAATCGGTGGCAGAAAGTTCTACTGAGGCGCCCAAATAGGTAGCAAAAGTTCGCTCTGAATCAGGGCTTACTAGCGCAACCGCTCTTCCGCTTTCGGTGGTGCTACGAATCAATAAGGGTTGTATTCCGCTGGTAATCATATCGTTTGAAAAGAATTCGCCAAAAGAATCTCTTCCTATTTTTCCTATAAAACCACATTTAGCGCCTAGTTTGGCCAGCCCGTTGATTGTGTTTGCGGCAGATCCTCCAGCAGCCTGACTTGTTTTCAAATGTTTGGTTCCTTCAATCACCAAATCTGATTTTGTTTTATCGACCAATTGCATACTTCCTTTGGGCAATCCAAAATTCTGCAATATTGATTCATCTTCCAACTGGGTCATTATGTCTGTTAGTGCATTGCCTAATCCTAAAACTTTTTTGCTTGTACTCATTTTTATTTTTTTATTTGACGCTTGCAAAAGTAAAGAAAAATGTGGTGATTGAGCTTCAAAAACCAACAGCTTCTTCTTGCAATAGCAAAGCGGATTTATAGAAGAAAAGCCTGTATGAAAACACACAGGCTCCTATTACATTTGATTTACAATAATTTACCTTTTATTTGCAAAATCACGCCCGGCGTGCAAAGCTGCAATATTTGCCTCAATGACTTTATCGCCTTTGCGTAAAAATATTTCTCTTATCGCTTTTTCGAGTGATTCAAATGGCAAATCGATAAAAGGACTGGCGGCACCTAACATTACAATATTTGAAGAACGTGAAGAACCCAAATCTTTTGCAATTTGATCGGCATCCAAAATAAGGATGTTTTTTCGAGTCCTCAGTTTATTTATAACTATTTCAATATCAGGATAATTTGTGATATTTATAAAAGGAATCACATTTGTTACTATCCAGCCGTTGGGTTTTAAAAAGTCAATATAGCGCAATGCTTCCATCGGCTCAACGGAAAGGATAATATCGGCCTTTCCCATTGGAATTAAATCGGACGAAATAGGTTTGGAAGAGAGTCTGAAATGCGATTGAACAGCGCCTCCACGTTGACTCATTCCGTGAACTTCTGCTTGTTTAATATGTAAATTATTGGCAATGGAAGCCATTCCAATAGTGGCTGCAATGGATAAAATTCCTTGTCCACCAACACCTGCTAAAATTATATCTGTTTTCATGTGTTTTAGTTTTTGTTTAGCGAAGGTTTAATTCTGTAATCCGTTTATTCAATTCTACATTACGCGTTGTTTGAATACACTGGCGACGAGGAATAACTACTGAAACGCCATCATAAGCCAGTTCTTCCCGAATTACCCTCACCATTTCATCGTGATTTTTCTTCATCGGAACAAAAACCTTGATATGTGCAGGATCAACGCCAATGCCTTCGCAAATAGCTTCAATCTTTCCAAGAGCTGCAGAATCCTGGCCTCCCGTCATCCCTGTAGTGAAATTATCAGAAATCAAAATGGTGATAGGCGATTTTTCATTCACTGCATCAATCAATCCTGTCATTCCGGAATGTGTAAAAGTAGAATCGCCAATAACAGCTACGGAGGGTGATAATCCAGCATCAACAGCGCCTTTGGCCATGGTAATACTGGCACCCATATCCACACAGGAATTGATGGCATTAAAAGGAGGCAAAGCACCTAAAGTATAGCATCCAATGTCAGAAAAAACGCGACCCTTTGAATAATCTTCAAGCGCCTCATTTAAAGCATTATATGCATCAATATGACCACAACCAGTGCACATAGCGGGTGGTCTGGATTTAATGATTTCCTTTAATTCAGCATCTTCAAGCAAGTTTTCTTTTTTCTTTTCTTCCAAACCAAGAGCCTGAGCAACTAAATTTGGATTCAATTCGCCGTCGCGAGGCAAAGATCCATCCAGTCGGCCTTTGATGTTTTCTTTGGCCGTGTATCCTTTTAAAACTTCTTCAATCATTGGATAACCATCTTCCAAAACTAAAACCTGATCACATTCAGCCATTAGTTTTTCAACCTTTGCGCGAGGCATTGGATACTGACCAATTTTTAATAGTGGATGATTCAAAGGTTTGTCCTGGAAATTCTCCATCAAATAATTATATGACAAACCACAAGCTAATATACCAAGCGATTTATCTGTTCCATCAATGTATTTGTTGAATGAAGAATGCTCGGATTCTTCAATAAATCCAACAAAACTATTCAGTAAACCTTTGTACTTTATCCGTGCAAAATTTGGAAGTAATACAAATTGACTCATATCGGAAGGAAGGTTTATTTCGTTTTCATCCAATAAAGGTTTTCTTTCCACTGCAGCACGTGAATGCGCCAAACGAGTAGTAATTCGAATTAAAATGGGGACTTTGAATTTTTCAGATAATTGAAAACCAACATAAGCCATATCATAGGCTTCTTGCTGAGACGAAGGTTCTAAAATAGGAATTTGAGCAAATTTTCCATACACACGAGAATCTTGCTCATTCTGTGACGAGTGCATCGAAGGATCATCGGCAACAGTAACCAAAAGGCCTCCATTTGTTCCGGTAATTGCAGAATTCATAAAAGCATCGGCGGCTACATTTAAGCCAACATGCTTCATACAAACCATAGCGCGTTTACCCGCATAAGACATCCCCAAACCTGATTCCATGGCTGTTTTTTCATTAGCCGACCATTTAGAGTGGATGTTTCTTTCTTTTGCTAATTCGTAATGCTGTACATATTCTGTTATTTCCGTTGAAGGAGTACCGGGATA
Organism: uncultured Draconibacterium sp.; assembly: GCA_964412145.1. Classification (GTDB taxonomy): domain Bacteria; phylum Bacteroidota; class Bacteroidia; order Bacteroidales; family UBA12170; genus UBA12170. The sequence continues at coordinate 3,268 of CAYPOW010000332.1, forward strand.
AGCATAAACACCAGACATACCACCGTCAATAGCACCCTGAGCGATGGCTTCAGCGCCTAACAATAATAATTTTTGCATTGGTAAAGGTTATTTCATGATCTCAAAACTATTTTGAGATTTCTTGTGGGCATTTATTTATCTTCCCGAAAGTGTCTTTATCAGGCATTCCGGCCCCTCGGAATTTTGCACAAAATTACAATAAATATTTATTTCAAACGATTGCTTAATTCGTTTAAATGAAATTTAGATTTGTTTTAAGGAAACGAAATTTAAAACGCTAAGGTTTGATACCTACTTTTATTATTGAAAAGGCTTTTTTGAAAAATTCTTTGTGAACCTTTTGCCGAAGGCCGTATGTTTGTAAAAAGTAAGTTTCAGAAAATTATTAGATTTGAATTAGGA
>CAYPOW010000333.1:0-3619 GCA_964412145.1 uncultured Draconibacterium sp.
ACGGAATAGATACTTTGGAATTCCTTTTAAGCCAAAATTAAATCAACATTATTTTTAACAAATAAATGTTTATAATACGTTCAGACTATGTGCAGCGAGCGTTTAGCGAAGTTGCATATGAGCCATTATTGCAGGCTGGGCTTTTTATTTTGGAAGGTGTTTATTAGTCAAACTTACGGATTTATTTTTAATAACGTTTAGACAGTGTGTGGAATTGCAAGCTTTTTGCCAAAGCTTGGCTGTGGGGAGCCTGTGCGCTTTGGCAATGTGCCTGCAAATAGGGAAGGTTTAGCTTCTAACAAAGAGTGCAATTGATTCTAAAAGCTGAGGATGATCCTCTAATGCTATTTTGGCAACTGCATAGAAGTCGCGCATCCAAAGATCGATATTGCCGAATGCAGCATCTATTGTTTTTGTTGCATTTTGTGATTCTCCGACCTCAATAAGGTAGGCTGCTCTTGATGCTTCTGTTTCTGTAATTAGTGCTAAAGCAGCTGTAATATCAGTAGGAAGAACTTTCAAGATTAAAAGCTTGTCTAGAATTGTTGGATTGGCTTGCAAATAGATGTAAAAAGTTTTAATTGCTTCCATTTTTAGAATATACGCTTGAGGAATTGAGCCTTTTAAAGCTAGGTTTTTAAACGATGTTTCGTCTTTGCTTGCTCAAAGCGACCTTTGCTTTTTTGCGATGTGGAGAGTATACAGCATATAAAGCGCTTGTTTTTTCATCAAAAGCAGCTCTTGCTATAACAGTTTCTTGCGTTTCTTGTTTGTTGAAGTCAAATTTTTGCCTTGTTATGTCTAATAAGGCTTTGCCTTCAGCAAATTTAGTGGTGTCGTAACCGAAATCTGCCATAATTAAAGCAATTTCAGGTTGTGTTTCGACATTGGTGAGTGCTACTCGATAGTTTTCGAGTATTTGTGCTTCGGAATGTGAACTTGATGTAGCCATTTTAAAAGGGTTTTAGTAATAAAATTGATTAAATGTTTATCGAGAGAGGGGATTGGTGATGATTTAATGAATCCCTCGAAAGTTTATCTTCCATTTTAAAGGGTTTAATTCTGTTTTAGCAGGAATGTTTATTCCTTAAGGGCGTTTGTATATTCCTTGAAATAAGAACATTTATAAGACGATAAAATCCTGTTTTTATGCTATTTATACAGAGGTGAAAAAAAGGAAAGGAATTGGTTTTAAATAAACAAGAATTTCTATAGGTTTTTAAATTCTCCGAAGTCATTTAATTCCTCATCAGATAAAATATCACTACAAAATTGATTGAAATTTTGAAATTCTTCAGCTAGTATAATGCTGTGACGAATTGTTAGGTTTTCTTTCTTTGAATACCAAATTCTGTCAATTCTATCATTTTTGCTAATAAAGTCTAAAATTTTAAAGCTGTTGCAAGGTGTCAGTAAATTTAAAATTACTGGGTATTTAGTCCGGCAATTGTTTGCCAATTTTATAATTTCTTGCCACGAAATAAAACTATTATAAGGATTGTAAGAGTTCAGAGCTAAACCGCTTATTTCATTTTTGTCTTTATCAAAACCAAAATAACCATGAGAAATGATAGTAATAATAATAGGTTCATTATCTGAAGATAATCGTTTTAAAATTGATACTAATTCACCAATACTATTAGAACAAATTCTATTAGCTAGATTTTGTATCTCCGAGCTGTATTTACTATATGCCCCCAAACTCCTATCTTCATCAATTAAATACTCAAGATAATAATTCATTGTAAACTATTTCCACTCCAAAATGAAACAATCATTAGCCTTATCATATCTTGCATTAGAGTTTTGCAGGATCAAGCGATCCCAAGCTTTTATAGCTGCAGGGATAATAAAATCTCCCGGTTTTGGACTTTTTGGACTTGATACGATACTTCTTTTTAAATAATTTGAGGCAATTTCAACTATTTTCTCAGGAATTCCTTTTTTAGAAAACTCCATTTTATAATTATGTGTGAATGTTTCACTTTTAGCCAAATGACTATTAATTATCTTTACCGTATATTGAAACCATTCGAGTTCATTCATTGGAATTGAAAATACTCTAAAAGTAATATATTCACCATCTTGTTCAATACTATATTGAAACCTGCATTTTTTATTATTAATATCAAGTGTTTCAAATTCTCTCATTATAAATTAACTTTGGAATTATGCTAAAAACGTGTTTAATATTATCTCCTTGACATTGATTTGTTCAATTTATGGTATTTCGATTTCAGATGCTCTGACCTGAAATTTAACTCCATTTCCAAAACTTCTAATTGTAATTGGGGGTGAAACTTTAGGATTAATCTCAATAACTTGATATTCATTCTCTAAATCAATAGAAAATTTTACTTTAATTCCAATTCTAACATCTTTAATTTTCATATTCATATTTTTTACAATAAATACTCAACATTGCGAAAAAAATCAAGATGAATAATTATTTTTCTTTCATTTCCCGATAATAAATAAACACCATCCTCCCCCCTTCATCAGTCTCAAAATTTATTAATAACTCCATCCCTTGAACAAAACCCATTGAACTCTCTTTTATGGATTCAATCATTTCTATTACTGTGCTTGTTTTAGTGCTGCCTTTTGTTTCAGTAGTTTTAATAACCAAATCTGACGAAATGCTTGAACCATTAAAAAAAGTATTGGCTTGCTGGCGAGCTTTTACTTGGGCGACCCTATTCATTGTACTTGGATTTGAGTATTTTGCCTTTTCAAGTGAGATTACAGATGTCAAATAATTATGGTCGTAATCTACAATGACTTTAACTCCTTCAAAAGGAGCAGAGTTATACATGCGTTTTACAAAATTCGCTAATGAAGTTTTATCTTCATTAAATCCTTGACTGTAGGAGTTCTGAATACTACAGATTAAAATGACTCCTATTATAATTGACCTGATATTTATGAACATAGTATCATGATTTAAATTTAATCTTTAATACATCTAATAGCCGAACCAGAATGAGCATTTGCAGACCCAATTGTTAATTTTGAATCATCATTTGAAATGATTGCTGATTTACCTGAATTGGATGAGTTAAGATCCAATTTTACCCAATAAATAGCATTCTTACCATCCTTATAATGTACTATACTGCCATCTCTGTAATCATTTGGTTTTGATGAAAAAAAGAATTCATTTATGTCATTTTTATTTGGATTATTCCACAAAGAATAATTATTCCTTTCATCTTTTATAGCTTTCATCTTTCCGCCAGCTATTTCTTTACCACCTAAAAAATCAACCAATATGCCCCATTCAGCTTCTGATGGGACATGCCACCCACTTGGGCAAACATTTCTATTATCAACGATTGTATACCAATTATAAAGTTTATAATCTGAACGAGAAATCTCTATAATGTATGCTGCATTTTTTGACTCGCTCCATTTTTCAGGTTCACGATATAATATTCCTTGAATAGGATCACCATTCGAAAAATGAGTTACATTCAAATCCTGCGACATCCACCTTTGATTTCCAATAAACGTGTTTTTAAACAGATTGCCTTCTTGGTCTACCTCGGAACCACCGACCCTGTGAATTATTTTATATCCTGAAATTTTACTTAATTGTTCGAGTGTCAATGGATCATTA
>CAYPOW010000334.1:0-3592 GCA_964412145.1 uncultured Draconibacterium sp.
GATTTTGGTAGATGTTTTTTTAAAGAGTGACGGGTGATGAGTGATAATTTGACAATGCCTAAATAACGTTGACCGTTTTCACTCGTTTATTTTTTATCTTCCGTTTTAAATCTAGAACGATATAAGAACCAGAAGGATTGTCGTCCTCAGCCCGGAGGGCTGACCCCTCCATAAGCTAAGGCTTTAATTCTTCTATCTATAAAACAACAAAAGCCAGTCGATTTCGTCTGGCTTTTGTTTTAAAAAATCATTAAAAGAAAATAAGTTATCCATTTTCTTTCATTGTATCAAATTTGATACTATTTTTGTAAAAATAATTTAAAGCTGGCGGCAACAGTTCCAATACGGCATAGATAAAATGAAAAACAAACCTGTAACAGTAAGAGAAGAACTTTGCAATTATCTTTCGGAATTAGCAAAGGAAAAAAGTTTTACACATGAATACATTGCAAAAAAAACTGGTTTTGAACGTTCAAATGTAAGCCGAATGCTTTCAGGAAAGTATGCTCCGAGTTTAGATAACCTAATTATATTAACTGAAGTAATTGGATACGATATAAGTATTGTTGAGAAGTTAGGTAAAGTAATTGATACAGATAGACAACCGAAATTTCTAATATTTACCGATCCATTAAATAACGAATCTTTTATCCTACATAGACAATATCCTCCGTGTCTTATTCAAGTAATAAAGAATACTTCAATTGATTTAGAAATTAGAGATATTTATACTACAGATATAAAAGACTTGAATGAGATTACAAAAATGCCGTTTTTTGAAGAAGCCAAAAAGTTTTGGATTGAAAATACTTGAAAAATTCATCTGAGTAAGTGTTAAAAAAGAAGGAAAACCTTCTTTTTTTGTTCTAGCTATCTAGTTTTTAATAAAAAAAATAAAAAAGTTCCCCATATATTGTTTATTCGGTATGATATTTTCTAACTTTGGGAAAATATGTAAGACCGATTTTTAGTGATTATCAAATCGAAAAAAATCATAAAGTACACAATGATTTTAAAAGCTAAAATAACCTTTATTATTATACAACTATTCTAACATGCTGAAATCTGAATAATAAATGATTCTATTTGAACAACATTTATCCAAGGTATTAACAAAAAAGAAGCGGAAAATATTTCATTTAAAGCTCGACAGTTCATTTTACATACATCTGAAATTTAAAATTTGTAATTAAAATGAAAAACCATAACACAATACTCATTCCGATCTTGTTTACATTTTTTATTCTATTTACAATAATTATCGTTTTGAATAATAGTAATAGAATAAGAAAAAAAGAAGTTGTTATTGATGATGGTTTTTTCAAAATTCAGGACTCAGCAATCGTCAATAAATCAGATATTTTAATAGAAAATTTAGTATTGAAAAATGGATTCAAAAATCTTTTTTTAGGTGCAAACTTCAAAGAATATAACTTTGCCCTTCGGAATTGGAGAATTGAAGAAAGTTATAATAAAAAGGTTATAGAATGTACAGCAAGGGATGTTAGTAAAATTTATATAAATGGTGTTCAATTGGAAAAAATCAATCTTGTTTTCTTCAATAATTTTCTTATATCTATTAAAATTTACAGTAAATTAAGTAAAAAAAAAGTCAAAATGAAACGGGCATTCATACTACACTTGTGAACTTATATGGTCCCTCAAATATGGACACTCCTATAATCTTTCTCCCTAGTGACTCTTCTTTAAAATATTCCTCAATAAAAATAGGCGGAGAAATAATGCTCGAACAACCAAAGGGAATACTTGGTGTTTCGCCTCAGCCTATTATTTCTACATATGATAAGAAAACAGGAATGTACTATAGAATTGAATCACAAGATCAATTCACAGAATATTGGCAAAGTGAATTATTATATCTTGAGTATATAAATCATTATATTATTAAACAATATGATCCTGATATTGAAAAAACAGGATACCCAACTACTAAAATCGGTCATCTTTTTTGTGAGTCAACAGAGTATTTCTCAATTAGTGAAAAGGATGGGTTTAAAAATTATAGTATATTTCTTGATAATGAACAAAAAAAGGAAGAACAAAAGAAATTGAAAAATAATCAAGAAAAGATTGACAAGGAATCGGACAAGCTATAATAAACTGTGTAATAAAGGTTATTTTTAATTCCGAGATTGGTCAGAGTTTTAATTTAAGTCCGTAGGATGATGAATATTAGCTACGACTATATAACCATTCTATACAGAAACCTTAGAGCGGACTTTTTTATTTCCAAATAATTATTAAAATGACCCTCGTTCTGTTAAAATAATATTAAGAGTGTGAGATTTTGTAAAAAAACCTTTATTTTCGCTTCAAATTTGCTTATTTTAGCATATAGATTTAATTTTACAAAATGAACGATACAGATACACGCACGGATTTTCTATTTCCAAAGAGAGGATTTTTCACTGGATTCTCAAGTATACTTGATATTTTTAGTACAGACAAAAAAGTCAATACTTCAAAATCTGGTGAAGAAGCTGATGCAAAAGCTCTAAAATCTGATTGGGAAATGATTGGTAAAGATTTTGAAAAATCACTAGAAGAAACTTTTTAAGATGAAAAAATCTAAACCTAAGGATGCTTTAAGCAAAGATGATAATTCCAAAGAAATGACTCCAGAGGTTGCTAAGGTTATAAAAGGGCTCCCTCCAAAGGAACAAAAAGAAATTATTAGGGCTTTATCAATTAGGAAACAATATTCCGGCCCATTACCTGATGGAGACACAATAAGAATATACAGTGAGGTTATCCCCAATGGCGGCGATAGGTTAATGACTAATGTTGAAACTCAATTAGAACACAGAATTACCATTGAAAAAGAAGGTGTAAAAAGAAGTTTTAATCAAAGCTCCACAGGACAGTGGTTTGGCTTTATAATTGCTTTGGTTTTCGGAATAATAGCTTGGGATTTAGCAAGAAGCGGTAATCAGATTACAGCTACTATACTTGGAACAGTTGACATTGTAGCTTTAGTTACGGTTTTTATTACAGGAAAACGAAGCAATAAATGAATTAAGAAACGATCTTTAAAAAACTAAGTATAAAACCTGAACTAGCTTCAGGTTTTTTTATGTCCTTTAGAACTCCCCACCCCCACTTTATCATTGTAGTATGAGTAATACCACAATTCATTGGCAAAGGGCTATTAAGGAAATGCGCAAGCTTTCTTCTGACGGCGTCCCTTTCTCCTTTTCTTTTTTCACTTATGATAGAGATAAGAAAATTGGTCACTGATTATTCGCTTCGCTCAAGCTAATCGTTGTAGAACCTAGACGATCTAAAAACAATTTACTTAACCAAACATCTGGATACAAAAAAAGCCTGTCCGTCAAATGTCGGATAAGCTTTTTCTTGTTAAATAAACAATAGATTTAAAATTCTACAGTTAAATTATAATTTTTCTAATTCGCATTTCTCACACATCTAACATAGTTATAAACATATCTAACATCACCTTGAGGTCCAAAAAACTGAGGGTAGGCATTGATATCTCCACTTTTAGGATCACTTCTTTGACAACCAGCTCCATGCACATCCATAAGCGTTCCGTTCATTTCACCTTGTCCTT
>CAYPOW010000335.1:0-3583 GCA_964412145.1 uncultured Draconibacterium sp.
TCTAACCTTATTGATTTTTCTTTATTTCTTAATTCCCTTTCATTAAAGTATCCTAAAAATACGTTTCTATAAAATACTTTTCAAATTACAAACTAAGGTTATGAGAGTAGTTAAAATTATAAACACATAAAAGCTATTCGCATCCTGACTTTATATTTGGTTGAATAATAAAGGAATAGTGATATTCTGTTGCAGGAATTGTATATTCATCATGCACAAATCGTCCCCATGAAGTATCTCCTCCAATTCCCATTTGCAAATGATCAATATTCCATTGAACCAATTTTCCGGTTTGAATGTCGACACCATGTTTTGATGTTATTGGAACTAATCCTGAAGCAGATTGACCTCCATCTTTTCCGGCAACAAAACTTAATTCATCAGTATTAAAGGGCCAAACACTTCCATTTAATAATTGATTATCAGTAGAGTTTACTGTTAATTTGGTATTGATCGACTGTATACTCATCCACCTGAGGTCTGTCTTGTTTCCTGTTTCCTGTGGATGGGAATAACGGTGAAACTGATCTTGAATAGCTCCCTCAAAAACGCCAATTTTCCCAGCTGTTTTTCTGTCCCAGTAAGTTTCATGAGGACCTCGCCCATACCACCTTGTTTCTGTATAATTATTGGGTAAGGTTAAATACATTCCTAACCTTGGAATATTAGGCAACGAATCTTTTAAGGGAATAAAATTATAATCAACCATCAATTTCCCGTCAGAAGTAACCGTATAGTTTATTTTCAATTGAGCTATATTATCTGGTAATAGATATTCTAAACTAAATGCAACACCATATTTTGTTTGTTGAGGTGCTTTACTCAATGTGGAAATAGCTTTTTCTGTTGCTTCTTTCCAAATTTTAGCCCATTTATGCATACCATTACCTAAATCATTATCTGTAGGCGCTCTCCAAAAATTCGGGCGAATAGCATGGCTTGTTATCATTTTTCCATTGTAACTCCAGTGAAAGATTTCTCCTGATTTTTTATCAATACTCAATTCGGTATCTGTAACTTTAATAGTAAAAGCCGTTTCTTCTTCAGAGATACTTAGTGTTTGTGTAGGCGATACTTCTATTGGTACTGAAGTATATTTTTGCAATATAAATTGATCAAAAGCAATTTCGTGATTTTTAGGAAGTAATCCATTATCCGTTTTCGTAATTAATTGAACCAATAAAACGGCTTCTTTGTTTTTGCTTAATGATGAGGTAGAAACATTAAAACTTGATTTTCCTTGTGCAGGAATATTAACCTCATCTATTTTTTGTGATTGAACTACAATTCCATCTTCTAAAAGTGTCCATTTTAATACTACATTATTTAAAGCAGCAAAGAAATTTTTATTGCTTATTGTTACTTTTTTGTTGTTTTTATTCCATTCAAATTTCGCTGGTTGGTATACTTTTTTTACTTCAGCTAAATGAGGATGTGGATTTCTGTATGGATCAACCAATCCATTGTTTAAAAAATTCCCATCGGTTGGTAGGTCAGGATGAAAATCATGACCGTAAGCTAAGTACGGGTTTCCCATATCATCTTCGTATTCTAACGACTGATCTACCCAATCCCAAATATATCCTCCCTGCAACTCAGGATATTGTTCGATAATATCCCAATAGTCTTGTAAGTTTCCTACAGAGTTTCCCATGGCATGAGCATACTCTATCATGATACATGGTTTAGTAGGATTGTTCTTGGCATAATTTTCTAAACGTTTAGCACTTGGATACATCGGACAATAAATGTCTGTGTAATTTTCTTTTACTGCTGGTTCATACTGCACTGGGCGAGTAGCATCTGCGGATTTTAGCCATTTGTAAGTAGATCTAAAAATGTCACCTTCTCCCGCTTCATTTCCCAAAGACCAAACGATGATGGAAGGATGGTTTCTGTCTCTATAGTACATTCGTTGTGTTCTATCTAAATGCGCAGGCAACCATGACATTTCATTTCCTAATTGCGTAGCATCATCAATGGCCAAAGGATGACTTTCAATGTTTGCTTCATCGATTACATACAAACCATATTTATCACACAGATCATACCAGTATGGATGATTTGGATAGTGGCTGCTTCTAACTGCATTGATGTTGTTTTGCTTCATTAATTGGATGTCCAGCTCCATACTTTCTTTGGAAATAACATGTCCTGTATAAGGGTCAGTTTCATGTCTATCTACCCCCTTAATGTATATTGCTTCACCATTTACTAATAACTGATTGTTAGCAATATGTACATTTCTGAATCCAATAGTCTTTTGAATAAATTGATTATTTCTTTCTTCTTTCTCTTCAATTAATTGGATGGTTAAAGTGTAACAATTTGGGGTTTCTGCCGACCAATGTTTTACATTTTTAATAAATCCTTCAATTTCAACTCTTGTTGTGTCATTAGCATTAACTTCAACTAATTTTTCGTAGCCAAGCACTTCCACGTTATTATTTAAAACTTGAACTTTTAAAAATGGTGAAGAATTCTCTGATGTGGCGTTTACAATTTCAACAGTATTTAAAAAAACACCATTTTGATATAAACTATCTAAATCTGCTAATACATGAAAATCGGTAATGGCCACTTTTGGCTTCGCATAAACATAAACTTCTCTTTCAATACCACTCATGCGTAGCATATCCTGACTTTCCAAATAACTAGCATCACTCCAGCGATACATTTGTAGCGCAATTAAGTTTTCTCCATCTATCACAAATTCATTAATGTTAAACTCAGCAGGAGTTTTAGATCCTTGAGAATAACCAACATATTGCCCATTTATATACAAATACATCGCTGATTTTGCTCCAGCAAAGTGTAAAATGATATCATCCTCTAACCACTCTTTTGAAATGTTGAAAGTATGTCTGTATGTCCCAACAGGATTATATTCCGTTGGAGCATCAGGCCATTTCGAATTAAAAGGATAGCGCTCATCTAAATAGATAGGATGATCATAACCTTCTACTTCCCAGTTAGCCGGCACAGGAATAGTTTTCCAATCATTATCATCCAAATTTTCAATATAGAAATTCCGCATTCTATCTTTAGGTGATTTTACCCAATGAAACTTCCAGTCTCCATTTAAACAAAGAAAACGCCTGGAGCTTTCTAACTCCTTTTTATTCGCCAATTCAGATGATTCATAAGCAAAAAAATCAGTATGCGGAGGAAGTTTATTTGCGCCAAAAACAGTATGGTCGTTATGTAAGTTTTGTTCTTGCTCTTTTGTTACAGATTGAACACAAGAAATAAAAACCAATAACCCTATTATTTGTATATATTTAAGCATAATTAGTGAGTTATATAATCTTCGCTAAAGATAGTCTGTAATCTATAAAGTAATTCGTCTGCATTTTCTTGAGAGAAAACAATAGGAGGTTTTATTTTCAACACGTTATTGTCTTTACTATCAGGACTCATCAAAATGGCAAAGTCTTTCATTCCATTAGCAAATCCATTAGCCACTTCTTTAGTACAGTATTGTGCATAACGTCAGTCCGTCTATTTGCTTCCTTTCAATTTCAAAGATGGGCAAAATAACTCATTAAATATAGCAAAAACATTCGATATAAGAGAATCAAAA
>CAYPOW010000336.1:0-3569 GCA_964412145.1 uncultured Draconibacterium sp.
ATGGCGAATCTCAAATATATTCGCCTAATATAGACCAACTTGCCAGTAAGGGTGTGGTATTTGAAAAAGCCTATTGTCAATGGTCTGTTTGTGGGCCGTCAAGAGCAAGTTTGCTATCTGGTATGACTCCCGATGGTTCTGGTGTAAGAAACCTTTCAACTCAGTTACGCGATGCGGTTCCCAACGTAGTTACACTCCCTCAATTTTTTAAAAATAATGGATATATAAGTGCTGCTTACGGAAAAATTTTTGACAGACGTAATGTTGATGATGGTCACGATGCTATTTCTTGGTCCAACACTTATGTCGACCCTGGCAAGTATACATATCCTGATAAATATGAATCTTTTGTAAAGGGTCAGTATCGGGTTACAGCAAATACTGCTACTGAATGTGGTCCTGAGGGCGTTGCGTTTGATGGATATCAGGATGGACAGATTTATCTAGATGCCTTAAGTAAGCTTAATGCCTTTGCTCAAGATCCAAATCAGCCTTTTTTCTTGGCTGTTGGGTTTAAAAAACCACATATCCCCTTTATTGCACCCAAAGAATATTGGGATCTTTATGATAGAGAAAGCATTGAACTATCCAGTTTTCAAAAACATGCAGAAAACAGTCCCGATTTTGCTTATTATAAACCAGAACCTTTAGGCTATAACGATATTCCTGAAGTATGGACATACAATGATATTGAAAAGGGGAATGGAATTTTAAATCCCGATGATCAAAGAAGATTAATTCATGGCTATTATGCTTGTGTATCCTATATCGATGATATGGTAGGCAGACTAATTGCCAGACTCGAAGAAACGGGTTTAGCAGAAAATACCATTATCGTATTGTGGGGCGATCACGGTTACCAGTTAGGTGATCACAATCAATGGGGAAAACACACCAATTTAGAAAATGCTGTTCAAACTCCTTTAATTATTTCAATTCCAGATGGAGTGGCAGACAGGAGCAATGAAACGGTAGATTTGAGTGATATTTATCCAACAGTAGTCGATTTAGCCGGATTTGAAGTCCCTGATTATCTACAAGGACAAGTGTTAAGTCCCATTGTTGAAAATAAATCCATTGTTAAATCTTGTGCTGTTTCTGAATTTAGAAATGGGGGTCATGCTTCCTATTCTTTCAGGACTTCCGATTATCGAATGACCATCTGGAATAATGGTTCAGGTGATCGTCCTGATAAAATCCCTTGGAGTGTGGATAATATTTATGAAATTGAGCTTTACGATTATGCAAATGATCCTTTAGAAACTGTTAATCTGATTGATAATTCTGCTTATCAAAATGTGAAAGACTCTTTATTATTGATAGCCGCAAATTGGTGGTTTCAACAGCATTGGTTTTTTGAAGAAGGATTTAATCCATCGTATACTGCTGATTTTAATTATATTCTGAATAATCCCGGTTTTGAAGATGGAATAGCAGATAGTTGGAAATTGGAAACCTTGAACGGCTTCAATGCTAATTTTAGCAACAGTACACTATCTTCTGAAGGAACAAATGCGCTTTTGATAGATCCAATATCAGTCAGCCAAAATCAAGGTGATGCGTATTTAGAATCGCCTATTTATGATTGTTTTAATGGTCTGAAAAACGACAAGGCTGTCTTGTCCTTTCAAGCTAAAGCGCAGACTTCAGGCGATATAATACAAGTACTTATAAAGACAAAAAGCTTTATTGGTGCGGAGGAAAATATTTTAAGTAACCCAATCTCATTAGCATCCGTCTTTAATAAAATTGAATATGAAATTCAGTTAAAAGAATCGGTGGCTTTCTGGCAAGTCCTCGTTTTATTTGGTAAAATAACCGATGCTATTTGGTTGGATGACTTTAAACTTTTGACCAATCAGGCAGATATAACAAACGACATTACATCACTCGAAGAAACAGTGCTTTTTCATCCAAACCCTGTGAGTCAGTATGTATACTTGAACAATCAGAGTAAAGAATACGAAAATATCAACCTATATACTCTGCAAGGACAATTGCTTAAATCATTTGATCGCGATAGCAATAAGTTATTTGTGGATGATGTAAAAAACGGGACCTATATTCTCGCTTTAGAATCGCAAAAAAAAAAGCATACTCAAAAAATAATTATTAGACATTAGACGAAGAAGAATGCTAAACAAATTACTCATCATACTGTTAATTGTGCAATTGCCTTTGCTTTCTTTAGGACAGCAAGTTCCAATCGAAGGATATTTTGGAGATCATTGGCAAGTACGTAATTATGAGCGTCCATCGATATTTAAAACAAAAACGGAACCTGCGCCAGGTTTAAGATATACACTAAGTATTGATGCAAGTGATTTTATTGCCAATGTATTGCCTACTCAGTTTGGAGTGAATTCTAATTTTAGAAGTGGTGATGGTATCTATACCGATGGTATTCGTCTGCCAATGTATAAAAAAGCCAATTTAGGTGCTTTTCGTTTTCCCGCCGGAAGCGGTAGCAATGTGTATTTTTGGGATGGAAATATACCCGATAGTTTTTTAATTGATGTTAATGCCATAGACGGAACTAAAAGCTCGGGGATGCAGCTTGAAACTTATATCGATTTTGTTAGTGAACTTGGAGGGCAAGCTACAGTAGTGGTTAATTATTTTTATGCTCGATATGGAATTACAACTGAAGGAACAAGAGATGCACGTGTTTTACAAGCAGCAAAATATGCTGCGGCATTAGTACATCGAACGAATGTTGAATTGGGCGCTGGAATTCAGAATTGGGAAATCGGAAACGAGTGTTATGGTGGTTGGGAAACTGGTTTTGATGTCAATGGGAGTGAAGTCACAGGTAAAGAATATGGAGAAGATTTTCGGGTTTTTGCTGCTGAAATGAAAAAAGTAGATCCTACTATCAAAGTGGGGGCAGTAATGTATACCAAAGATACTGATTGGAATCCTCAAGTGATGAAAGAAGTACAGAACGATGCCGATTTTTTCATCATTCACGAATACTTTACTTCAGAAGCTGATGCCAGTATTGAAAATGTACTGGGAAGTATAGACCAGATTTCGGAAAATGTAGAATTACTTGAGAAAACGCTTGAAGCGAATACGGACAAAACATTGGATCAATTTCCAGTGGCTTTAACCGAATTCAATATGCGAGGTCCTCATACAACCACTATGGTTAACGGTTTGTTCTTTACCCAGATATTGGGTGAAGTAATGAAGAATAACATTGGCATGTCTACTATGTGGGTTTCTGAGTGGAAATGGAAAGAAGATGCTGAACCCAAATCTTTCATTGCCGTTCAAGACCCGTCGCAAGAAGATTATACAGCTCGCCCTAATTATATGCCTTATCATTTCTATGGCAAGACTTTTGGCGATAAAATGATACAGTCACAAATGCAGATTCAAGGTTCTGGATTAAATACTTATGCTTCCCGATTTAGTTCTGGTGAAATAGGATTGGTGATTACTAATTCCAATAATAAAACCACAGAAGTAACTATTGATATTCAGAATCTAAGCGATTATTACGTTAAAGAAGCACATTGGTACGAAGTGTATTCAAGCAATTTTAACGAAGGGAATAAAAAGTT
>CAYPOW010000337.1:0-3532 GCA_964412145.1 uncultured Draconibacterium sp.
AAACCTGTGCATTGCTAATTGCTAAAACTTGTGTATTGTTATTTTCCGTTTACAGTCAACCGAAGTCCGAAGTATTTTAGTTCCTTTAAATGTGTGTTAAAGGTTCTGTACATGCGCAGTTTGGTTCAGGTGCGATCAAAGCGCCGGTTAGGCGCTAGCACCTGGTTCGTGTTTTGCTCTTGCAAAAATCGTGCTTGACCAAATTGCCATATGTACATTGTTGTGCCTTCGTTGCTTCTTCTTCAGTCAGTGCGTTGGGGCAGGCATACTCTTTTGCAAGCTTTGGTTTGAACTTGGATTTGTGTGGCATGCAAATGTGTATGAATGCTAAGGGTTGGCATCATTTTCTGTTAATTATTTCTAACAACTTGAATCAAGTGATTTACAAAATTGTCAATAGATTCTCCAGACTTGACGATTGTTTGTGGAATTGTACCACGATAGTCTCCTGTTAGCGAAATCTCATTTTCTATGTCTTTTACTGCAAGTACTCCACTTAATAAAGGTTCAATTTTGACACCAATATCGTTTAGAACATTTATTCGGTCTAAAATTACATCTAGGTCAGTAACATTATAACGGTCATTTTCTCCAACCTTGTAATCTGTCATATTAACACAACAAAGTGAGTATTTTGACTTGTTTATTACCGAATTTTTCATTTGAAGAGGACTCATAGTAATGGAATTGCGAATATCCCAACGTGATTTGACTTCTATGTAATAAACAATAGTGTTGTTGTATTCTACAATAATGTCCTGTCCGCCTTGTTGTTCACGAACTTCAACTTTAAGATTAGTCATGTCAGACCCGATTTTTTCTCTAATGAGTTTTTCAATATGAGTTCCAATAGTATGCTTAAAGTTAAAATCTGCATTATTTCGTTTTTCTTCTTCTAATGCTGCTTTCCCTAACGCTATTATTCTTTCTAAATCATCTTGTCTTGAAAGTTCACCTAATAAAGCAATTTTGTCTTTGTCTAATCCTATTATGGAAAATAAGTCATTCTTTGTTTCATTGTCAGAAATTCTTGCCATCATAATAATTGCCTTCTTTTCTTCAATAGATGGGAAGTATTTTGACCACCTATCATCATCTGATATTTTTTTTATTATCCAAAGAATGTCTTTTTTATGTGGGTGTTCATTAATTTGTGTTAAAGGCCTCTCATCTTGGAAAACTCTCTCAATGGAGTCTCCAAGGCTTTTCGAATATTTCGTCTCACCATCTTTGATAGAGTTGCCAAATCCATCTAAGACTAATGTACTCCTAATTTGTTTTGTCGGTTTAACAATGTCATCGTAAAGATTTTTGAGTTCGTCTGGAATGCTTCCATCCAATTTTAGTTCGCTTTGCCTGCATAATTCAAATAGTTGATTTGGGAAAATTGACAAAGTCTGAACAATCTCTTCATACTCATAGTAATCGTAAATTACGTAAACTACTTTCTTTATAAAGTCTTTGTTGGTTTCAATCCAACTCTGGTCTTTAGAGTTCAATTCCCAAATGAAATTTCTCAACAAACATTTAGTTGGAGTTAACCAATCAATTTCTTGATTTGTAATATTTGGAAGGTTCGTAAAAGTAGCATCAATATTATAATACTCACATATTAACTTTACTAATTGCCCCCTAGTTCCTGTATTTTCTACTGATGGAAATATTTTACAATAATCAACCAGAGCAAATAAGATTTCATTTTGCAGTAGGCTATTTTCTTTTAATGTTTTGTTATACTCAGCAATTTGTGAATTTATTTCTTTTGAAAACTGTTTTCTATCATAAGGTTCAAATGCAAGATTATATTCAAATCCTGTTTTAATGTATCTTTTTGGAACATCAGGAATAATTATATCTGCAACTTTAATAAGAATTTCGTTAATATCTAAAGTTGTATTTAGTTGAGATTGAAGTCGGAATTCATTCTTTATATTGGGAAGGAGTTTAAATTGGTTGAAAATTTCGCTATGTCCATATTCAATTAGATATTGATAGAACATTTTTAATTGGCTTGGTTCGACAAATGAATCAAGTGTTCCAACTTCTTCAATTTTTTTTACTATGTCAGTAATTTTAATTAAAGATAAATTATCATCTTCCCATTTTAATACATATTCCGTCCAACTTGCTGTTATCTCTTTCTTAGGGATATTAGTCCAATAAAGACTTACTATTGAGTAGATAGAGTCGAAATATTTTTCATCAAGTAATAGTTCGCTACTAAAGAAAGAAGTATCTTCGGGTTTAAGCCTATTAGTACTAGTTTCAACTAAAGGTATAACTTTGAACCTGTCAACCCATGAGCTTCTTAATTCTTTAAAATAATCAGAAAGGAGAATGTTTTGTATCTCTGTATTGAAATTAATATCAGCTAAATATTGTGGATTTTGAATCGTCAAACAGTATTTCTTGGCAAAGTCTCCTATAAGTTCTGATGCTTTTTCTAATAGTAACCTATTGTGTTTTTCTTTTTCTTGTACTTGTTCATTTTTGCTTTTAAGATGGATTCCATCTCTAGGTTCGTTGGGTGCAAATTGATTTGAGTGAACCAAATAGTTAAAACCAAAGTTTTCTGTTCCAATTAAGGGGTAGTAAAGAAATAATTTTGAAAGATTTTTATCTAAAACAATCGCATTATCCTTTTCCGAAAGTGGCAAAGCAATTGTCAAGTTTTCTTCTTCCGAGTGAATTGAATAGATTTTTTTTACTGACTGGTTAATATTAATGTGTGTTACAATTAAATCATCATCATTAATAGTTTCTCCTTTCTGATAAATTGTTTCTGCTCTATTCTTATCATAAACTTTAACCGTTTGAATTTTCTTGTTAATCATCATTACGTAAGGCAGTATTACTGACAAGCTAGCAATAGCATTTTCAGCATTTTGCTTTTCCAAATTGCTTGTTGTTTGATATGAAAATGTCGTAAATTGATTGCATTCTTGTTTTAGTTGTCCTTTTTCAACAAGGTCAAAAACTTTCTTCTGCTGTATCAATAACTTGTCAATCATCTCAGGGTCTGCATTTTGGGCAACTCTGTCAATTTCAAAATTTTCTATTGGAATATAATAACCATCTTCCTTTAGCG
Source organism: uncultured Draconibacterium sp. (assembly GCA_964412145.1). Classification (GTDB taxonomy): domain Bacteria; phylum Bacteroidota; class Bacteroidia; order Bacteroidales; family UBA12170; genus UBA12170. Next base: position 3,089 of record CAYPOW010000337.1, read on the forward strand.
AACCAGAAATCAAAATCTTCTTTCCAAATGAATGAGTTGTAATAAATCCTGTTCCATATTGTCCAACTTCATCTTCATTTTTTTTTATGTTTTTAGAACTAACTTGTTTAATCAAACAACTCAAGGTGTTAGTAGTAAACGGTTTGCCATTATGCTTGAAAATTATGCAATCGTCATTTAGTTCTATTATAGTTTCACTATTTTCAGAAATGTCAATAGCATTTTGAAATAGTTCCCAAATAGCCCTTTTTGCGTGCCTCTCTTCCAGTTTCTCAAAGCCTTGTATTAGTTTATCAGCGTGCTGTTTCATGTCAGCACGTTTCGATTCATCTTCAGCTCTTTGTCTGGATAATTCTCTATTAATGTTAATTTCTGAATTTGTTATTTCCATATTATTCTCTTGTGTGTTGGCAAAAATTTAAGCTCTTTTGGTTTTTTGTCTTG
>CAYPOW010000338.1:0-3522 GCA_964412145.1 uncultured Draconibacterium sp.
AATGGGTAATTCTATTGGCACCCTGGGTGAATTCTGGGATGTTGTACGATCCAAACCTAACCTCATTGGCGGCTTTATCTGGGATATGGTGGACCAGGGATTATTGAAAACCCATGAAAGTGGGGAGACTTTTTTTGCTTATGGAGGCGATTTTGGCGATGTACCCAATGCCTCAAACTTTTGTTTAAATGGAGTTTTTGCTTCCGACCGTACACCCAATCCTCATGCTTGGGAGTGTAAATATGTTTTTCAGCCCGTGGTTTTTGAAGGTGTGGATGTGGAGAAAGGTCTAATAAGAGTAATTAATCGATTTAATTTTACAGATCTCAATAAGTATGAAATCTGTTGGACGCTTTCTCAGGATGGTAATATTTTACAATCAGGCGTTCTTCCTGAGCAAGCGATACCTGCAGGAAGTGCATCTCTTTTAAGCATTCCATTTAATAAAGTTGAATTTAACGAGGATTCTGAATACTGGTTGCGTTTGAGCCTGCATGAAAAAACAGACCGCCTTTGGTGCGATAAAGGATATGAAGTGGCAAAAGACCAGCTTGTCCTGAAAAGTAGAAAAGATACTGAGCCATATGTTTCTACATCAAATTCAACAATTTCTTTCACTGAGACCAATAATGAAATTGTGATTAACGGCAAGGGATTTTCGGTTACCATTTCAAAATCAAATGGCGAATTGTCATCCTATATGATTGAAGGTAGTGAACAAATGGCATCAGCCTTACGCCCTAATTTTTGGCGTCCGCCTACTGATAATGATAGAAGGGGTCGAAAGGTCTATGAGAGGAAAAAAATATGGCAAAACCTTAGCAGCACACTGAAGACAATTTCGGTAAGAGTTGGTTCAGAAGATAACAAATTCATAAGGATTCTTGTGAAACAAAACTTAAAAGACCTAATCAAGCTTGAGACTGTCTATACAATTTTTAATAACGGAAAAATTATGGTGAAAATGGATTTGGATGCGGACAAATCTTTGCCTGATTTAGTTAGGTTTGGAGCAACCATGGGCATTCCTGCCAGTTATAAAAACACTACCTATTATGGAAATGGTCCGCATGAAAACTACATCGATCGAAAGCGTGCTGCTGAGGTAGATGAGTTTACTGTAAAAACAGACGATATATTTTATAATTATGCTATGCCACAGGAAAATGGAAACAGAACCGATACACGTTGGTTAAAAATATGTACTGAAAACAACAAGTCTGGATTTATAATTTCCGGTATGCCGCATTTTGGATTTTCTGTTTGGCCGTATTCCATTGAAAATATTGATGAAGCAAAACACACTTACGATTTGAAACCTCAGGGATTTTATACTCTGAATATTGATTTCGCACAAACCGGTGTTGGCGGAATGAAAGCCGGGCCGTTGCCACAACACCTTATCCAACCAGGAATATACAGCTTTGAATTTATGATAAGCACAATAGATTAGTTATTAAATAAACTATAAAACAAAATTAACATGAAGTATAAATTTAGTCATATTGGGATTCCCACCACCGAAGAAAAGAAATGGGATGGTTTTTACGAAGCAGGGAAAATCCACTTCACCGATTTCGATAAAGATGAATTTGGAGTAGAATGGGTTAAGTTTGATGAAAACAGTCCGATGCCGGAGATGATGCAGACTATGCCGCACGTTGCCTATCAGGTTGATAACATTGAGGAGGCATTGGCTGGCAAGGATATTTTAGTTGAGACTTTTTCTCCGAATGAAAGCACCCGGGTGGCATTTATTGTCCATAATGGATCGCCTGTTGAATTTATGGAAATATCAGAATAATGCGTGCAAATTTTTATTAAGGTGAAATCGGTTCCTGCCCGGGTATATTATGAAACCCGGGAAATACTGTTTTGAATTTATAATTTGTCAGCAAATAAGTAGTAGGTAGTTTTAGGTAGTTGGTTAGTTAAGCTTTAGCCCATCATTTTCTTAGGATTTAATGGGCTTTTACATTTTGACATGACGATATATATTTAACCTACTCGGTGATCTAAACGTTTACAGGTTAGCTGATAAGTATCATAACATCGTTGACGTCAATATGTTATGTAATTGTAAATACGTTCCTTTTGAAACCCCTCCATGTGTTATTAAAAGGGGATTTTAAAAGAAACAAATAGAATGAAAAGGTGTCACTGTAAACGGAGTCATGATATTTTGATTTACTTGAAAAGTGTAAACGATGTTATGGTATATTACAATTAGCGATTAACAGATACGATTTCGAATACAATTTTATTGTATAATCAGAAACGTGTCTCAACGGGATATTATAAAAAAGTTGAATGTGGAGTATATATTGGTTATATTTGTATTATATGAAGTTAATCTTAAAAAATACAGATAGTTTTGTAAATGAGAGATTAATCATCTCCAGGAAGGAGATCCCTTGTCTGGATTCATCATGGCATTATCACGCCCAGTATGAGCTATTATACATATCGAAAAGTTACGGAATTCGTTTTGTAGGAGACAGTGTTTCTCAGTTCTTTCCCGGCGACCTGGTTCTGGTTGGTCCTTATCTGCCTCATTTGTGGCGAAACGATGTTTCCTATTATAAGGAAGATGATGAGAATAAAGTTAAAACCATCGTATTAAAATTTACCAGGGATTTTATTGGTGAAGAAACATTTAACAACCCCGAATTTTCAGACATCAATTATATGCTTGAACAGTCTAAGTTTGGAGTAAACTTTGGCAAAAGCATCAGCAAAAACCTTCACAATGAATTAATTGGAATTATTGATTTATCTCCTGCGGAACAATCAATTAAACTTTTGGATATATTATGTCGTCTGTCATTATCAGATGATAAAAAGGTCTTATCTTTTACTGATATGCGCCAGTATTCAACGAAGAATACCCAGCGCATAGACACCGTTTTAAAGTATATTTCCGATAATTACGCTAACTACATTAGTCTGAAAGATGTAGCTGATATTGCCTGTATGACCACCAACTCTTTTTGTCGTTTCTTTAAGAAAATAACCAATAAGTCATTTACCAATTTTTTAAATGAGGTTCGTATAAGGAATGCCTCTCGCCTGCTTGTACAAGATGATCTGCCGGTGTCCGAGGTAAGTGATATGGTAGGCTATAAGTCCATTACCAATTTTAACAGGCAGTTTAAACAAATAATGGGCAGCACACCCCAAATCTATCGGCATATTATCTAATCCTTTCGTTTTAATTACCTTAAGATTCCAAAGTTGGGTAATATAATGCAATAACAGGATAAATTTCAACAATACCTGCCCACTTAATTCTATCTATATTTGTAACGAATTTAAATGTTAGCGTTAATAGCTATAAACATTTTAGCCAAATATAAGCTAAATGAGTTATGAAATCAAATGCGATTTTGAACAGAAAAAAGCGACAATAATGTTTAAATACTAAAGTATTGGAGTCACTTTCCTGCAAAATTGTCAGTAAGAATCAATCGATTATTTAATTCATACTAACTATGTAAACTTATGAAAAAAACTCTAAAATCT
>CAYPOW010000339.1:0-3516 GCA_964412145.1 uncultured Draconibacterium sp.
CCACAAGGGAAAACACCAAGATATACGATTTGAATATCAGATCTAATATTCTACAGTGCATTTACGATTCAATTATCCGCTAGTTTGCTTTTAATATGAAAATGAGAAAAAAGAATAGGCTCTGTTCTAATTTGTATATCTTAAACTAAACTCATTACAGTCAGGTTATAAGTTGAACGGTTTCAATTTCAGCCATCAGTCTCGTAGAGACTTTTGATAATAGGCAGCCACTTCAGTGGCTGTTTAATATGTACAACACATGTCAGACAGCCCGGAGGGCTAGAATGGCCGATTTTCTGTATCAGGCATTGAAATATCTGCCAGTTTTCATTCTATCCCTCCGGGATGAATAATAATTGTCAATTCTTTGTATCAGGCATTGAAATGCCTGCCTATTATTTTTCAGTCCCTACCGGGACGAAAAGAAAGCGTTACCCTATGTTATTGCTGGTACTCCTTGAGGCAATAGTATAGAATTTCTAATACCTTAAAAAAAATTTGCACTACATATTTCATAACAGAGCCAATTAAAACACTACGCTAAATCATCGAATTCAACCGCACAACGAGTTAATGACTAGTTAAAGATCTTCTAATAGCAATTGGATAACTATAGCATGGAAAATCGGATAACGAAAAACTCACGTGCACTTTCCATAGCAGCGGTTTTTGGCCACTTGGTACATTGTCAAGTGAAGTACCTGGTTATCTGTTAATCATTATCCAAAATAATGGATACATCTATAACCTCAATATCTCCCTGTCCTTCAAAGGGTCTTTTAGATATCTCGATTTTTTTTAACCTTGCTTGTAAAGCCGTTTTTTGATTTTATTTATTCCGTTGAATGTATTAGCTTTCATAAATTCATAAACTTCTACAGATGAAACATTAGAAAATATTTTTTTAAAATTGTCTATTTTTTTTCTTTCGTTGCACCAGCAGGGTATGTAAAGCATTCTTATAATACTGAATCTGAATTTTCAAAATTGATCTGAAGGATCTTTTGTTCTTTATCCTTTAAACATGCATAAATAAATGCGCAAATCTTTTCATAAACATTTCTTGTGCCTACTAATTTCAAAATTTTATTTGCATTTTTTTTGACACTATTGTCATTTTGTATTTCTTTAATCTCTTTCAACAATTGTTGATCAACCAATGTTCGAAATAAAATTTCTATTATATAACCATAATAATGTGACAAGATATTTAATGTTTTATCAAAAATTGTTTGATCTTCAAACGAAATTGGTAAAAATCCGTGTGCAAATTTATTTCGAATATCTCTAATCTGGTGAAAAACCGAATGAGTTTTTTTATTAATTAATCCTAGTCTATATGAAAAATTAATTTTTGCAGAAAAGCTTTTCAAGGGAGCATATGGGATTTCAAAAAGCTCATCGTTATTATTTTTTGAGGATACTAGTTTTTTTCTTATTATTTCTCCTAATGTTTCATCAATAAGAGCAGCACTTATTAACACAACCCCACGATCAGATTCTTCAGTAAATGAATTCATTGCATCAGTTATATCTTCATAGAAATCTATTAAATTCAATATATTCATATTTATTTTTAAACAGATAACGCATATATCAGCAGCGCAGTTTTTTGCATCGGCTGAATTTAATTGTTCGGCAATGTTGTGTTAAAATCCTTGTGCTGTTCAGTGATATCACTTACTTTTTCAGCTAAGTTTTTCTTTTCTTAAGCCAAAAGTAGTGCATAAAAACATAATTCCATACGGTTTTTATGAGATCCCGAAAAACATAGCCACAGGTATTTCCGATCTGTAAAGACCCATCATCAAATATGATGTTTATTTCTTGAAGTGCCTCAAACTCTTGAAAATGATCATTTGTCTTATTAGCATCAATCAGCCGTTCCAACCTCTTTTTTAAATCTTGGGTGATACCATCGTTATTTTCTAATATAGTTTTTGCGGCAAGGCGTGTTGCACCTATCATGGTTTCGAAATTAAGATCACTCTCTCGAACGTACATATATTTCTGTATGTTTGCGACTATTGGTTCAATACACTCAAGACGTCCATGTGCTCCAATGATTCTGTCGGATAGCACCTTGCAAATCTCTTGAAAACGCTCTTGATTTGTAATTAACTTATCCTCAAGTCCAGTGATTTCAGATAATTCGGCTCCAGAAAGTATAGTGCCAAGACAGAGCTGAAAAATTTGACGCCCGTATGAAAGAAGTGACTGGTATGACTGACCGTTGTTTTTCTTCGGTGAGTCTGTGGCGATGAAATAAAATTGCTGAGTATAGCCCTCATGTACAATCTGCGAGCGTGCATTATAGAATTGATGAGCCCAGATGTCTAATCTCGGAGTTCTACCCAGAAGTAAGGAAATGGCATCGATAAAACGATCAGTTTTTTTATTTACAGGCAAACGCAATAATGCTTCAAAGGCTATAGAAAGATTAACTATTGCTGTAGCTTCATCATTTGCCTCGTTGCAGGCAGAGTTGAACCATCGAACCGCAGTAAAAATACGGGAAGATGCTTGAATAAATGGCTTTCGTAATAACGCATTGAGTAAGCGATAGTCAGATCTTCCCCCAACTGCCCGAGTAAGGTCTTTATTCAAATCTTGTGAATGGTTTAGAGTGAGGTGTGGCTTTGAACCATAAAGCCGCGAATCTTTGGCGACCCAAAAATAATGCTTAAAATTGTATAATCCCATATAACCTTCAGCCTCTTCTCGGTTATCAATATCCAGTTTTGATTCCGGCCCAACATTATCTACATGGAAATCAGGCCTAAGGAGATATTTCGATACTTTTCCAGGTGAAAAAATTGCCATACTCGCGTGCTCAGAGGAAAGGAAAAGGTCACCAAACTCATGTCGCGGTGAAGCATAGATGTATGCAACGACAGATTGCACATTCATTAAATGCTCTAAGAGAGCTGTTGATTTTTTAAAATCCATAAATGGGATAACAGCATAAGACGATGATTTTATTCGAAGGTTATCCTGTAGAAACAACATGTCCCCAATCTCATTTAAACAAGTTGCCTGTTCGGATGAGAGATTATCGGTATCATCAGTCGATCTAAAAGTCTGTTGACCGATAGTTACAGCACTTTTTGTCTTCAGAAACGGAAATACGACAATGCTATAATTTTTACTTGACATTTCCATCTTAGTTTTATTCTACCTCCGAATATTATATTATACCGCAAATTATCATATAATACTCAAATATCCAAGCAAAAACGGATTCCATTTAATACTATTATTTTTAGTAAAATATAATTTCCGGAACCCGTTTTATATACCTGGTGATTTGAAGGATTTCAAAAATAATTTTGGTGGTAAAGAGTATTTAACGAATAAGTTCACCTGCATTTTAGAATTAAGTAGAAAAATGCTAGATGGAACGATTTGTTATATGTGCATCCCAACTTTTTATCATATTTGAGATTTGCCCGTTTTTATCTCGCTGTAGCATCCGATATGCAAAAACGGTTCTTAATCCAATTCTCCCACTGTTGT
>CAYPOW010000340.1:0-3477 GCA_964412145.1 uncultured Draconibacterium sp.
GTATCAGTTTCTGTGTTTTGACTTTGAACAGAATGTCCAAAAAGCAGGAATGAAAGTAAAAAAATAATTTTTCGTTTCGTTTTCATATCTTATTCTTTTTTGCTTCCAATTTTTTATGTGCTTCTCTGTATTTACGCATCCAAAATTTTCTTCGCCAGCTTTTTCCCCAATCAATATTGGTCCACATTCTTTCGTGGACATAGTATAAGATTAGCTTAGCAAAGAAATCAACACCAGTAATGGCACCAGCAGTCTGTAAAGTTTCATCAAATGTTTTATCAGTTAAACTTCTGAATATGACAAAACTAATCAGAAAAGTAGTAAGCGAAGCAATTATTCGCCAACTAATTGCTTTAAAAAGGCTTCGTAAAGGGGATTCTTTTAGCCTTTTTTCCTTTTTAGTATCTCTCATTTTTTTCTTTTTTCTTATTTGTTTGGAATTTCAAAAATAAAAAAGTCATTTTTAAGCTAAAAATATCTCTTTAAAAATAGTTAGAAATTCTTTTGAAACAGACGAATTTGTTGCGATAATTTCTTTTCCGAACAGAAAGTTTTGTTCACCTGAAAAATCAATTATTTTTCCTCCTGCATTTTGAACAAGGAGAATACCTGCTGCTACATCCCAAGGGCTTAAACCGTATTCATAAAAACCTTCGTAGCGGCCGCAAGCCACATAAGCTAAATCAACGGCAGCTGAACCTAATCGTCTTACTCCACGACTATTTTGCATTAAATAAGCAAAAAATTTCAAAAAATTATCCAATCGACTGTAATCATAATAAGGAAATCCAGTTGCAAAAAGCGCGTGGTCAATAGTTTGCATTGAAGAAACACGAATTTCTTTGCCATTTAAATAGGAGGGAGCGCCTTTCCACGTAGAAAAACATTCGTCCAGATTGGGTTCATAGATGACACCTAAAACCAATTCTTCATTCATTTTTAATGCAATACTTACGGAATAGAGTGGAACTCCATGAATGAAATTTGTTGTTCCATCCAAAGGATCAACTATCCAGTTGTATATTTCTCCCACTTTATTACTTGTGCCTTCTTCGGCTATAAAACCAGATTCGGGAATCAAAACACTTAGTGCTTTAACTATTTGTTTTTCAGCTAATTTGTCAACGTAAGTTACTAAATTGTGGACGCCTTTTTCTTCTACATCACTTTGTTGTAATGTTTTAATTTCTGTGAGAAGAAACTGGCCAATAGTTTTACTTAATTCAACAACATGATTGGTAAGCAATTGATAATTGTACATAGATTCAAATGAAAATTAGAAAAGCATAATTTGACATGATTTTACTTTTCAAATGTAATTAAAAAGTCGCCATTATCATCTATTTTATCAAGATAAACTTGCTCGATCGAATTTATTTTTTTTGAATCATACTCTGTGCGTACCTGAATATAATTCTCCGTAAATCCATGCAATAAGCCTTTACTTTTTGTCGTCTCCCACAAAACATCCCTTTGCTTATCGAGATTATCTTTGTAAAAAATACGAGCCTTCTTTTCGCCCAATACGTGAAGTTTTTTACTGCGCTCCTTTTTTATATTGGAAGCTACTTTATGTGTAAACTGGCTGGCTTTTGCTTCGGGACGATCGGAATACGTAAAAACATGCAGGTAAGAAACAGGAAGCTGATCGATGAAGTCGTAGGTATTCTGAAAGTCTTCGTCCAATTCGCCTGGAAATCCGATGATTACATCAGCGGCTACACAGGCGTCGGGAATCATACTTTTTACTTTTCTAACACGATTGGCAAAAACTTCTCTCTTGTATTTTCGTTTCATCTGGCTTAAAATCTTATCAGATCCTGACTGCAAAGGAATATGGAAATGGGGCATAATCACGCTCGATTTTGCTGCCAATTCGATGATTTCATCGGTCAATAAATTAGGCTCTACAGATCCTATACGAATACGTTCGATGCCTTCAAGCTTTTCTAATCTCTTCAATAATTCAAATAGATTGCTTTCTGAATTTCCTCCGTCAAAAAGACCAATATTTACTCCTGTTAGAATCAACTCTTTTGTCCCTTGAAGGGCTATCAACTTAGCTTCTTTAATTAAATTTTCCACTGTATCGCTTCTGTTTCTTCCTCGGGCATAAGGAATTGCACAATAAGTACAGAAATAATCACAGCCATCCTGAATTTTAAGAAAACTTCGTGTGCGATCGCCTAAAGAGTAGGAGGGACTGTAAACCATTGTTTTGTTGATGTCTTTAACATTTACATCACAATTTGATGCTGCATTTTCAATATAATCGACTAATTTGAATTTTTCTTCGTTCCCCAAGATGTAATTTACGCCTTCTATTTTTTCTACATCTGTAGGTCTTAACTGTGAATAGCAACCCACCATAGCGATTTGGATATCAGGTTTTTTTTTGCGCACTTGTCTGATAAGTGACTTGCATTTTTTTTCGGCATTTTCGGTAACAGTGCAGTTGTTTATTACAAGTAAATCAGCTAATTCTTTTTTCGACTCTATCTCGTATCCACGTTCAATAAAAGAGCGGGAAATTGAAGATGTTTCGGCAAAGTTTAGCTTGCAGCCAAAAGTATGGAAAGCAATTTTTTTTGGTTTGGAATACATAGCCGCAAAGATAGGAAAAGGAGCTTGTCGATTTTAAGCAACCACAATTCAATTGAGGAATTAACAGTTTTTTTTGTCAAATATTTATTTTTTAAATATCGGCCACATACTTTTACGAGAGTTATAATCTTTTGATTATATTTATATTATTGTATGTATTTGTAAATAGATAGTCATAGTTGATGGTTATTGTATAATATCAATATAAAAAATTATTTAAAATGCATAAAATGAGGAATATAACTCTATTTGCATTCATTCTTTAGAGGAAAATGTATGTGTTTTGCAGGAGGAGGAATATCGAAACTAAATTATGCCGATATTCACTCAGGTATTTAGTGATTATAATTTACTATCATTGTAGTTAGTTGTAAATTACACAAATCATGAAAAAATTGAATAAGAAACAGACTTCAATAATTATTGAACAAGTCTATTTGGTTAAGCCTAAAGAAGTTTGGAGAGCAATAACCAATAAAGAGAACATGAAATTGTGGTATTTTACGATTGACGATTTTTATCTAATGGAAGGTCGTTCATTTAATTTTTATGAGCCTGGAGATACTAAAAAATTCCATCATCACTGCGTGATAAAGGAAATAATTCCTTTTAAAAAATTTCGACATACCTGGACTTATCCGGAAAAAAGCAAAGGTGAATCGATGTTGACATGGATTATCGAAGCTTCGAAAGAAAACACAAAAGTTACGTTAATTCACGAAGGAATTGAATCCTTTGTTGATGGAGGCGTAGATTTTGCAAGAGAAAATTATGTCGTCGGTTGGAATGAAATTTTGGAAAAAACCTTAAAAGATTTTTTAGAAAATTAAAATAAAACAACTTGTTTTCAAAATTCAGTTGAATGGATTAAAG
>CAYPOW010000341.1:0-1695 GCA_964412145.1 uncultured Draconibacterium sp.
AAACAAAGTGTCTGATAGCTTAGTCATTATTCCAACATACAACGAAAAGGAAAACATCGAGCAAATTATTCGTAAGGTGTTTAGCCTCTCCAAAGATTTTCATGTTTTAGTAGTTGAAGATAATTCACCCGATGGAACATCTGCCATTGTGAAGCAATTAATGGTGGAATTTCCTGAGCAACTTTTTATAGAAGAGAGGACTGGGAAATTAGGTCTGGGAACTGCTTATATCCATGGATTTAAATGGGCTTTAAAACACGAATACGATTATATTTTTGAGATGGATGCTGATTTTTCGCACAATCCAAAAGATTTAATTCGTTTGTATAATGCCACCAAAGTCGATGGGAATGATGTAGCCATTGGTTCTCGTTATATTACCGGCGTAAATGTTGTAAACTGGCCTATGGGGCGCGTTTTAATGTCGTATTACGCTTCTGCCTATGTTCGATTGGTTACCGGTTTAACAATTCGTGATACAACAGCAGGCTTTATGTGCTATAAACGTAAAGTGCTTGAAACGTTAAATTTAGATGAAGTACGTTTGGTTGGTTATGGATTTCAGATTGAAATGAAATACTCAGCGTGCAAACTCAAATTTAAAGTGATTGAAGTACCCATTATTTTTACGGATCGTACTTTGGGAACATCAAAAATGAACAAAAGTATTTTCCGTGAAGCTATTTTTGGTGTGATGGCCTTGCGCTTGCGAAGAATAAAACCTTTAATTTAAAATTAATTTCTTTTTCGGTCTGAAGCTTTTGTACTTTTGAAATTGATTTCAAAACCTAAAACTATGTCTGCATATTTTCTTAAAAATGCTACCCTGGTCGATGAGGGAAAACAATATAAAGCTGATATTCTCATTGAAGATGAGCGAGTTACAAAAATAATTGAAGAAGGAGAGGAGCTCTCAATTCCAAAAGATTGTATTAGCATCGATTTAAGCGGAAAGTATATTTTTCCAGGTATAATAGACGATCAGGTGCATTTTCGCGATCCTGGTTTGACTCATAAAGGCGATTTGGAAACTGAATCAAAAGCTGCTGTTGCAGGCGGAGTAACTTCCTTTATGGATATGCCCAATACGATTCCAAATGTGCTTTCTCAAAAAGTGCTGGAAGAGAAATACAGTGCTGCTGAAGGACGCTCCTGGGCAAATTACTCTTTTTATATGGGCGTGTCGAATGACAATGCCGAGGAAGTACTTAAAACTAATCCACAAACAGTTTGTGGTATTAAAATATTTTTGGGTGCTTCCACAGGAAATATGTTGGTCGATAATAAGGAAACACTCGAAAAGATATTTGCTGAAAATAATATGCTGATAGCTGTCCATTGCGAAGATGAAAACACGATTCAACGCAATTTAGAAGCAGCGAAAGCAAAATACGGAAATGATATTCCAATTTCTGAACATCCTTTTATTCGCTCCGAAGAAGCATGTTATTTATCCAGTTCATTCGCTGTGAATTTGGCAAAAAAACACAATACTCGCCTTCATATTTTGCATTTATCAACAGCTAAAGAAATGGCTCTTTTTAATAATGATAAACCATTGGAGGAGAAGAAGATAACCGCTGAAGTTTGTATGCATCACCTTTGGTTTTCAGAGAAAGATTATGAGACAAAAGCTGAATTTATCAAATGGAATCCGGCCATTAAAAAACAAAGTGATGCGGATGCTCTTTTAAC
>CAYPOW010000341.1:1795-3435 GCA_964412145.1 uncultured Draconibacterium sp.
CGTGAAGGCTATTTTGCTGATTTAGCAATTGTTGACTTAAATGACCCATGGAAAGTGTTGCCCGAAAATATTCATTATAAATGTGGCTGGTCGCCTTTAACAGGTCAACATTTGAAATCAAAAGTAGTAGGCACGTTTGTTAATGGCCAATTGGTTTACGACAATGGAGAATTTTTATCGAAAGGGCAAGGAAAAAGATTAGCGTTTAATCGTTAATCCTTGAAAAACAGAAATCCAAAGAAAAACACAGTAAATAAAGCAATTCCGATCAGAATTAAAATCCAGCTAAATGTTTTTTGCTTTTGCATTTCCTCTTTGCTTAGTTGTAAAGGTTCTTTATTGAATCTTTTTTCCAAAATTAAACCGATAAATAAACCAATCAGCGCTCCAATGGCAGGTCCAAAAGCAATATTTCCAAGAGCCATTCCAATGGGAATTCCTATTGGAATACCCATAGCCAGGCCAATTCCCAGGTAATATCCTTTCGTGTGTTTTTCTTCTTTGTCCATCCGTTCAGTTTTAGCTTTGTTTACTTTATATTCAGCACTTTTGATAAGTCAAACTTTAGTATATTTTAGTGTTTTTGAGCTTTGGTGGCAAAAAAATAAGCCGCAAAATCACTAATTCACTAAATTTCACAAATTTCATCTAACAAAATTTAACAAGCAATTAGCGAAGATAAGAAAATCTGAATATGAAATAATTTGAACTATTAGATTAATTGGATTGCTTTTTCCCCAGCTATATTTAAACTCGAATTATAGATTAAAATACCTTCTTTATGTCCCCCCATTACAATAATTTCTGTTGCTGACTTTTCTTTTTTTATGATATCGATCAAGCTAAAAGCCATAGCAGGAGTGCCATATTCTGCTGTTTTGGATGAGGTTGGATAAACATTTAAATATTTATCCCACAGCTCTTTATGGTGTATGTGAATAATGGCATTCACTTCTGGCAAAGTTTTATAAATGGCCGCATGAGAAAGCGATTCGGAAGAAGCAGGCACATTTCCAATGCAATTCAACCAATTTTTTTTCAAATCGAAATCCTCAACCAAGGCAAAATGAGAGGCATCTACTATTTTTAGGTTTCCTGTTGCCGAACCGCTGATGATAAATTGATTTTCATTATAGCGAGTACTGATATTTCCAAATCCGATTCCGTCAGGATAAGATCCTATCAGCTTTGCATCATAAAGCTTCTGACGCCAAAAGATTAGTTCTGTAAGGTCTACGTCAGGCAAGCTTGCAGGAATCCAATCGTAAATGAATTTAATATAGCCTTCGTCGTGATTAGATGTCATATTCCGGAAATAAATTTAGTATGCTTTTTTGATTCGCCTGGCAAATGCCTCTTTCAGTTATCAATCCTGTAACGAGTCGGGCAGGAGTGATATCAAATCCATAATTAGCCCCTACATGAGCTTCGGGAGTGATCATTACCTCAATTATTTCATTATTGTAAACTCCTTCAATATGACTGATTTCTTTCGAGCTACGCATTTCTATAGGGATTTCCACTAAGCCGTTTTCCATTTTCCAATCGATACTTGAAGAGGGAAGAGCCACATAAAAAGGAATCTCATTGTCTTTGGCTGCCAAAGCTTTTAAATAAGTGCCTATTTTATTTGCCACATC
>CAYPOW010000342.1:0-3429 GCA_964412145.1 uncultured Draconibacterium sp.
TAAGTCTAGATTTGCAACAATAAATCCATCTATGCCCATATCTACTAATTTTGGCAATTCTTTTTTTATTGTTTGCATTCGTTCTAAATTAAAATTTGGATGATTTAAAGCTAAAAATAATTTTTTCTTATGGGCTCTAATAATTTTTGCTAATTCTTGCAGTTCAAAGAGGCTATTGATATTACAATCTTTTACAGAAGCGCTTCTGGATGAACTGAATTCTAACCTATCATTTAATAATAAACCACAAAAAAATTCATCCACTCCCGCATTTATCAGTGGCTTAACTTCGCTTATCTTATCTATAGCAGACAATACACTCGTATGCTTTTTAAATGTCATTGTTTCTTTTCTCCCAACTTGGAATAATACCGAATATCACCGGAATCGGATTCCAGCAATATTTAAAAGGGCACCGCACTGGATTTTGTTTCAGTTTAACGCTTTCATTTAATATGTTGCCTAAATACATATCTTTTTTTGCTGCTCGCTTCGCCGGATGACAATGCCAAACGTCGCCATTTGAATCAACTAAGACATACCTTAATCCAGAATCACAAGAATATCCTTTAATTTTTAAATCCTTGGCATTGGGTAAGCCGCTCTCTCTATATTTTTTTATTATTAGTTTTTCCTTTTTGTTGTATTTTTCAAATATGAAACCCTTCTTGAAATAAATCTTTTTTATTTGTAAATTAAACTGTACACCTATATTGTTAAAATATTCTCCTATTTCATCTAACAACAATAAGTTCTTTTTGTCAGCAACGGCTTCAACTATTAACCTGCCTTTACAGATTTTTTTTACAGTAATAATCTTGCTGATAAATGCTTCGACCTGAACTGATTCTAAGTGTAAACTAGCGTGCAATTGGTTTATATTTGTGCTCACAATTTCGCAAAATTTAACAATTTCTTTGGTCGGTGCTGAAAAATTCGAAAATAAAGTATTAATTTTATAATCATTATTTATTAGCTGCTGAATGGCCTCCAAAAAATTTTTTGCTAAAAATGGTTCACCTGTACCTGAGATATTAAACTGCCATTTTGGGGAAAAATATTTTTTAAATTTTTCTACAAATGAGCGGCTGTCAATAAGATCTACGAAAGAAGCGGATTTCTTTGCCGATAGGCAATAGCTACATTGATAATTACATATCGGAGAAATTGCCCAATCAACATAATAAGAAATCTGTGTATTCTTTTTAGTTGCATTCATTTGCTTCAATAATTGTCATATTGGAATTTCTGGCTCATAAATGATTCTATTTATATTTTTACACGTTATTGATTCGGCTTTTATGAACAGCGCATTACCCTTCAAGTATATATCTTCATTAATATCCTTATTTTTTAATACCATCACTTTATAATTAAGACACTCTTTCGTGCAATTTAAAATACCAGGATTCAAAGATATATTATTTGAAATTTGAACAAATGGGCAATATCGTGTAGCACCAATAAACAAATAGGGGTAATATATGGAATTAGCAATATTGGGGAAATTAACCGTCTTAGCAAATTTATAATCATTGAATTCCAATCTTGATATTCTTAACTTATCTAAAGTTTTCTTTTCGTGGACAGCCAAAAATTTTGACAACACCCTTCCTATAACTATCTTATGCTTAGTATTTTCTTTCACAAATTGATAGACTCCCCAATCATTCACTATAACCTCATCGGCTATTCCTTTTGTGAAACTATTTAAAAACCCAATCACATTATTAAAACTTCCGCAATCAGTATAACCAATCATCAAAGATATTTTGAGCTTTTGGTTATTAGCAAATTCTATTATTTTTCTAAGTTCATAATCCCCTGGCAATAATCTTGGACAAAATTCGTTTCCAATATATAACCTTTTATACTTTGTATTCCAATGCTTTAAATCATTAATTCTGTTAATTGTAATGGCAAATTCCATAAATTAAGTTTATTTTCTTAAAATTTTATATTGTTTTGAATTAATTATCTCAATAATTTTTGAAGTTTTAGCGTAAGGCCTATTTCCAGCATCAACAATAATCTCCGGATGTACAGATACTTTCTCCATTTCTCGGACCAATCTTTTAATAGAATATATGTTGCCGCAACTAGAAACATTAGCACTAGTGGCTATTAACGGAATATTTATTGTTCGGAGTAACAATAATAAAAATTTATTTTCAGGGATCTGAATTCCCAAATTTGGCCAGCTGGGATTTAAGTGCTTTGGGACAAATTCTGTTTTTTTTACGATAAAACTGATGATCCTTTTATTATCTTTTAAAAATTCGGATATCAAAGATGACCATTGCCCATAAATCTTAAACTGATCGATATCCGGCACAATAATATTGACCGGCTTATTCAAATTTCTTCCTTTTATTTGATAAATTTTTCGAACAACTTTTTCATTAAAAATATCGCCCAGCAGACCATAGCAAGAATCACTGGGCCCAGCAATTATACCCCCTTCTTCTATCACTTCCCTGCAATTCTGCATTAATTCATCAAGATTTTTTCTTTCGTATTTCAATATTTTCATAATAAACTATCTCATATAGAATCTTAAACAATTAAACATCAATAAGACTTAAATTATTTCTCTAATCAGTTTACCAACCAATAAATTTCCCGTAGCTGGTAACTCAAATTTTCTGCATCTTTGCAAAACTTGTGCATAATTCTTTATAATTTTCTGTATTTCATAAAACAAAGAATCACTATCAACATGTTTTAAGATACTGATTCGCCCTTTGTTATATAAATAATTACAACGCATATATTGCTCTTCTCCTCCTCGTATCAATGGTATAAGCACAGCAGGTTTTTTCAAATAAATAATCTCATTTACAGTATTATAACCGGCCGAAGAAATAATTATATTTGAAATTACCATTAAACTAGTCAAATCATTGCATTGCCTTAATATTTTTACATTATCATATTTTCCTGATATTTTCATATTCAAATAAGGTCCTAAAATTACCACACATTGAAAATTAGTATTTTTTTGGTTTAACCAATTCACAACACCCAATACTGCTTTAATGATTTTTTTTGGCGATTCACAATTTCTAAACCTAGAAGATCCTCCCCCGCCTACTGTAACAGTAATTAAAAAATCCTTTGGTTTTATTTTAATTTTCTTTAATATTTTCTCTGCTTGGATTTCTTTTGTATTTAATTGCTGCACTATAGGGCCAGAAATGTAAAATTTTTTATCTTCTATGATTTTTCGATAATCACCTAAGGCAACAATAAATTTAATCTCTTCTTTGGTATGAGGCACTATAATTCTTTCAAACGAAAATCCAGAATTGCTGCTGTATTTTTTAAAAAAATCACTAACGTTTCTTTTATCTCCTAATCTCCATATTAAGATATTTTTTATTGGCATACCCTTTGTTGCCTCAATTAAAGGATTGATTGAAAACTCCG
>CAYPOW010000343.1:0-3419 GCA_964412145.1 uncultured Draconibacterium sp.
GGAAATTTTTATAAAATCTCTTCTGTTTCTTTTCATTTGTTTGTTCTTTTATATAATTTAATTTAGTGTCTGACCATAAAATCAAACAAATTTTGAATTAATGAACCAAATGGTAAATAACAAATAGCAAATAACAAATAAAATTCAAATATCAATTTAAAATTAACCGAAACAGCTTTGAGTATTGAGATTTTGGTAATTGATTATTATTTGATATTTGGTGCTTGTCATTTGTGATTTTTACTATTTACTTAAACTTTCGGACTTTATAGATGGGCTCTAATTAGTGAAGCTGTGTTCTAATCATACCCCAGCCTATTAAAAGTTTAACTTCATAATGTATACTTGCCTACTGCCATTATGAGTTGAGTTGAATCCGATCATATCTCCATTCGGACTCCAGCGACAGTGTATATCACAACGCCAAAAACCTGAAAACTCTTTAGGCTCTATATACCTTCCCAGTGGCAAAACAGCTTGGGTTTCCATGTCCATTAAGTAGATTTTTTGTTCCCTCATTCCTTTGGTTGGGGAAGTATCCGTTACCATCCACTTTCCATCAGGGGAAAATGTACCATGACCATCATAATCAAGTAAACCATTCCCTAATCTTTTATAGTTGTGTTCCCCAACGGTAAATAATATATGAGCAGAATGCTTACCCTCATAACTAGCAGTAATCATAAGTTCATCATCATTCAACCAATCAAAATGAGAGCCACCCCAATTATCAGGAAAGCAACGTTGAATATTTGAACCATCACGGTTTACATTAAAGGCTGTTGTATTTCTATTAGGGATTGCCCTTGCCAACCAAAATATTTTACTCCCTCCGCGACTAAACAAGGTATGGTTAAAATATTCAATTCCTTCTTTGGGAATTTCCGGGATCATATTTTTAATTTGGGATATTGATACAATTAATTTGGCCTTTCCTGTTTCCAGATTTACCAAAAAAAGGCCATCATTTTCAGGAAATTGTATAGCAGCTTTTGAATCCTGTCCTTCTCCACCATATCCATAATCAGTCCGTGTAATTCTAAGCCTTGAAAAATTGATGCTTATCGCTTCTTTACCGTTAGGGGAAACTGCACTTATCGGATATGGTATCGTTTTAATTTCTTTTTTAGTGTGGACATTCATAATAACCGAAACAAATTTCCCTTCTCTTAAATCGTTAAATATGATTAGGGAATCAGGAGATGTACTTAACCAATGGGCCATACAACCCTGCTGAAAATTCCATGCCCTGGTTTCCGTTAACGGGATAAATGCTTTCGTTTTTAAATCGACCAGACCTAAAGTGGCCGGTTCATTTTCATCAGGCAGCTTATATTTCAAATCTGTTTCCAGAACGGTAACGTACCTTTCTGATTTACTCCATGAATTTATCCCGTAATAACTTGCAAAAAGGTGTTCTTTGCCATTCTTGGTTACTTGAACAGGTTCATTTACTTCAGGAAAAACAACAGGGATTCCTGACTGCCTATTAATACATGACCAGCCTATTATCATAATCAAAACCATCAATAAATAATTCTTTGTCCTCATCTTAAATTAATTTTTTGTGTATTTCTTATCAAACTTAATTATCTAATTTGAAATATTTGAATCAGAATTAATCCAATATATCTGCAAAAACTATTCAATTATGGTCAAATTAGTTTAACTCCGCGACTTAAATATTTATATTTATAGATTTTGCGTCGTCATTCATCAATAGTGAACATGTTCACTTTTGAATTAGCTCCTAACAAAATTCTGTATGCTTCTGCTCTTTGGGGGATATTCCCCACTTTTACCTGTTTTTTTAGCTAATGGAACGTGCCTCTCCCATATACTCTTGGGTTGGTCTTCATATTTTCCTCCTTTCTTTGTTTTTTATGCCGCTTCGATGAGCTTGTCAAGTTCTTTCCAGTCGGCTTTGTAAAAATGATGTTTATACATTCTTTGTACTTTTCATCCTGAAAGAGATGCTTTTTTATTTGTATTTTTGGTTTTAATACTTTAAATATAAGAAAATATATCACTTTTCTGCATTTTTTATGTGGATTAGTTAATTAATTGAACGAAAGTTACAAAGGGTAACTCCACGGTTCACAACGAATTCTTTGGACAACATCAACACTCTTAATATCCCGGAACTTCCACCAAATGAGTCTTTGCAATTTCTTTTTTGGGGTGATTAATACTGCTTCCTGGTTCGCGAAATACCCAAGGGCGCCAAAGTTCAAGGACATGTTCCCATTCTTTTAACGTACGGGTTGGATAATCTGCCGGCCAGCCACCCTTTCTGAATTCTTCTGAAACTCCCTTGTCTTTTATTACATTTTCTCGCCAGTTGTTTAACTCTTTTTGCAATTCTGCTTTAACTTCCAGATAGTTTAGATCATCTGCCAAATTATTTAGCTCGTCCGGATCGTTTACCAGATTGTACAATTCAAATTCGGGTTTCGTTGATGCCATAAACTTTGCCTGTTCCGGCGGAAGTTCGCCTTTCATATTTAAAACATTTAGCAGAGCCAATACAGGATAGCTGGTCTCTTTGTACCTATTGAACTGGCAGTAGGGCCTCTCAGGCATCAAATTATGTATCAGTTTAAAGTCTCTTGACCGGATAGCACGCATGGCATCGTGAGTACCATCCATTTTGTCGCGGGCTGCAAAAACGTATTTACGCTCTTTGGTACTTTCATCCAGAAGGTTTAGCCCGTGCAACGGATGTGAAGGAGTAACACCGGCAACGTCAAGAATGGTTTTTGAAATATCAATGGTTGTAACCATATTATCATTTACCTGCCCCGGTTTCAATTTGGCCGGCCATCGTATGATAATTGGCACCTGAATTCCACCGTCATACAAAAACTGTTTGCCGCGTGGCATGCATCTACCGTTGTCTCCAATAATAATTACCAAAGTATTATCTGCAAGGCTTTCTTCTTCCAGGCGTTCCAAAACTTTACCAATTTTACGGTCAACAACCTGAGCACTTTCCAAGCCGTTGGCCCAGTCGCGTTTAGCAAGGTCGATTTGCGGATAGTAAGGAGGTAATTCAACATCCTTTATATCAATTGGATTTACCGGGTCACGACCCCATCTTCGATGGGTGCCACCATAAGTAAGCTGGGCAAAAAACGGTTGACCTTCAGCACGTTCGCTCCAGTCTATTCCTTGATATACGGGTTTGTTAAGCGTAAAATTAAGGTCGGTTTTACGGGTTTCCATTAAGCAGGTAAAATACCCTGCGTCTTCTAACAAATGGGTTATTGGCTTAATTCCGTACGGTAATGGTTGCTTCTCGAAGCCTGGTCCTTCAGTCCGATGCTGGTTGGCACCGATGTAATTTTGGTAAAAACCGGTTATCATAGCCGACCGTGAAGGCGAACAAACCGGCGCAGTACAATACGAATTAGTAAACC
>CAYPOW010000344.1:0-3416 GCA_964412145.1 uncultured Draconibacterium sp.
ACGAATTGATTTTTACAAGAAAGTAATGGATGAAAGTGTGTTCTCACACTTAAAAAGTTCACTTTTTAAAAACTACCAACAGAGTTTTTCTGAAACAAATGTTTGATGTAATTTTGAAAATAAAAAATTAAAAAAATGAAAACAACAATATTAATTCTAGTTACTTTTCTCTTAATCTTAACAGGTTGTGAGAGTAAGAAAGTAGAGAATGACCTCACTAAAAATAATTTAAAAGGTGATGTTAAATCTACACGAGAAACTTCATATGAGGTTATCGAAAAATTTGGTGAAATAACAAAAGGAATAAAAGGTAAAGAGAAATCCTATGAAGGTGATCCGTATGTAATATACGATATCAGGGGGAATAAAATTGAAGAAAATCGTTACAACTTCTATGTAAGTCTAGATTCCAAACTTACTTACATATATAATGACAAGAATTACCTGATAGAATATAATATTTATGATTCCGACGGAAGTCTAAACAACAAAGTGACTTATAAATATGACAATAAAGGAAATCAGGTTGAACGAAATGTGTACAATTCTGATGGGAGTTTAAATGTTAAAGACATTTATGTATATGACAATAAGGGAAATAAGATTGAAAACAATCAGTACAATTCCGATGGTAGTTTAAATTCAAAAAAAACTTATAAGTATAATGATAAAGGGAATCTCATAGAAACAGATGAGGGGAATCCTTTAAATTCCAAAAACATATATGTATATAAAGGTAACTTGACTGAAAATAGGGTTTACCGTTCAAACGGAAAACTTTGGTCCAAATGGACTTATGAACATGACAAACTAGGAAATATTGTGGAAGTTGTTGAATACAATTCAAAAGAAGAATTTAGTTCCAAACAAACCTATAAATATGACTCCTTCAGTAATAAGGTTGAAGAAAAAGAGTATAGTTCAAATGGAGATTTATATTCCAAGAAATCTTATAAATATGAGTTTGACATTCAAGGTAACTGGATTAAACGAATAGACTATAAAGAAGAGAAACCAATGTATATTTTAGAAAGAGAGATAGAGTATTTTGATTAGGATTATTAGAATTTATTCTACATCCTCCCAATTCTTATAACCAATATATTCGATCTTTCTTCAATAGTATATTTATAATTACAATTATAGGTTTCCGAAATCCACTCCCTATTTCCATCGGATTTAAATGACTTGTTATACATATCAACGAGGGACTCTAAATAATCAATAGGGTAGGTTATAATGACCCCTATTACGATATCCATATCATTAAAAATGAATAACACATTATGACCATCAATTGATTTAGATTCAAAGTTTAGACTTGAATTATCTAAAGGTTCTCCATCATCTCTATTAACAACCACAGGTTCTTTATAATCTCTTGAATACTTGTATAAAATTTTATCTTTATGATATCCTATTAAATTTTGGGAACTACAAGAAAAATTTGTTAAATTAGGATTGTTCACATTAAACGTATTTTCAACTTGAATATATTCACATTCGTTTACAATTGTTAAATTATCAAAGACCAGTTTGTAATTCGCTGTCTCAGTATCAATCGTCCAGGTAAAAGTGTTATTTTTATGATCAAATATTAAATAATACCCACCATTACGTGTAAAATATATTGTATTGTTATTTTTATCGGGTTCGGATATAATTTTAAAATCATGAATTCCAATAGGGGTCTTATAACCAAAACCTTGAAACGGTCCAACTCCCATATCATTAACAAATACGTGAATGGAGATAGTATTATCCTCAAATAAAAAATAGGTCACTCCATATTTTGGAGACGCGAATTCTTCCTCAGTTGATTTTATCTTAATACGAATATTGTAAAAATCAGATCTATACATAGTCTGACTTATTCCTTGAATTCCAAATAATAAGGAAAGTAAAACAATTAGAATATAACGATTTTTCATTTTATATGGGGTGTTTTGTAGAAATACAATATCTTAACATTGAAAAATACTTATTAAGTAAATCAGAATCAACCTTTTGTATTACGTCAACCAAAGTTAACAAAAATTTACTTATAAATTACGTTATCGTTTTCTCTCATAGGAAATTAGAAATTCTATCAGAAAGTAATGAATGATAAAGTGTCCCACAAGAACAATTACAACCGATTTTAAACAGGGTTGTCGATAAACGGAAGGAGATACAAGACATTGACCAAAAAGAGTTATTTCGGTCTCAAATTCAGTCTTACATACGACTTTACGGGTACATTACACAAATAATGACGTTCACCGATTTGGATTTGGAGAAATTGTTCATTTTCGTGAAGTACCTGAATAAAAAACTATCAAAACGGGATAAACCTGATGTATTGTATCCATCCGACCAACCACACCCTTGCGGGTTTTAATCTAAAGTTTTAAATTTTGCGGTAACAGATCAGCTATTTTGTTTGCAGGGTATTCAGGAATAACTTCCAGCACTTTTTTGAGCCACAAGTAAGGGTTGACATTATTCTTTTTGCAAGTTCCGAAAAAGGAATAAAAGATTGCAGCTCGTTTGGCTCCTTCGTGTGAGCCAGCAAACAAATAATTCTTTCTGCCCAGAGCATTGGGTCTGATGGCATTCTCGACCCCGTTATTGTCAATCTCAAGAGAACCGTCGTAAAGATAATTGAGATAGCTGTCCCAGCGACTGATTGTATAATTCAATGCCACGCCCATTGGACTCTTTGGGATGGCCGTCTTGTTCATAGTTGCAATTAATTTTCCCAGTTCGTTCATAAGGGGTAAGGATTCATCAAGACGGAGTTCTTTTCGTTCTTCTATTGATAAGCCTTGCTCTCTTGCTTTTTGTTCTACAGCATATACCTTTTGCATCAGCGTCATTATCTGACCAGCTTTTTGGGCATCATAGATCAATGCTTTTTCAAAATACCTGCGTGCATGTGCCATACATCCTACCTGTGTAATGCTAGGTTGTTTAGCAAACCATTCGTAAACATTGTAACCGTCTGTCTGAAGATAACCTTTAAAGTCTTTGAGAAGTTTCATCGGCCCTTCACGCCCTCGTCCTGTGTTGTAATCAAAAAACACTGTGTTCTGTAAAGGCGCATTGTAAACCCAGTGATATCCTTGATGTGTTTTTCCTTTTTTATTTTCGTCCAGAACTTTTATCGGTGTTTCGTCAACCTGCAAATAACCTTGACCTAAAACTATCTTTTTCAAAGACTCGTAAAGCGGATCAATCAAATCAGCTACCTGAGCACTCCAGCTATCAATGGTTGAAGCCGGTATCCTGACTCCTTCGCGCTTAAAACGTTCAATCTGACGATAGATCGGCAAATGGTCAACAAACTTATCGACGTGAATAACACTCAACTTAAACCATTAAAGCCTTTGCGCATATCTGCCGATCCTGCGTATAAAAACAAACGAGCATTACCT
>CAYPOW010000345.1:0-3402 GCA_964412145.1 uncultured Draconibacterium sp.
CAATTGCACAAAGGCAATATTTCTGTTCGCAATTCATCTGAAGGCGGATTGGAGTTTCTTTTTTCTCTCTCAAAGCTTTAATTTTATCTATTTGATGGAATATTCGTAAGGCAACCAATCTGCTATCCGTTGTTCTGCCATTAGACCTTTCCAATGTATTCCAGAAGGATCAAAATATCCATTTTCATCAAAATAAACTTTGTTTTTCAGAAAAATAATATAACTCCTGCTTATGTTGTATTCTAAGGCTAAATGTTCAGTATAATTAAGAAACTTTCTACCATTATCGTCTTCTATTACAATCTTTTTATATCTGAGGCTCTTACCTGAAAGACTTTTAATTGTAAAATCAGTCGAAATTAATTTATTGACCCAGAGTTCTCTAAAAAAATGAGTTCGCGATCCAAGATAGGCACTTTTCCTTCTTCTTTCATAAGAACCATTCTGAGCTTCTTCCTGCGTAATATCCTCATTGAAGATCATATTTCCATAAAAATAAACCGTTCCTGTTTTTTTATAATATTCAAATTTATCGAGATAATAAGTCACCCTATATCCTAATGCATTATTCTCGATAAGGATGGGTTTTGAGGCGAATACGCGTAAGGTATCATCTGCGTTATAATCAAAAGTGATATCGTTTTCATTCATTATTTTACATTTCAACGAATTAATCGTTATTCCTAGAAATTCATTTTTAAACAATTTTAAATTTGCTTTTCTTTTCTTTGCCAATGATTTAGCTTTAACAACGACTTCATTTAATTCAAATAACTTGGGAGTGAGATAAATTTTAATGGCTTCCATGTTTGAAAAATCATTTAGCGTTACAGAAAAATACCCCACAGCACTTATTGTTAAAGGCATGGATTTGTTTTTTGAGATATCCAACTCAAAATTTCCATTCTAATCTGAAGTCGTCCCTATAAATGTTCCGTTAAAATAGATTGAAGCAAACAAAACAGGATTCTTTGTTCCGTTTTCAAAAACGGATCCCTTAATAACTTGATTATAAGCTAATAAATGTAAATTGACAAATAGTAATAGTAAAACTAGCTTTCTCATAATTGATTTTTAATTCTATCGCTGCGTTCTTTACGAAAGCAAATAAAATGTCTTATTAATAGCTGATATGGAAATTGTTCAAATTTCGAAGCTTATATACTTTCAAGTATTTATGTAAAATTAATCATAAATAGGAAACGCAGTACTATTAAAATAAATGAGCAAGGATAGAATTCAATGGATATTCATTTTCTTTCTTTGATCGAGCAGATAAAGCCTTAAATTTGTCACCTCAAAAAAAAACAAATGGCAAACTACAGTAAACACTTCGAAGTAATTTGGGCCGATATGGATCCAAACAGACATATGCGCCATACAGCCTACAACGATTATGCAGCTCAGGTACGCGTTTCTTTTATGGCCGATAATGGCTTAAGCCTGGAAGAAATGGAGAAGCTATATTTAGGACCGGTTCTATTTAAAGAAGAGACTCGTTTTATTTCCGAAGTAAGAATGGGCGAGCACATTGAAGTGGATTTGCAAATTGCAGGCCTTTCGGCCGATGGCGAACGATGGAAAATGGTTCATCATATCTATAAAAGTGATGGAAAATTATCGGCCATTATTACGGTTGACGGTGCATGGATAGATATGACCAAAAGGAAATTAAAGCCACCTCCTACCTTCTTTACAGAAAACTTTCATAATTTACCGAAAACGAAAGATTATCAGGATATTGTGAAAGGAAAGTAAGAGTATTCTGTTATAATCCTGTATACCAGATATATACATTTTTTCCTGGCGACGCTAACTTTTTGTATTGAATTCTTGTTTAACTTTACCTTATGACATACGACTACGATTATATCATTATTGGCTCGGGATTTGGTGGTTCTGTTTCTGCTTTGCGTTTAGCAGAAAAAGGATACAAAGTTCTTGTAATTGAAAAAGGCAAGCGTTTTGAATCGAAAGATTTCGCTAAAACAAACTGGAATTTACGTCGATGGCTATGGTTGCCTCAACTTAAACTTTTTGGAATTCAGAAGCTTACTTTTCTCAAGCATGCCAGTATTTTAAGTGGTGTAGGAGTAGGTGGCGGTTCCTTAGTATATGCCAATACATTGCCCAAACCAAAAGCTGCTTTTTATAAAACAGGTACCTGGGCCAAATTAACAGATTGGGAAAAAGAATTAGCTCCTCATTACGAAAAAGCTTGGAAAATGCTGGGTGCAGAAATAAATCCAAATCTGGAAGAAAGCGATTTAGCGCTAAAAACACTCGCCAAACAGATTGGAAAAGAAAAAAACTTTGAACCAACTAAAGTAAGCGTGTTTTTTGGAGAACCAGAAGAAACAGTTCCCGATCCATTTTTCAACGGAAAAGGACCCGAACGTACTGGTTGTATTTTTTGCGGAGCCTGCATGACTGGTTGCCGACACAACGCTAAAAATTCATTGGATAAAAATTATCTTTATTTAGCTGAACAACTAGGTGTTAATGTTTTTTCAGAGCAAGAGGTAAATGATGTATTTCCATTGAATGGAGTGGATGGGAAAAATGGTTATCGCTTAACTTTTAATACTTCTACCGCTTATTTTGGAAGAAACAAAACCCTCACTACTAAATCTGTCATTTTTGCTGGAGGTGTTTTAGGAACTATTCCTCTCCTATTAAAACTTAAAAAGAAAAGCTTACCCAATCTAAGTCCACTTGTGGGTGAAATGATTCGTACAAATAACGAAGCCTTGATAATGGATGTGAGTTTGGATAAAGATAAAAATCTTTCAAAAGGCATTGCAATAGGTTCTATTTTAGAATTGGATGAAAATAGTCATCTTGAACCTGTTCGATACGGCGAAGGTTCCGGCTTTTGGCGATTAGGAATTACGCCGATGATCCTTGAAACAAATTTCTTCAAAAGAATTGGCAAAATGTTTATTGAGCCTTTTAAATCGCCGCTTAAATGGTTGAAAATTTATTTTGTAAACGATTTTGCCAAACGATCGACCGTTTTGCTTTTTATGCAACATTTAGATAGCACTCTGAAATTAAAAACACATTGGCTATTTGGCTATAAATCAAGACTTTCTAGCGGAAAAGCGCCTACTCCATTTATTCCTGAAGCGCATAAAGTTGCGCATCAATTTGGAAAAATAATCAATGGAAAACCTGTTGTTTTGTTTACGGAGACCATTATGGGAACACCATCAACAGCACATATTTTAGGCGGAGCCTGTATTGGAAAAGATGCAAAGGAAGGCGTAATCGATAGTCAGCACCGCATTTTTGGATATGAAAATATGTATGTTTTTGATGGTTCCACTATATCTGCAAATCCAGGCGTAAATCCAGCTTTGAGTATTACTGCTTTAACAGAAAGAGGAATGAGTTTTATTC
>CAYPOW010000346.1:0-3380 GCA_964412145.1 uncultured Draconibacterium sp.
CACACGATCAGGAACATTATGGTATTAGTGTTTATTTAATAGAATAGCCTCAAACAAAAAAGAAATTAGCCAAAACAAAAAAACAAAAGGGTGCCAATATGGTGCCCTTTTTTTGATTAATCGATAATGATATCTATCTTCTTGAGTGTGCGTAGGGTCTCCTTATTGAAGGTTTTTAGTGTTTTATGTAAAACAATTACTACCCTTATGATTTTTAATCGGAGTATTCTATACGGTTATTAAAAACTCTTTCCCTTTAATCAGGCCGGTTAATTTACTCATGTATTTAACTTCAACGCCTAATTCTTTTAATGTAGCTGAAACTTTTATTTTATCTGCACAGGCCTTACAAGCTTCAATGGTAACTCCATTTCCCATCAACTTTTGTAGTTCTTTTTGTACTTCAACATCTTCAGCAGAGAGGCGGGTTGAGCCACCCCAAATAATAATATTCACGGCATCCCACCATCCACTTTTTATGGAATTGAGCGAATACATGGCAATCATATTTTTAAAAGTTTCTTTATCGTTGCTTGTCCAAAGAATATTTAATTTTTCCATCTGTTTTTTAAACATTTGATTTTTAACTAAAAAGGGTTTCTTTTTTGTTGAATAGCAAGTGATTCTTTTGCCCACTTCACAAATTCGTCAGCATCTTCAAACACATCGGGAGGCACATTGTAAAATGACAATACAGTTGCATTGTTTTTAAATGGCGTCAATGGTATTGATCCTTCCTGTATAAATTTATCCCTATTTGTATCATCCACCTTAAGGTAAACGATATTTTCGGCAATCATACCAAATGCTAATCCATCCTGATAAAGTGCTGCGCCACCAAACATTCGCTTTATTTCCACATTACCCCATCCGGATAACTGATCAAGAACAAATTGCAGAAAATTTTTAGAAACGGCCATTATCGATTTATGCTTTTTTTCTAGAATACAACTTTGAAGTTATCCAAGCTCCAATAATCATTTCTACCCAAGCAATAGGGAATATAATTGCAGCAGAGCTCCATTCGCCCAAACCCGTATTTACACTGGCAATCCAAAAGATACCAATGGTTGCAAAAGCCGTAGTTGTACCTGCAATAAGGATTGCTTTAAAGTTGTTTCCGAAAGCTACTGTGCAAAGCCAAAAGATAAACACCAAAACGGCGGTTAATAGCATGTCCCAAGCACCCCAAATTAAGGCGTTGCTTATTTCCATTGCACCGATTGGAATTCTGCCTGCAAAAAAATCTTCCATTAGCGGGAAGGCTGCTAACATTGCTCTTGCAACTTCAGCAATATTTATCCAGATACTGGTGATTAAGGTAATGATTACGAATTGTTTGAGATTGAATTGTTTGTTTTCCATGTCTTAATTTTATAGTACAGTGCAAAACTAGGTACATTGGAAAATAATCTCGTTGATATTTGCTAAGAAATTACGAGGTGAAGAGTTCTTTTCGGATTCGGCTTAAATGTTCGGCAGAAATGCCAATGAAGGAGGCAACTTGATGTTGTGGCACGCTGGAAATAACTTGCTTATTATTTTTTAATAATTCTAGATACCTTTCTTTAGGTTTTTTTAGAATAAATCCCTGTCTTTCATTTTCAACTTTAATATAATTCATTTTAAACATGTTAAAGCTCATTCTGTGAAAGCCAATAATTTCTGAATTTAAAAATTCCAGAGCAGCTATTGTCATCTCTATGACTCTAATAGCACTTAGAGCCTGAATATTGATTACGGCAGGTTGGTTAAGCAAATACTGTACATAATCGTAAGTATGGTCGTTCTCAAAATAGAAATGTGTTGTTATTTCTTTTCCGTCAACATTTACAAAACCACGTGCCCCTCCAGTTAATATTATCCTGATTTTATCGCTTTTATCACCTTCTTTAAGCAAGAAATCGCCTTTATTATATTCAACCAGTTCAAATCCAGAAAGAAACAAATCAGCGTCGATATCACTCATGTCTAGTCTTTCTATCAGATATCTTTTGTAATTTTCCATCCTACAAATTTATCTAAAAACTTAAAAGGGTTCACGATAATAGGATGAAGAGTTCATTATTGAATAAACCTTAGTACCTCTTCAGCACATCAACAGATTAATTGGCTTCGCCGAGTTTGCCGTAAAAACGACTCAGTTCCCAACCAACCTAAAAACACCTTTATCCATAATTTTATATCCCGTTCTGATGTGCTGAATTAATGATAAAACGAATTCCCGATAAGACTGTTTACGAATGATTCCCGGTATTATAAATTAGGGATAGTGCATATAAAGCTTCGGTAAACATAGTGTACCTTTGGGCAACAATCTAAATTTATGATAAAGTTTATTCGTTGATGGAAAAATTCGATATTAATAGAGTTCATTGGGAAAAGGGGAAATTTAAGCCCTGGTATTTAAGTCAAAAGCCAGTAAATATTAAAGAGCTAAAATTGAATTCTGAGGAAGAACTCATTTTAATTGAAATATCCAGACAGGAAGTTGGGTTTCTTCAGCGAGAAGTTGTTTATCATCATATCATTCAAGGACAAATTAATGATGTTGATTTTATTCTCACATTTTGTGGAGTATGCAATGCAGGCGTTTTGTTAAGCCCTATGATCGACAATAAACTTCATTATTTCAGGGAAACGGGTGTTTACAATGGACAGCAGATTTTTGAAGATACAGAAACAAAAACTTTATGGAATCATTTAACCGGTGAAGCATTGTTTGGGCATCATCAAGATAAAACCCTGGATTTTATAGGCTCGCTTAAAATGACCACTTTAGGAGAAGAACTCAAAAAAAACCCGAACCTCCCAATTTATATTTCAGGTCAAAAGAAGTTTTACAGAAGCATAATGAGGTTTGTAATTAAAGTGATATTAGGTAAGAACAATAAAAACTGGTTGCCGCCTCATTTTGAAAAGACCTTGCCAAAAGTTGATAATTCATTACCCAAATTGACGATGGGCCTGGCTGTAAAGATCAATAATACAATTCGATTTTATCCGCAAGATATCATTAAAGAAGATGAATTCACTGATTTCTTGGATGGTGTTAAAATCTCCATCAAAATGAAAAACAAAATTCCAGTGGCGAAAACTGAAAACGAAGGAATTCCCTTTCAGCTTTTTACCAGGTGGTATGCGTTTATCTTAACTTACCCCAAAGGCGAACTGTATCGAAATAAAACAGTTTAATTTGAAAAATTAAATAATTATTATTTGAAAAGTGCTAAAGGACTTATTATTGGATATTCCTGATTAGATTGTTAATGAATATTTGTTTTTCCATAAAATGGTCAATCCTAAAGATGTAACTTTTTTAATAGTCGAACGTTATATTTAAGGCAATTAAAAGCTATAAAATGTCATTAGCAAAAAAT
>CAYPOW010000347.1:0-3380 GCA_964412145.1 uncultured Draconibacterium sp.
AATTAATTTTAACGCCTGTTAGCAACTGTAAAAGGGAAAATTCTTCGTCTATGTTAATGGTTTATGGATAATATTAAAATTGCATTACTACAAACTTATATTAGAACACCAAATTAGAAATAGTTTTTTTTGGGAGGGTCTTTTTGGGGATGGGCAGCACAGCTCTTTTGCAATTTTTGGCTAGTGAGTGGGCTTGTGCGAATTGCAAATGTGCTGTGCTGCGAAGCGTTGGCTCTTTTATGATTCTGTTTTCTGTTGAATTATGTCTGTATGTTTCAAAATAGCATGTGTCAGCCGTTGAATTATATGTGATTGTGTCATAATTGCAGGTGTAGGTCGTTGAATTGAATCTGTCACTCGTTGAATTGGGTCTGTCTGCCGTTGAATTGGGTCTTGCTGTTGTTGGAACCTGTCTGGCGTGTGTTGAAACGTATCTGTCAATGGTTGGAAAGGGACTGTCGACCGTTGGATGCGGGATACAATCTCGCGCCAGAGCTGTGGTAGTTTTTTTAATTTTCATTTTCCTCCGAGGTACTATATTTCTCGATGGCATCCTTGTATAAGCTCTCGCTCTCATCTTTAAACTTTGTTTTGTTACTGATTAACTCCGAAAACTTTTCAAATATATTTTTGTACACTATTTGATGTGCTGCATGGCTTATATTTTCTTCCTTAAACTCATCCATTTCAAAGTCTGTCGAAATTGCTTTGTTAAGTAAAAGCATCAAATCATCTTTGGTTATTTTATCTATTTCCACCCAAGTGTCACTTTCTGTGTCACTTGTTTTTAGATAAAAACCTTTGCTGTCCTCAATTTTTAAGTATTTCATATGATTCAGTTCTTCTTTTGTTATATGCTTCTTCTCCAGCTTCTAAACAGTTGAGCATTACCTCAAAATTATCTATAGTTTCACCATCAGCACATTTAAGCTGCGTGTCAGATGGATGCCCAAAATATATTTTGTACTTCACAGTTCCATTCTCAACTATTTTTCTTGTACATGCAATATAGTTTGGGCGAATTGAGGCACCAACGGTACTGTTGTGAGTTACTATGATTACCGGTATTGTCTTTGAAATTTCTTTTAATAATTCATTTACTTCACTTTTCAGAAATATGTTGTCAAAAGACGATTCTGGTTCATCAATTAAGAGAATGTCATGTTTTAAGGCATCATTGATTTCGTGAAGGAGATTAAACTCAGATCTTTCACCTCCTGAAACCGTAAATCCATCCTTATTCAGAGTTTCATAATCTATATGTATGAAGTATTTGTAAAAATCAGTTTCTTCTAAATCTATTTTCTTGAGACATTGCAAGAAATCGTATGGATTATCATAATTATCAAATGGTTCACTGAATGAAATTTTCCTTTTGCTTTTATTCTTGAGCTGTTGTGCACCAGTATACTTTTTGGATTTTGCGATGATTTTGAACCCCCTAATATTCTTGCTATCTATCTCTTTCTCAATTTTTAGGTTATTGATGGTTTTTGAAAAGCGTTTAACCTTTTCATAATCCATCAATATTTTGTAGAAGTCTATATCTTTGGGGAAGGTTGAGGTTGTTCTAAATTGTAACTGACTTTGAATATCCGAAATCAAATCATTTAGCCATGCCTTTTTTAGATTTTCTTCTGTTGTACTGTTGTGATTCTCAATCAAGTCTATAATTAGTGCTTTTAAGTCTTTTGTTGAAATGTGCCTATCTATAATTTCTCGATACTCCGAATTAATGATGAGGGTCTTAACGGCATCAATTATTTTCTTTATGCTGTCAAGTTTTTTTTCCGAAAATAAATTTTCGCTAAAGAGTTTGGTTTTAGAAAATGCATCAGCTTTTTGATTTTCTGAGGCATACTTTAGTAGAGAATTTATATATTCTTTAATTTCCTTTTCATTTTGACGTATTTCAACTTTTGTAATATCTTCAAGTACGGTTTTTAGCTCACGTAAATATGCTTCTGAAACACTACTCTGTCTTCTACTGAGCAGGTCTTTAAATTTCTCTTCATCATTTTGAAGTAATGAGAATTGTTTAATATACTTGACGTTTTCAAAAGATGTCGATATTGTATTTAATGTCCATGTTTTGCCAGAGGAACGTTCACCAAGAATCACATTCAGACCAGTGGATAGCATTAGGCCATTTTCAGATGCTTGGAATAAGTCGTTTCCATCATCCTTTGATAAGAAGACTTTGCTTTTGTCAAATAGGCAGGATTTAATACCAGATAATGTGATTTCATCTAAATCTATATACGTTTGCCTTGGAGAATATGACTCTAATACGGTAGAAAAACGTGAGTCGCTAAATAGCACAGGGGTTAACCCGCCTTTATCTTTTATGCAGGACTTGAATTTTCTGATGCTTGTAACTTCTCCAGCAGAAACAAATCCATTGAGTTTGTTTAAGGTAGCTTGGCTAATATTTGGCTTCTTGTCATAATGTGGTATTAGCAAGTATTTATCGAGGTTTATGAAAATTTCTTGAAGCTTCTCAACAGTAATGGAATCTTCACTTGAAGTGATTAAAGATTGTATCTGATTACACTTTTGAGAGAAATCGGATATTTCATTGTTATCAGAAATTAGCAATAAATGACTACCTTCTAAATCAATTTCAATACCGGGTAGAACATAAATATTCAAATTGTCATTAATCTCAGTAAATTGTTCTTGAACAAAAAGATTATGGTTTGTAATTGCAATACAGTCAATTTCCAGCTTTTCAACATACTCATTTAACTTTTCTAAACTGAACTCAAAGTCAGAGTCGGTGATGCTGGATACTGTATGAATATGTAAGTCTATTTTTTTCAATTCTAAGTCAATTTCTTGAGTTGCATTTACTTTCCCGATTTTCTCCTGTTATCATCTTTGCATAGCAGTTGGCAATTTTTTTCATTTGTTTTACCGATTTCCTTTTGCTCGATTGTGTGTCTTACATAACATTTGGCAGTTCTTGGCATCTGTTGCGCCTCCTTTGCTCCATGCTGTTACGTGGTCAGCGTCCATTTCTGCCAATTTCCAAATTTTGCTCTTGTTTACCACATGGCCAATAGCGCATAGTGGGCAATTTGATTTGCCATTGCTTTCAGCCTTCTTGGTCTGTGTTGAATAAACTGAATTTTTTGTTGCCTCATCAAAAACCCGGACATAAAGTAATTTCGTGTCCTTTTTACCGCCAAGGATATATTCAAAAATACCTTTGCGATTTTTGACATACGGGTCAGCGTAGAGCTTTTGTACCTCTGCTGATACCTTTTTCGGGTCATACGCTTTTTTATGATATGTTTCATAAAGGCGACCCCATTCAAGTCCGCACATCTCACTCTCTACATCAGTAAATACAGCAGAAATCCAGTCTATGACACTTT
>CAYPOW010000348.1:0-3374 GCA_964412145.1 uncultured Draconibacterium sp.
GCAACCGATGCAGCAATATGAATATCAATACCTTCGGTATCTTCAAACAGTTTGGCAGCTTCCAGTGCATCCTCGTTATTTACGAGTAAAACTTCACCATTACTGTCTTTCAAGGCATCATAAAGTCCACCATAAATAGAATAAGGTGGTTTTCGATTGCTTAAAACTTTGGCTAAAATTGTTTCAACTTGTTCGCGTGCTAAACCATCGTCCAGTGGGAGCAAGGCTCTTGAATCAATATTCCAGGCTTCATAGAGAGGCTGAAATGGAATGTTTTGAGAAACAAACAGTTTCATCTTAGTCTTTCCGAATCTTCCATCTTCTAATAATCGTAAATTAGCTTCCCAAGCTGCAATGGCTCCTGTTCCACTTCCAACCCCCTGGAAATAATATTCCGGAATTTTACCAATTGTAGTTGCTGCTGAAAGGGTAGTGGTTCCCATTCCATCGCGTCGAGCAACATTTTTAGCTCCACCTTCAGCTACATATTCGTCCATTTCGCAGGCAATATTTGACAAGTGAATTGCATCAAAATAATCGCTTCCTTTTGCTGAGGAAATCAGTTTTACACAATCGTTTATTGGAGTATCAAACCAAAGCGCTTTCAAATTATCCTCAGGAACAAATAGCAACAAAGGAATCTTGTTATCTGAGCAAACTTTTGCAAATGAACGAGCTGTATTTCCAGCTGAAGCAACTACCAAAACTTTATCAAAATCTTCAGGAATTCTTCCAAGGACAGCATACGCTTCTGTTTCTTTGAAAGAACAGGTTTTCATTTGCGCCCCTTTTTCTGGCCAATATCCACTAAAGGTGATATATAGATTTGATAATCCGAGCGCCTTGGCTAAACCTTCACTTTTAAAGCTTATGGGTGTAGCAGAACCTTCAAGTGTAGTTCGAATGGGCAGCCAGTCAGCAAATTGATAAAAACCCTGAGATTGGTCACCTAATATTAGCTGTTTCTTTTCGTAGATGGCGCGAATTAAAGTAGGCTCGCTTTCGTCGGGTGCATCAAGCGTCCATCCTTTGTCGTCGAATTCATTCCCTGTTTTGAAGCTTTTTAGTCTGTATTTGGTGCCTTGGAAGTCTTTTATCATTGCATTTTAATTTTGCTATGCAAATGTAAAAAAAAGAGCCAATAAGGAAACCCAATTGACTCAATACATTTTTATTTATTCTTAGTTATTCAAAATACGATCCCATATGTTGGATACTTATCTGATCAATTTCCAGCGAGCAAAATGCAGTAATAAAAGCATTGGCCAGTCTTGCATTTGTTATTAGAGGAATATTTAAATCTATAGCGGCCCGACGAATAGTATAATCATTATTTAACTCGTCATTTGAAAGATTTTTTGGAATATTGACAACAAAATCAATTTTTCTTTCTTTCAAATAATCCAAAGAGTTAGGATGTCTCTGATCGTCTGGCCAATGCAGTACTTCTGATGGAATATCGTTCTTCTTCAAAAAATCATGTGTTCCTTGTGTGGCATATATTTTTAATCCTTTTTCAATCAGTAGTTTTGAAGGATTGATCAGTTCCACCTTCGATCGCGTATCGCCAGAAGAAAGCAGAATTGCCTTTTTTGGAATGGTATAACCTACAGATAGCATTGCTTTTAAGATGGTATCGTTCATATCATTGCCAATGCACCCCACTTCACCGGTTGAGGACATATCGACACCCAATACGGGATCTGCTTTTGTGAGCCTCGAAAATGAAAATTGCGATGCTTTGATTCCAATATGATCAATATCGAAAATAGATTTGGGAGGTTTTGTAATAGGGATTCGAAGCATCACTTTGGTGGCTGCTTCAATAAAATTTTCGCCTAAAACTTTTGACACAAAAGGAAAACTTCGTGAGGCTCTTAGATTGCATTCAATCACTTTTACCTCGTTGTTTTTTGCTAGAAACTGCATATTGAAAGGGCCTGATATCTGAAGCTCTTTTGCAATTTGTCGGGCAATTTTTTTGATTCTCCGAATGGTTTCAAAATAAATTTTCTGTGGAGGAAATACCAAGGTAGCATCGCCGGAATGAACACCGGCAAATTCGATATGCTCTGAAATAGCATAGAGTTTTATCTCTCCATATTCAGCAACAGCATCGTATTCTATTTCTTTAGCATTTTCGATAAACTGACTAACCACAACAGGGTGTTTTTTGGAAACACTGGTTGCCAGAGTTAGAAAATGCTCTAATTCTATTTTGTTGGAAACCACATTCATAGCTGCACCTGAAAGTACATAGGATGGTCTTATTAGCAAAGGAAATCCAACTCCATCAGCAAATTGAAAAATATCATCAATACTGCTTAATTCTTGCCATTTGGGCTGATCAATGCTTAAATTATCAAGCATACTGGAGAATTTATGTCGGTCTTCTGCCCGATCAATTGAAATAGCTGAAGTACCCAAAATGTGGACATTTAGCTTATGTAGACGCATAGCCAAAGTATTTGGAATTTGGCCACCGACGGAAACAATAATCCCTCTCGATTTTTCAAGGTCTTCAATATCGAGAACTCTTTCCAATGACAATTCGTCGAAATAGAGGCGATCGCATACATCGTAATCCGTACTTACCGTTTCAGGATTATAATTTATCATCACGGCTTCGTAATTTTGCTTGCGAATTTCGTTTAAGGCATTTACACTTCCCCAATCAAATTCTACACTACTGCCTATACGGTAAGCACCTGATCCTAAAACAATTATAGAGTTATTATTATGTTGATATTCAATGTCATTACTACTCCCATGATAGGTCAGATACAAATAATTTGTTTGAGCAGGATATTCGGCTGCCAATGTATCGATTTGCTTCACCACGGGTACAATTCCTATTGATTTTCTATAGGTTCTAATTCTACTCATATCCTCATCAATGGAATAATCATCACTTTTTAGAACGATGCGAGCCAATTGAAAATCGGAAAAACCAGCTTTTTTAGCAGTACGCAAACGATCGTTACTTAATTCTTCGATGGAATTAAAAAGAGACAGCTCATTTTCTATCCGAAGGATATTGTGTAGCTTCTCTAAGAACCATGTGTCTATACCTGTTAAATCGTTAATTTTATGTACGCTGTATCCTTTTTTGAGTGCAAGGGCAATGCTGAATATCCGTTCATCAGTAGGGTTTTGTAGAGCCTCATCAATAGAATCAATTTTGATGTCTTTATTGGCAGTGAAACCATGCATTCCCTGGCCAATCATTCGAAGTCCTTTTTGAATGCTTTCTTCAAAACTACGACCAATCGCCATAATTTCTCCAACACTTTTCATAGAAGAGCCAAGTAAATGTGAAACGCCATCGAATTTGCCAAGATCCCAACGCGGAATTTTAACAACAACATAATCCA
>CAYPOW010000349.1:0-3373 GCA_964412145.1 uncultured Draconibacterium sp.
TTCTCTTTCAATTCTTTCAAAAGCATTTCAACAGCTTTCTCTATTGAAGGATCGATTCCCTTGGCAACCTTATGGGGTTCATCGTAAACCTCAACATCAGGATAAACGCCAATACCTTCGATAATCCACTTCTCATTTTCATCAAAAATACCAAAACGAGGTACGGCAATATAACCACCATCAACCAAGCCTGCATTGCCCGACATACCCACAAGTCCACCCCAAGTGCGCGTACCAATAAGTTTACCTAGACCTTTTTTTCTGAAATAATAAGGGAAAGCATCTCCTCCTGACGAAGAATAATGGTTAATCAACATGGCTTTGGGTCCATCGTGTGCAATACCTGGTGTTTGCGTGGGTTCTAAACCTCTACGATGCCAGTAAGAAAGCACATTGCGATCCAATAAATCAGCCATATGATCGGGAATAAATCCACCACCATTATAACGCTCATCAATAATTAAAGCGTCCTTATCGTGATAAGCATACATGCCTCGGTGCAACTCGCGATTTCCTTCAAAAGCTGTGTTAGGGACGTGGATATAACCGATTTTACCATCAGATAATTTATTCACAATCTCACGGCGCTCATTCACCCAATTTAGATACAATAGCTCAAGTTCCGAAGCGATAGGTTTAATAGTAAGCGTTTTTGCGCCTTCGAAACTAGGCTTAGAGTTCACGGTAATTTGAATCATTTTGCCAACGGTATTTTCCAAATACAAGTATGGATTAACGTCCAGATTCAAACTATGTCCATTGATGCTCAAAAGGAAATCACCCTCTTTCACATTCACGCCTTGTTCTGTTAATGGCGATCTGCGATTAGGTGTCCAGTTTTCACCTGCATAAATCTTAGAAATAATATATTTTCCTGATTTTGTATCTGCTTTTAGTTTAGCGCCCAACAAACCTGTTTCTATGGGCTTCACTTTCTCAAAATCACCATAATTCACATAAGCATGACCCGTATTCGTTTCCGAAATAATTTCACCCAGAATATAATCCAGATCAGCACGATGACTCACATAAGGCATCAATAAATTGTAATTGGCTTTAATCTGTTCCCAATCAATTCCATGCATATTTGCCACGTAATAGAAGTCGCGGAAAATTCTCCAGCCATCCGTATAAATCTGATTCCACTCTTTCTTTGGATCAATTTTCATTTCCAATCCAGCAAGATCGAGTTTACCATCTCCTACTTTATGTCCAGCGCTAACATCAACAATACCATAGGTCGATTTTGAACGATACATAATCTTTTTTCCGTTACCAGAAAGTGAAAAATTTGATACTTGTTTTAAGACAAGTTCGTCCTTCTCTTTTGCAATATCATAACGATGCAATCCGCCTTGAGTTGAAAATAGAATTCCTCCATCAACAGCCGTTAAATTGCTATAGTTTCCTGATGACAAAGGAAAGACTGAAATGCGATTTGCAATATTCTTAAAGTCTATTTCTACTGTCAATTCCGGATCCGATTTCTTATCATCTTCTTTATCCTCACTCGCAACTTCTTCAACATCATTTTTCAACGCAAAAAGTTTCGGTCCATTTTCTTTCAAAGCAATGGCATAAATACGCGTTGCATTGTTGTATAAATAGTCGAATTCGAAGCTTGAAAAATCCAGGTTAAAATCGCGATTGGATAAGAAGAAAATAAAATCGCCATCCTGAGAAAAAACAGGATCCGAATCGCTAAACGTATTGTTTGTTAACTGGATATGTTTACCATTCTTAAGATTGTACACCCAAATAGCAGATTGGCTATTGGCACTTTCTTTTGAATAGGTAATCCATTGCGAATCTGGAGAGAAATTGTATTCCCTTATTTCATTTCGCACAGCGTTATCAACCACTTTTACTTTTCCACTTTCAACATCAAGGTATTTCAGTTTCAAACTGCGATCGAAGAAAAGGAGGTATTTACTATTCGCTGACCATTTTGCATCGTACATCCAAGCCGATGAGCCAAATGTGACTTGCTTAGCCTTTGCTCCCTTTTTATTTTCAAGCAAATAGATCTCGTACTCACCAGTTGCATCAGAATAATACGAAATGTATTTCCCATTAGGCGACCAAGTCGGTGCAGTCTCGCGTACACCTTGCGTTTGTGTTAAGTTGATGCTTGGACCATTCTTCGCTGGAACTGAAAAAATATCACCACGAGCATTGAATAACGCACGCTTTCCCGAAGGAGAAACAGCAACTCCCTGAACGAAGTCCTTCACATTCTTGTAATAAGGCAGGATATTCGGATTATCGAAATGAATATTAACGATAACACGTTCTTCTTTACCTGTTTCCAAGTTCAGATTGAATAATTGTCCACCATTCTCGTAAACCAATTGTCCATTCTCACCTGAAGGCCACATCACATCAAAAGTCTTATGATGGGTCATCTGCGTGATCTTTTTAGTTGGAATATCGTACTTATAGATATTCAATTTCAAGTCGCGATCAGAAGCAAAGTAAATCGCATCCTTATACCAAGATGGAATTTGATCAGTGCCAACAAATTTTGTGATACGCTCCGATTGATCTTTATCTAAATCGTAAATCCAAAGATCAGCAGCACGTCCACCTTTATAACGTTTCCAAGTACGGAATTCACGACTGATTGGAGTAAAACAGATTTTCTTAGCATCAGGAGAATAAACGCCCATTCCGCCTTCAGTAATCTGCAAAGCTTCTTCCAAACCTCCATTTAAGTTCACCTTATAATATCTTCCGTTTCGTTCGCCAAAAGGGGTGCGATTCATACGCACTAAAATTGACTCGCTATCAGGCGTCCAATCTAAAACGACATTATCGAAACCACCGCGAGGAGGCATTAATCCAACCGAATTGTAATAAGTCATCTGGCGAGGTGTGCCTCCTTTAGCTGGCATCACATAAACCTGACGGCTTCCTGAATACTCACCAGAAAAAGCGATCCATTGCCCATCAGGAGAAATTTTCGGAAATAATTCCATTCCCTTGTGCGAGGTCAAGCGAATTGCATCGCCACCTTTAGTATCTACCGACCAAATATCGCCAGCATATACAAAGGCTATTAAATTTTTGTTCACATCAGGATATCG
This sequence comes from uncultured Draconibacterium sp., assembly GCA_964412145.1. Classification (GTDB taxonomy): domain Bacteria; phylum Bacteroidota; class Bacteroidia; order Bacteroidales; family UBA12170; genus UBA12170. The sequence continues at coordinate 3,087 of CAYPOW010000349.1, forward strand.
CATCAAGCGGACATCATTTTGTGCACTCACGCCACTTATCATCCCCATAAAAAGGAAAAGTAGCATCGCAAATTTCAGTTTCTTTTTTTGCATTGCATTTGTTTGTGTTAAGTAAAATATTAATCTATCAGAATAGCATCTTCAAAGCTACAAAACCATTTAATGGACATGAAATAATTACTCATAAAAAATGAGCAAGTTGGATTTACTAAATAACTTGCTCATTATTAATTATATTCCAAACCTAGGGTACTAAAACTGAAACCTGCTCTATATAGCCCTTGCGC
>CAYPOW010000350.1:0-3361 GCA_964412145.1 uncultured Draconibacterium sp.
ACGATTACTTAGCTGGATAGATGGTCGAATTTGGTCATCTGTTAATCCTCAAAAAGAAGATCTTCTTTTTAGTTTGGGAGAGCAAGCAGGCAATTTAACAAAAGCATTTGAGGGTTTCGACCATCCTGTGGCACACCGTAAAATGGAATGGGATCTGGCTCAGGCATTATGGACAAAAGAATATTTGCATCTGTTCCCAGCAAAACAACAAGAACTTCTTACTCATTTTCTTAATCGATTTAATAAGATTCAACCTGTTTATAATACTTTGCGAAAAGGAGTTGTTCACAACGATGCCAATGACAACAATATTATCGTCAGCAAGGATTTGATTGATCCTCAGGTAATCGCCATAATCGATTATGGCGATGCTATTTATACACAGATAATCAACGATTTAGCTATCGCTATTGCCTATGCAGTGATGCAAAAACCCGATGCACTTCAGGCTGCTTTACCAATAGTTAAAGGATACCACCAAACCTTTCCTTTAATGGTGGAAGAATTGAGTGTACTCTATAATTTAGTAGCCATACGTTTAGTAATCAGCCTTACAAAATCGGCGATAAATAAAAAACAAGAACCTGATAATGAGTACTTGTTGATTAGCGAAAAGGCAGCCTGGGATGTATTGGAAAAATGGATCAATATCAACGAAAATATTGCTCATTATTCTTTCAGAGAAGCTTGTGGTTTTACGGCTCATCCTGACGAAATAAATTTTACAACTTGGGCGAAGAAACAAAATCGCTCACTCGCAGATCTTTTTCCCACATTAAATTTGAATTCTGTTAATTCGCTGGATATGTACGTATCAAGTACTTGGATTGGACACGAAACTGAGTATAACGACAATGAGTTATTCAATTTTAAGATCCAACAGAAAAGGAAAAGTATGTCTTATGCTATTCCGGCTGGAGGATATTTGGAAACACGTCCTTTTTATATTACAGATGCCTACAAAAAGGAAGGAAACAGCGGTTCCGAATATCGAAGTGTGCATTTAGGAATTGATTTTTGGGTAGAAGCAGAAACGCCAATTCACGCTCTTTTTGATGGAAAAATAATCAGCCTTTTCAACAATAACCATTACAAAGATTATGGTCCAACCCTCATATTGGAGCATAAAACAGAAGAGGGAGTTCTTTTCTACAGCCTCTATGGACATCTAAGTAAAAGCACTTTAACTCTTCATCAGGATGGAAAAACCATCAAAAAAGGAGAATTGATTGCTAATGTTGGAAAAAGTACCGAAAATGGAAGCTGGGCACCTCATCTCCACTTTCAGCTGATGCTGAATATGTTAGAATACCAACATGATTTTCCAGGAGTTGCTTTTCCAAATGAAAAAAGGGTCTGGAAGAGTATCTGTCCAAATCCAAATGTGTTTTTTAATCTTCAGGCATTGGAGCCAAAGTCAATTTCGAATGAGAAGGAAACAATTGAATACCGACAAAACCATTTGGGAAAAAGCCTGAGTTTATCCTACAGCGAACCTTTAAAAATGCTTCGGGGAGCTGGTGCTTTTTTGTTAGATAATTCGGGTCGCAAATTTTTGGATACTGTAAATAACGTTGCTCATGTTGGTCACGAACATCCCAGGGTTGTTAAAGCTGCTCAGGAACAAATTGCCGTACTCAACACAAATACACGTTATTTACACGAAAATATCAACGCCTTTGCAAAAGAACTCTTAAGTACTTTTCCTACGGAACTATCTGTAGTTCATTTTGTTAACTCGGGAAGTGAAGCCAATGAACTGGCCTTACGAATGGCCAACGCCTACTCAGGCCAAAAAGACATTATTGCTTTGGAAGTTGGCTATCATGGAAACACAAATGCCTGCATCAATATCAGTTCCTATAAATTTGATGGAAAGGGCGGAAGTGGAGCACCCGAATTTACGCATATAGTTCCCCTCCCCGATTCTTATCGCGGAATTTTTCAAGGTCGAAATACAACGATAAAATACGCATCATTTATTCAAGAAAAAATAGATTTTATTCGCTCAAAGAGAAGAAATATTGCCGCTTTTATTGCAGAAAGTATTGTGAGTTGCGGAGGTCAAATAGAACTTCCGAAAGATTATTTGGCTATCGCCTACGATTTAGTTCGGAAAGCAGGAGGAATTTGCATTTCCGATGAAGTTCAAACAGGTTGTGGCCGCGTTGGAAGCGCTTTTTGGGGATTTCAGTTGCATAATGTAATTCCGGATATTGTGACTATTGGAAAACCCATTGGAAATGGGCATCCATTAGCGGCTGTAGTTTGCACACAAAAAGTAGCCGACGCCTTTGCAAACGGAATGGAATATTTTAATACGTTTGGAGGAAATCCCGTTTCCTGTGCCATTGGACTGGAGGTTTTGCGCGTTGTAAAAGAAGAGCGATTGCAGGAAAATGCTCTGCTAGCAGGGGATTATTTAAAGGAGGAGCTTCTTAATTTACAAAAGACATATCCAATAATTGGTGATGTAAGAGGACAAGGATTATTTATTGGTTTTGAATTAGTCGATCAAAACAAAAATCCATTGCCTGACCAGGCGAGCTACTTGGCTGATCGAATGAAAGACCTAGGTGTTTTAATGAGCACCGATGGAAAAGACCATAATGTGCTGAAAATAAAACCACCAATGGTTTTTTCTATGGATAATGCCAAAGAATTAATTTTTCGTTTAAACTCGGTTTTAGGGGAGGATTTTATGAGTCTTTCTGTTTCTTAAATAACACTAATTAAATCATTCTCAGCATTTTCTATGCCTATATTTCTTATAATTATATAAGTCTTTTGAATAATTATATAGGAATTACTGGCTTACCTTAACTTATCTTTGCAGATCAAGTTCAATAATAATGTTAAAAAAAATTGCTCATATCCTGTTCGCCCTCCTAATTCTTTTGGGGAGTACTGGTATGTCTATATCTAAACATTATTGTGGAGCTTCTCTTAAATCTATTAGCATTAATCTTAGTACAGACAATTGTTGTGATACCCCTATGAATTGTTGTCACAACGAAAAACTCACAATTAAAATTGAAGATGATTTTGCAATAAACTCATGTACTTATAATTTTAATTGTCTGGGATATGACCTTGATGTATTAGCAGAAGGTTTTGATGATGTTCAATTTGTTGAACATTCTTTAGTCGCTTTCACTAAGGTTATTCCACCACCAAAAATTCAAAAAGCATTATCTTTAATGCAATCTTACCTATTATGATTCTTTCCTAAATTAACAGGCTAGCAATAGTGTTAACTTTGCTTTAAATTACATTTGCACTTTTAGGTTAAAAAAAATCATAAAAATTATGCTTAATAAAATCATTCGTTTTTTCCTTGAGAATAAACTAGTAACTTTTC
>CAYPOW010000351.1:0-3330 GCA_964412145.1 uncultured Draconibacterium sp.
TCCTCATTGTATGCACATTATATGATTTATGAAAATTAATCATCAAATTTTTGTCAGGTTTTAAAAAACCGACGACAATTACTGCAAACAATAAGTATAAATCTTAAACATAAATTAATAAATCATGGAAAACACAAGAAAGAACATCTTTAGAGGCATATTAGTAGCTGGAGCAATTGTAACAGGATCGGCATTTAGTGTAAACGCGTCGAATGCACTTTCTTTTGACGAATTGGGTAGTGGATCAGAAATTCGCGCTAAACTTATAAACAATAGCGAATTTGCGTTCAATACACTTGAAGCAAAATGTGGTGAGGGCAAGTGTGGCGAAGAAACGAAAACTAAAGAAGCCACAAAAACAAAAACCGAATCTAAAACAAAGGCTGAAGCAAAGTCAAAAGAAGCCAAGTGTGGTGAAGGAAAATGTGGTGAAGATGCTAAAAAAGACAACAAAGTAAAAACAACAAAAGCCAAAACAGAAACTAAGGCAGAATCAAAAGCCAAAGAATCTAAATGTGGTGAAGGCAAATGTGGTGAGACCAAGAAAAAAGGTGGAGTAGAATAATATTTTTGTGAATAGTTGATTTGTAGACTGATCCGTTTAGGCGGATCGGTTTCTTAAAAAAACAAATAAATGGTTGGTATAGGATTTAGAAAAGATTTTTCGGATGAGTTCTTATTGGGGAATGCATTAAAACCCGATTTTATAGAAGTCGCTCCCGAAAACTGGATGGGTATAGGCGGTTATTGGAAAAAGGTTTTCAAAGAAGCCACCGAAAAATATCCCCTCTTTCTTCATGGTCTATCTCTTTCTGTTGGTAGCCCCGATAAACTGGATTACAATTTTTTGAGCAATATCAAAAAATTTATTCAAGAATATAAGCCACTCGTTTACTCCGAGCATTTAAGCTTTTCTAAATGTGATAATGCTCACCTTTACGATCTTCTACCCATCCCTTTTACTGGCGATGCCGTAAAACATGTAGCGAACAGAATTCGACAAGTTCAGGAGTTTTTAGAACAAAAAATCGCCATCGAAATTGTGAGTTATTATACGCCCGTTGCAGCCGAAATGAGTGAACTGGAATTTGTAAATGCCGTTTTAGCCGAAGCGGATTGTGATCTGCTTTTGGATGTGAATAATGTGTATGTAAACGCTTTCAATCATGACTATAATCCCAAAGAGTTTATCAAAAACCTGGATCTCGACAGAGTTAAATATATTCATATGGCTGGTCACACAAAAGTTGCTGACGATTTGATTATTGATACGCATGGAGAAGCCATTATCGATCCCGTTTACGAATTATTTGACTTTAGTATGCAACTTATTCAAAAGGATGTTCCTGTTTTGTTGGAGCGCGATTTTAATATTCCAGAACTCCCCGAATTACAACAAGAAATAAATCGGCTGAAAGCCATAAAAACAAAAGCGCTTAAAAACACAGCTTATGCAATTGCTTGATTCAACATATCAACATCAAAATAAATTTGCTCAATTTTGCCGTAGCGGCGAATATGTGGCAATTCCTGGTGTTAAAGAAAAAAATATTGGGCGCTACCGTAAGCTTATTTACAATATTGTAGATGATAGCCTTCGGTCGACCTATCCGCTTACTTACGATCTGCTCGAAGATCAGGAATGGGAAAGCCTGGTTGATGAGTTTTTTAGCAGTCATCGCTGCCAATCACCTATGCTGTGGCAAATGCCAAAAGAGCTTATGGATTATATGCAAGAAACGGATCATAAGCTATTGCATACGTATGAATTTCTTAGCGACTTACTCCTCTTAGAATGGTACGAAGTAGAAATCTATATGATGGAAGACAAGGCAATTCCCACTTTCAAAATAGAGGGAAATATGTTGAGAGACTCTTTTGTTATCAACCCAGAACTTTCTATTTTATCCTTGACCTATCCTGTGCATTTAAAAAATGCATCAAAAATTATTTCGGAGGATAAGGGTCAATATTTTGTTTGCCTTCATCGCGAAAGCGAAACGGGAAAAGTGCAGTTTACCGATATCAAATATCCGCATATTGAACTTTTGGAAAAGCTTTCGAATGAAGAGTCTGGCTTCGATGATTTACTCGAAATATTCCAAAAATATGCTACAAAAGAAGAGGCGACAATTGCTTTGAGTCAATTTTTAAACTCCGCACTGAAATCCAAACTTATTCTTGGGTTTTCAAATTAGATTTATCTATATAATTTTTTATCCTATCGTATAGGTGAATTAAATCACTTTTTGGGTTGTTATCGCGATTTTTATCCATTAAAAACAAGCCAGAGGTTAGCAAAGAATTTCCTGTGAAATTTCGTTGAACCACCACTAAATTTCTGGTTTTGTCAACACATAAAAATTGTCCGCCATATCCATCAGCCCATATTGTTTTTGTGTCTTCCTCTAACCACCAAGAATATGAGAATGCTTCATAAGGATTATATAAATCTTCATATGAATCTAATCTAGAATAGGGCTGTAAACTTTCCTCTAGCCATTTTTTGGACACAATTTGTTGATTGTTCCATTGTCCATTTTGTGAAAGCAAAACACCAACTTTTGCAAAATCTCTAGCACTCATATAAATCCAAAAAACCGGATAATCTGAATTTGTCTTATTGGGAACTGGCCAAGGGCTGTTGTATACAACATTTTTGGATGAAAAATCTTCCATTTCTAATGGTATGGATAAGTATTTTTCCATAAACGCCCCAATAGACATTCCTGTTTTTTTTTCTAAAATTGCGCCTAAAACATTAAAGTCAAAATTATTGTAAAAAAAGTATTCTCCGGGTTTGTATTGTCCTCTTTTTGGTCGAATATCATCTGCCCAATCGTGTTCTGCCTCAGCTTTAAGGAAAATGCCTGATGTACACATTAATAAGTTTTTAATTGTAGCAGATTTTTCTATTTCCGTTAAAGGAGTCTTGCTTTCATCTATTCCTAACTCAGCTAAAGTTTCTTCTAGCTTTAAAAAACCTTGGTCTTGTGCAATTCCAAAGAGTAGGCTCATTATACTTTTTCGTGCAGAATGACAATTTATAATTTTTTTTGTATCACCTTCTTCAAATAGAACTTTTCCATTATGAACAGCAATAACAGTTTGCATTCTACGAGCCGTATCTTTAACAAATCCTCTTAATTCTTCTTTAAAGGCATTCGTTAATAATTTTGACTCTTCTAAATTTTGTCCATATGAGTTTTTTGAATAGCTAACTCTCGGAATTAAGGAATAGATAAAAAAGAGAATTGCCAAAAACAAAATTGTTAAAAACCCTTTCTTTAGAATATTTTTTAAAGTCATCATTCTTGCTTTTATTGTTTT
>CAYPOW010000352.1:0-3298 GCA_964412145.1 uncultured Draconibacterium sp.
GGACAATGTGATAATTACAGGACATACGCGGCTTAAAGCTGCCACTAAGTTAGGACTAAAAACTGTACCTGTAATTTTAGCTGACGATCTCACCCCTGATCAGGTGAAGGCGTTTAGATTGGCTGATAACAAAACAGGTGAGATTGCAGTTTGGGATTTTGAGAAGCTGGAACTGGAGCTAAATGATATTGACATGGATATGGATGGGTTTGGGTTTGAGGAAGAATCATATAAGGGGAATATTGATGATTTTTTCGAAGAAGGAGAAAAAGGTAAGGAAAAGGAAGCAAGAATTATTACCTGTCCTCATTGTGGGGAAGAAATTGAAATATGAAGATATATTTAGCAGGGGCTATTAAGGGAAACCTAATAGCGGAGTGGAAAAAAATGACATTATATTTGGCTGGTACTTATGATCAGAGAATTAAATTAGATGGAGAAACTATGAGATTATTTTTGGCGGGAGAAAATAATAAACAGGGACTGATAAAAGAAACAGAGGAATATAATATAAATGTCCTGGAAAGTTATTATTATATTCGAGATAAGCCATGGATGTTTCCCCTCCTTGGTAGGTTTAAATCTTTCCTCTTAGATTCAGGAGCATTTACTTTCATGCAAAATTCTAAAAAGGGGTTGAACTGGGATGATTATTTAACAGAATATATAGCATTCATAAATAAATATGATATTAAGTTATTTTTTGAGTTGGATATTGATAGCATTGTAGGCATCAAAGAGGTGGAAAGACTAAGAGAAAGGCTTGAAAAAGAAACCGGCAAAAGATGTATTCCGGTTTGGCATAAATCAAGAGGCAAGGAGTATTGGTTGAAAATGGTTAGTGAATATAATTATGTTGCTATTGGGGGAATCGTTTCCAGAGAAATAACAGCAAAAGACTTTCACCATTTCACTTGGTTCTTAAACACGGCAAAAGAGCAGAAATGCAAGGTTCATGCGTTAGGGTTTACCAATATGGAAGGCATAAAGAAGTATAAGTTTTATTCAATAGATTCAACTTCATGGTTATCAGGAAATAGATTTGGGGCAGTATATTTCTTCAAGGGAGATAAAATGGTGAAAATAGATAAACCAGAAGGGAAAAGAGTTAAAAGTCATAAAACAGCGATGCACAATTTTAAAGAATGGGTAAGGTTTAGCAGATATCTGGAGGGTAAAAATGAATAAAAAAGCAATATGTATTTGCTCCGGTGGATTAGATTCGACAGTAGCATTTTATTATATGGAAAAAGTGATGAAATACAGGGAATTAATCCCGTTAAATTTTAGTTATGGCTCTAAGCATAACAAAAGAGAAAGAGAGGCAGCAAGGCTTATATTTGGGGATAGGTTAGTAGAAATTGATATTGACCTAAGTTTTCTTAATTCATCCTTACTAAATAATGAACAGGCAATACCTAATGGACATTATGAAGATAAAAGCATGATGAGTACCGTTGTCCCTTTTCGTAATGGTATAATGCTTTCTTATGCAACTGCTATGGCAGAGGATTTGAAAATTAACACAGTGGTATATGGTTCTCATTTTGGAGATCATGCAATTTATCCAGATTGCAGACAGTCTTTTAGTGATATGTTTTCTAAGGCAATGACAGAGGGAACCTATAATAAGGTTATGTTATTTCCCCCCTTTGTAGAGATTAGAAAAGATCAAATAGTAGAACTTGGGAAAAAGATGGACATTGAATCTATTATGTCGAAAACATATTCATGCTATAACGGAAAAGAAAAACATTGTGGTAAGTGTGGGACCTGCATAGAAAGAAAAGAGGCTTTTAATCTGGCAGGAGTGAAGGATTTAACCGAATATAAAGGAGATAGAAATGTATAGAATAAAAAAACGAATTGAAGTTTCAGCAAGTCATAAACTTCATCTTGATTATGAAAGCAAATGTCAAAATCTTCATGGGCATAACTGGATAATTGATATTTATTGTAAATCTGAAACCATCAATAAAAATGGAATGGTAATTGATTTTACTGAAATCAAAAAACTTATTCATTCCAAAATAGATCACAAGAACCTTAATGAGGCATTACCTTTCAATCCTACTGCCGAAAATATAGCAAAATGGATAGTTGAAACCGTCCCAAACTGTTATAAAGCAAAAGTAATTGAAAGCGAAGGAAACAGGGCAATATATGAAATATAAAATCAATGAATTTTTTTCAAGCATACAGGGAGAGGGGAGGCATGCAGGAAGGTATGTAACCTTTATCAGATTTTCTGGCTGTAATTTAAATTGTTCATTTTGTGACACCAAGCATGATACATTTACTGAGATGTCAGAAGCAGAGATTATGAACGAGATAGCAAGGCATAATACTGATACCATAATATTTACTGGAGGTGAGCCAACTATCCAAATTAAACCTAATGCTCAGGGCTGGAATAATCTTATCAAGAAGATTAGATTACTTGGGAAAAAAGTACATTTAGAAACAAATGGCACTATGCCGATTGCATCAAACTTTGACTGGGTAACAGTCTCACCGAAAGAGAATTGGTTAATCAAAAAAGGGGATGAGTTAAAGGTGATTTATACCGGGCAGGATTTAACTCAATATGATAATGCTGATTTTCAATATAAATATTTGCAACCATGTGATGATAATGGGATAATCAATTATCAAGACACAATAAATAAAATAAAGGAGAATCCAGAATGGACGCTATCAATACAGCTTCAAAAAATATTAAAAATTCAATAGAAAAGATACTCTCTTACATAGGAGAAGACCCAACTCGCGAAGGATTGCAAGAAACCCCGGATAGAATGGTAAGAAGCTGGGGAAAGTTATTTGGGGGATACAAGCAGGACCCTAAAGATATTCTAAAAATATTTAAAGACGGTTCATGTAGAGAAATGGTAATCCTGAAAGATATAGAATTTTATTCAACTTGTGAGCATCACTTTATCCCGTTCTACGGCAAAGTATCAATTGGGTATATTCCAAATGGTAAGGTTGTGGGGGTGTCTAAACTGGCAAGATTGGTTGAAATATATTCGAGAAGACTCCAAATCCAAGAGCGAATGACAAGCCAGATTGCAGATGCTTTAATGGAGCATCTTGAACCTTTAGGCGTAATGGTAATTTGTGAGGCAAAGCATCTCTGTATGGTAGCAAGAGGAGTTGAGAAACAAAACTCCACCATGACTACAAGTGCCATTCGTGGACACTTTGAGCGTATAGAAGTAAGGCAAGAATTTCTTACATTAATAAAATGAAAACTAAATATCGCCCCGACTTTCCGGGAAAAGTAGAACACCTGCTA
>CAYPOW010000353.1:0-3297 GCA_964412145.1 uncultured Draconibacterium sp.
CCGATTCATTAGCACTTCATTCTTGTCCTAATATTGATGTTTGGGGATTGAATGTGTATAGATGGGATAACCCAGAAAGCATTTTCTCACAATGGTCTAATATAAGTTCTAAACCTATGTATCTCTCAGAAGCGGGAGCTGATAGTTATATGACTATTTCAAAAAATGAATATGCACAAGGCGAAAACGAAACAGCACAAGCAGAGGCGACCAAAAATATATTAGCTGCAATATTTAGAAATAAGGAAGTCTGCTCTGGTGTAACACTTTTCTCTTTTACTGATGGATGGTGGAAAGTAGGTGAAAATGATGTGCAGAATCCTGGTGGCTGGGCTCCAAATAGTAGTGGTGTACCCTATGATGGTACACCAAACGAAGAATATTGGGGAATTGTGGATATAGAAAGGAATAAGAAAGAAGCATTCGAAGTGGTGAAAGAGATTTTCGCAGCCACTACAGATAAAGTAAAACTATAGACCTAAGCATATAAACTATAATTAATACAAAAATAAACGAATGAAGCATAGCAAAACAAACCCAAAAGATGTTGTTCCATTTGCGCAGAAATTTGCCTTTGGAGCGGGTAACCTAGCCAATCAATTGTTTCCTGCAGCATTAGGTGCTTTTATGTATTATTTAGTGGTAGCTTATGGAATGAACCCTGCTAAGGCTGGTTTACTATCTATGATTCCTAGGATTTTGGATGCCATTACAGATCCAATTATGGGTTATATTTCCGACAATACAAGGTCGAAATGGGGCAGGAGAAAACCTTATATTCTTCTAGGAGGATTTATTACGGGTATTGCTTTTATAATGATGTGGCAACTGAATCCAGAAGATTCATCGACCTATCATTTTTGGTACATCTTGCTATTGTCATTCGTTTTTTATATTGGCTATACCATATTTGCTACACCACTAATAGGATTAGGCTATGAAATGACACCCGATTATAATGAAAGAACCCGCTTAATGGCTTCTTCTCAATTTATTGGACAAATAGCTTGGATGATTGCCCCTTGGATTTGGTGGGTTATTGCACAGCCTGATATTTTTCCTACACAAACTGAAGGCGTAAGAGTGGTATCCATTATTGTTGGAGTACTTAGTATAGTTTTAGCAATAATGCCGGCATTCTTTTGTAAAGAGATAGATCAAAGCAATTTAACAGGACAGTCAAAGCTATCCTTTAAAGATCTAGCTTCAAATTTAAAAGACCTTTTTAAAGGGATGAAGGAAATTATATCTAATAAACCTTTTTTAAGAGTATGTGGTGCAACCTTTTTGGTTTTTAACGGATTTCAAATTATCGCTCAATTCTCACTTTTTATTATCGTTTATTATATGTTTAATGGTGATTATGCCTTGGCAGGTACGTGGCCAGCTTGGTATAATACTATGGCCGCAGCAGCTACTATGTTCTTGGTTATTCCAATAATTACTAAAATGGCCACAAAATGGGGAAAGAAGAATGCTTTTATTATTTCGACTCTTATTTCTGTTGTAGGCTATGGAATGAAATGGTGGGGATTTAATCCTGAATTCCCATGGTTAATGTTCATCCAACTCCCTCTAATTTCATTTGGTATTGGTGGGCTATTTACCCTAATGATGTCGATGACTGCCGACTTATGCGATTTGGATGAGTTGAGAAACGGTATGCCTAGAAAGGAAGGTACATTCGGTGCCGTATACTGGTGGATGGTAAAGATAGGTTCTGCATTAGCTCTTGGACTTAGTGGTTTGATACTTTCAGCAGTTGGCTGGGATCAAAATGAAGCTACACAAACTATGGAAACACTTACTAAACTTAGAATAGCTGATGTTATTGTGCCAATAGCTACAGCTCTTATAGCTGTTGTGGTCATGTGGAATTACGATATAACTGAAGAAAAAGCTTGTGAAATAAGAGATACCTTGGAAGAAAGACGCGGGAAATTATAATTCAAAATTTAATATTATGTCTGTTAGAGCAGGAAAAATAAAAGCATTGGTAGGTATTGATCATACCAATAAATCTACGGAAGAATTACAAGTATTGTTTAAGCAAGTCTTGAATAATGGAATGCACGGAATAGGTTTTAGTCCTTATGAAGAAGGTCAAAACCCGGGTGATATTATTACCGAAGAACAAATAAGAAGACGGATGGAAATAATTAAGCCTTATACAAAATGGATCCGCTCTTTTTCTTGTACAGAAGGCAACGAACTCATACCAAAAATTGCCCACGAATACGGTATTAAAACAATGGTTGGAGCTTGGCTAGGAAAAGATGCTGATATAAATAAAAAAGAGATTGCTAACCTTATTCAATTAGCAAAAGAGGGCCACGTAGATCTAGCTGCTGTTGGAAATGAAGTAATGTATAGAGGTGATTTGTCAGAAGATGAACTTTTGGGGTTTTTACAACAAGTAAAGGAAGCCATTCCAGAGGTTCCTGTTGGTTATGTTGATGCCTATTATGAATTTGAAATACGGCCAAAGTTAACGGAAGCTTGCGATGTGGTTTTTGCCAATTGTTATCCGTTTTGGGAAGGATGTAGCTTAGAATATTCTTTGTTGTATATGAAAGATATGTATAACAGAACTTTGAAAGCGGCGAATGGTAAAAGAGTGATTATTTCTGAATCGGGATGGCCAAATAAAGGTCAGGCGTATCACGGATCCATTCCTTCCTTTGAAAATGCGATAAAATATTTTATCAATGCTCAAAAATGGGCTGAAGAAGATGACATTGAAATGTTTTATTTCTCCTCTTTTGATGAATCCTGGAAAACGGGAGCAGAAGGCGATGTGGGTGCATTTTGGGGACTATGGGATAAAGACGAAAAGTTAAAATACTAAAAGACACGATATATATTTCTAAAGAATTACGACTTAATGAAATACTCAAGCAAACTAAATATTGAACAAGGAAGAGCCATTTGTTATTCGGGATTTAGAGATGGACAAAGACCCGGAGAAGAATATCCTTCTTATGAAGAAATAAAGGAGGATTTACTTATTCTTAAAAAAAACTGGAAATATATTCGCTTATACGATTGCGATAAGTTTTGTGAAATTGTATTGGAAGTTATACAAAAAGAAAAGCTCGATATCAAAGTTATGCTTGGCGCCTATATCGTAGCCGAAATGAATAATTTTGGTTGCCCATGGGGCGGCTCTTCTTATTCTGAAGAGGAATTGGAATTTAATAAATCGATAAATGAACGTCAGATTAAAAAGCTGATTCGATTAGCAAAACAATACCCTGATATCATTTTCTCTTTATCAGCAGGCAATGAGGCTTGCGT
>CAYPOW010000354.1:0-3294 GCA_964412145.1 uncultured Draconibacterium sp.
ACTATAAAAATAGCAGTAGATGTTTCGCTTCCAAAAGACAAAAGTTGTCTTAATAATTGATCTTCTTGTTGCTTATTTAATACATTGGCGAAATCATTCACCAGACTTCCTTGCTGAGGTTTTTCTGGAAATTGACCAAATAGATTAAACGCAAGTCCTATTATTAAAAACAGGGTAATCAAATTCGATTTAGATATTATCTTCATACTATTTACCAAAGGAAATTTCATCGCTTAATTCGTTTATATCGTCAGATTGATAAGGGAAATGTGTTTTTAATTGTTGACCCGCTTTTAAAATTCCTTTTTCCAGGCCACCAACATAGTCGCCAGTTAAAAAGGCGCTTTGCATTTCTTCCTTTATTTGGTCCCAGAAATTTTCCGGCACTTTTTGATTTATTCCAATATCGCCCAGAATGGCGAACTTCTTACTTTTTATTGCCAGATAAAACAGCACGCCATTACGCAATTTTGTTTTGTGCATCTTAAGCTTTGCAAAGGTAAAAGAAGCACAATCGAGCACATCGCCCATACATTTATTGTCGACGTGAACACGAATTTCGCCAGAGCTGGCCTTTTCGGCTTCTGCAATGGCTTGTACAATTCTTTGTTTTTCTTCTTTGCTAAAAAATGTAATAGCGAGTTTACTCATAATTGCTTGAATTAAAATTCAACTTTTGGTGCTGTTTCAGCTCCGGGAACTGCTTGAAAATATGCCTTTTCATCAAAATTAAAAACCCCTGCAAAAATATTATTCGGGAATTGTTTGACATTGGTGTTGTAGGAACGAGCCTCTTCGTTGAATCGCATGCGCTCAACAGTAATCCTGTTTTCGGTACCTTCAAGCTGAGCTTGTAACTCCAAAAAATTCTGATTCGCTTTCAAGTCAGGGTATTTTTCAACCACCACCATCAAACGCGACAAAGCAGAACTTAATCCTTCCTGAGCTTGCTGAAATTGCTGCAAAGCCGCTGGATTCATATTTCCGGCATCAATGGTTGTAGAAGTGGCTTTCGCACGCGCATTAATTACAGCTTCCAGCGTTTCCTTTTCGTGTTCGGCATAACCCTTAACAGTTGCAACAAGATTAGGAATAAGGTCAGCTCTACGCTGATAAACGTTTTCAACCTGAGCCCATTGAGCATCAACCTGCTCTGAACCTGTTACCATTGAATTATAAATTCCTTTAATTGAAGAATAGCCAATAAAAATAAAAACTACGACTACGATTAAAATTATCCACGATTTTTTCATTGTTTCAAAATTTATTTAAATGATCAATAAAGATACAAAAAAGGCTGTCTGACCATTTATTTCTGATTAAAAAACCAAAAAAAGAAGTCAAACAGCCGTTATCTATTTATTTTATAAGACTATAGCTACGCTTGATAAAATCGGCCAGCTCTTTTCCTTTTAGTAAATTTTGAGAAAGAAGGGCTAAATCGTACATTTGTTTTACAAGAGACGCTTGTTTTTCTTCCTCTTTTTCTTCGAGAAGATTTCCAACCAGATTGTGATTAGAATTTATCACCAAATTAAAACTATCGGGGAAACCGCCCATAGCCATCATTCCGCCTCCGCCTAATTTTTCCATATCTTTCATTCGACGCATAAATTCGCTTTGTGTAATTACAAAGGGCAAATCATCTTCGCTTAAAGACTCAAAAACTACGGTAAACTTAGTTTTATTGATATGCTTTTCGATGATTGGTTTTAGCTTTTCTTGCTCCTTTTCGTCTAATTTAGAAGGAATGTCCTCTTCTTTAGCAATAAGCTTATCGATTGTATCGGCATCAACACGTTTGAATTGAACATCTGTTAATTTTTGTTCCATCGCATTCACAAAATGATTGTCGAGAACACCGTCCATTTCCAAAACATCATATCCACGATCTTTGGCCGACTGAATAAAGCTGTATTGCTCTTCCACATTATTGGAATAGAGATAAACAATTTTCTTGTCTTTGTCGGTTTGCAATGCTTTTACCTGCTTTTGATATTCATCCAGAGTAAAATATTTACCTTCTGTATTTTTTACAAGACAGAATTTTTTAGCGCGATCGTAAAATTTATCGTCAGATAAAATTCCATACTCGATAAATACTTTGATATCGTCCCATTTTTTCTCAAAATCTTCACGATCATTTTTAAATAATTCCTCCAATTTATCAGCCACTTTTTTGCTGATATGATTGGCTATTTTTTTTACAGCTCCATCGCTTTGCAAATAAGAACGGGATACATTCAAAGGAATATCAGGAGAATCAATAACACCGTGCAAGAGCGTAAGAAACTCTGGCACAACACCTTCTACAGAATCTGTAACGAATACCTGATTGCTGTACAATTGGATTTTGTCTTTTTGAACTTCCAGATTCTTCTTCAGTTTAGGGAAATATAAAATTCCAGTCAGGTTAAAAGGATAATCTACATTCAGATGAATTTGGAACAAAGGCTCCTCAAAATTCATTGGATAAATTTCGCGGTAGAAATTTTTGTAATCTTCGTCTTTTAAATCGGCAGGCGCCTTTTTCCAAATAGGATTGCTATTGTTAATGATTCTATCTTTAACTACTTCTTTGTAAACATCATTGCCATCTTTATCTTTCTCGCCCTCAACCTTTTCCTGTGTTGATTCTGTACCAAATTGAATAGGTACAGGCATAAATTTATTATACTTATTGAGTAGTTCTAAGATTTTACTTTCAGATAAAAATTCTTTGCTTTCATCCGAAATAAACAAAACAACATCAGTTCCACGAGAGGTTTTTTCAATTTCCTCGATGGTATAGTCTGGACTTCCGTCGCATTCCCATTTTACAGCTTTATTGGCGCCGCCTTTTTTATATGTTTTGGTATGAATTTCAACTTTATCGGAAACCATAAAAGAAGAATAAAAACCTAAGCCAAATCGGCCAATAATGGCATTTTTCTCTGCTTCTGTCTTTGATTTGAATTTTTTTACAAATTCTTCGGCACCTGAAAAAGCAATCTGATTGATGTATTTATCAACCTCGTCAGCCGTCATTCCAATACCTTTATCTCGAATAGTAAGCGTTTTGGCTTTCGTATCTAATATAATCTCGACCGTAATATCGCCCAATTCGTCTTTAAATTTACCTAGAGAAGCCAGTGTTTTCAACTTTTGTGTAGCATCTACAGCATTTGAAACCAGTTCGCGAAGAAATATTTCATGGTCGGAATAGAGGAATTTTTTAATAATCGGAAAAATATTTTCCGTTTGTACATTAATCTTACCTTGTTGCATTTTATATCTATTTTATTAATTTTCTAG
>CAYPOW010000355.1:0-3281 GCA_964412145.1 uncultured Draconibacterium sp.
GGAAAAGGAGGGGCTTAAGTAAGGAAACAGGTTCTAACCTGCCTTAGCCAGCGACTCCAGTTTTTGTTTTTAGCATATGAATAAAAGTAAAGTAAGTATCACGATATTGTTTTTTATCTTTTTTACAGGGGGTTTTGCTTTTTCTAATGAAAACGAAAACAAAATAAGTCTTACAGAGTTTGTTGAAATGGCTTGTGAGAATGATACGGTGTTTCGCGAAATCTTGATAGATGGACTGAATTTAAAATATAGTAAAGCATTAAAACTTCCTTCCGGGGATATGGTCCTTTCCGTTGAAAATAAGTATAATGTATTTCTTGCCTCTGATGAAGCTGAATCTGATGGCTCGGTAAGTTTAAGCAAATTGTTTCCTTTTACTGGGACTAGTATATCTGCCAAATATGCCTCAAGTACTTTATCTAGTACGCGTACGATTAGCTCGGAGTTTTCAGCCTTGATTGCTCAACCAATTGCTGAAAATGCCTTTGGTTTTAGCACTCGGTTGCTGGATAAAATTACCGGCATTGAGATTGATATAGCAAATTATCAAATTGTGGAAGCCTATGAGGATTATCTAACAACGCTTATACAACTGTATCTTGATTGGTATTCTGCTTATGAAGACCTTGAAACAGCAAAAAATTCTTACGAGGAGAATGTAAAACTTCTCGAGAATATTAAAGAAAGACAAATTAATAAGATTGCACTGCTTTTGGATGTAAATAAGATAAGTATTCAAGTAATTTCGAAAAAAGAAAACATGATATCCTTAGAAGTTGAGTATGTTAAGTACCATAATCTTATAAAGAAGGCAATGCGTTTTACAAATGACCAAAAAATTGTTCCGGAAAGTTCCTTTTTATACAATTTAGCTGATGTTGATTTTGATAGTAATTATCAGGATTTCCAAATTAAAAGCAGAACATATCGGGTTTTAACGTTATTAGAGGAGAAGAGCGCTATTAACCTTGATAGAGATGCAAATATCTTATTGCCATCAATTGATCTTTTTTTTGGCTACAAAAGGGATGGCGATGGCTATGATCTAAAAGATAGTATTGATATAGTCTATGGCGGGGTATCTGTGGAGTGGCTATTTTTAGGACAAACTGAGCGGGCTCAATATGAGGTTTCTAAAATTGCTTTGGACAAAAGACGTTTAACGAATGAAAGTGTTTTTGCCCAACTATATACCACCTTGAGGAACCTTTATAACGCAATTGAATTAGAAAAAAAGCTAGTACTGATTGCTGATGAAAAAATTGCTTTAGCTGAGTCTATTGTTGAAGATGAAAGAAAAAACTATTCTTATGGAAAGGTTAGTTTGAAAGATTTAATAGATGAGATAAACAGCCTTGAAGATAGTAAATTTAGCAAGATTACTCATATTGTGAAGCTGCGTAAATTTGTTATTGAGTGGATGCGCTTAACTGACGACTTAGTTACAAAGGAAAATATAGCTGTTCTTACTCCGGATAAGTGAATTTATCAGATTTAGGGTTTGTGGTTGCAACCTAAGTGTAGGAATAAAAAATGATGAAATTTATTAAATATTTTCTCAATAATAAAATAGCTGTTAATGTATTTGTTGTTGGGTTGTTTTTTATGGGGTTGATTTCTTTCAAAAATATACCTAAAGAAGGAATGCCCAGTATAGAACTCAACCAAGTACAAATTACCACTACTTACCCGGGAGCTGTGCCCGAAGACGTCGAATTGAATGTTACTATACCAATTGAAGAAGAAATAAGTGAAATAACCGGGATAGACTACTTTGAATCTGTTTCAGCCGATAACGTGTCTTCAATATTTATCCAACTAGATGAGTCATATTCTAGAAAAGAGATAGAAGAAACTATTTTGGATATAAGGGAGGCAGTTGATGCGGTCAATGATCTTCCGCTGGAAGTAGAAGATACGCCTTTAGTTCAGGAACTTAAAACAGATGATGTTCCGATTATTGAAATTGCTCTATCTGATCCAGATCATGCATCTTTAAGGAATAATGCACGAAAGCTTGAATTAGCTCTTGAAAGGATACCACTTGTTTCTGGTGTCGATAAAATCGGTTATTTTGATAAGGAGATTCATATAGAAGCAGATCCAAAAGACCTGGATGAAACCTATTTTTCACTTCCTGAGATAGCAGAATCAATACGCAAGAGAAATATTAGGTCTACAGCTGGAACCTTAGAGTCATACAGGGGGCTGAAAAACATAATTATATTGAATAAGTTTAAAGATCCTATGGATGTAAAGGATGTGATCTTAAGAAGCAATTTTGAGCAGCAAAGAGTCAGGTTGCATCAAGTTGCCTCAGTAAAACTTACCGAAAAAGACCATAAAATAAGAATTAGAAACAATGGTGAAAAAGGAATTTCATTGGTTGTAAAGAAAAAACCTGGTGTGGACATCATAAAAACTATTGAAGAGGTCAAGGTAATTACTGCAAATATATTAGGCGAAAAATATCTATATTCTTTTGTTAGTGATCAGTCAAAAACAACTCGGGTACGTTTAAAATTGCTCATGAATAATGCACTTTCAGGTTTTATAATTGTATTGATATTGCTTTTTCTTTTTTTAAGCCGTAAAGCGGCTTTTTGGACAGCTTTTGGTATACCTTTCTGTTTTATAGCAGCGTTTACGGTTTTTGGTCTGTTTAACCTTACTTTCAGCGCAATTGCCCTAGCAGGGTTGATAGTTGTTCTGGGAATTGTCGTCGATGATGCCATAGTTATGTCTGATAAAATAATATTTTATCAGGAGCGCGGTCTTGGACCTAAAGAGGCAGCTTATTCGGCAGTTAAAGACCTTATTATGCCGATAACTCTTTCTACTCTTACTACAGTCATTGCCTACCTTACTTTATTGTCTTTAGGAGGGAGGCCAGGCAAATTTGTAGTAGCTATTCCTATAATTGTAATAATTATACTTGTTATATCGCTTATTGAATCTTTCTTTTTTCTTCCTCATCATATAGCTTCAGGCCGGCAATCTGGTAAAAAGGAAAAATCGAGCTGGTTTCTAAAGCTAGAAAGTGTTTATCGTAAGTCTCTTATTGTTGTTCTTAAGAAAAAATTTCTGTTTTTAGGTTTTTCTGTAATCATTCTTTTATTATCTTTGCTTTCGGCCAAGTATTTTTTGCAATTCAGGATGTTTCCGCAATCAGCTATAGAAACTTTTTATATGAAAGTAGAAGGCCCTAATAATTACAATTTAGAGGAAACAGAAAAGGTTGTTAAAGATATTGAAAAAATAATCCATAAATTACCGAAAAG
>CAYPOW010000356.1:0-3275 GCA_964412145.1 uncultured Draconibacterium sp.
TATACCTTACAATCAAAGTTACAATAAATTATTATAAAACACCTAAGATGAGGCGTTTATTTTGGATGGATAAAATTTCTTTCGAAGATTTACTTAAATTGCCGAGAGAGGTACTACTTCAATTTCCAGTCTGACTGATATTAAATTTACAAAAAATTAAGCATCCTATATTTTCAAAAAAACGATTTTATGAAAATATGAATATTTATCATTTCAATTTAATATTGAGAGGATTAAAAATACATTTGTCTGAACACGATCCTTTTAAAAAATTGATTTTTAAACTGTGTATTATTCGCTTTAACTATAGGCTATATCCAAAACTTCAAAAACAAGATCATCCTTACCTCGTAGTAAAATAGCTTAATCCTCAATTTTTTTATTTCTTCAGATTAACCCTTTTTGATTTCACATAGTGTAGAATATGCAATTGTTGTCAGAATATTTTTTCGACTACCTTAATAGGCTCTATGGAAGAGCTAATTATGATCTCAAAATCAATCACACCTATTACCAATGCTTCTTCTGTAATTACTTCAACTTTCCATCTACCTGGTTTCACATTATTCTTGTATGTATAACCACGATAACCAGCATCTCTACCTCCTGTGATATCATAACCTATATCTTCCATAATTTCCCATTTATGAGTATTATCGTTACGCCATTTCCATCGATGAAATATCGTTTTCTCTAAATTCGTTGGAGCAAATATTGAAGTGAAAACATATACGTTTTCATCAGGTTTGTATATGAATTTTAACTTATGCTTTCTCCAAAACACATACCACTCCTCCGTTTCGTAGGTTACAACATAGTTATTATCTTCCAATTTAATATTGTGCGCTACAATGCCGCTATCCAGTGCAAGAGGTACGGGCGGAATGAGATTTAAAAAGTAAAATATATTAATCAAAGTATAGATAGACAATACAATTCCAAATAGTTTTCCTAAATGTATTTCTGCTCGTGAACTTGGACTGACACGATAAATTATTGTAATTAATACCAGAGTGCTAATCAAACTGACTAAACCCGAAAAAATAAAAGTGTTAGTATTCATTTCTTTAATGAACACGGGTATCATAAAGGTGAAAAAAGTGAAGCTAATAAAAAAATATACACTAAATTGTAAATATTTATTGGATATCCGTTTATTAAGAAGCTCATTGGCCATAAATAAGATGACCAGGATAAAAAAGAAAGATGCCGTTTTTGATAGAGAGACACTTCTTGAGAAATAAATAACAAAAGAACTTGAAAGACCGCCAAAGAAAAATTGAATTGCTAGAGGAAGATATTTTTTATATCGTTCAAGAAATGTATTTTTCCATTTATCATCGTCAGATAAATTATAGAAATAGATTGTAATCGTTACAAATGTCATATGCAGGCATAAGACAATAAGGTCGTACATGCGATCAATGCGTCCGAGAGTCAATGAATCAAAAACAAATCCACCGATAAAAAAAATGATAAGTCCATATTTTTCATATCTCCTGATGGATTTCAGAAAGCAACTATTTTTAAACTTAACCAATGTATTTTTCATATAAATTGTAGAAGAGTTTAAATATCGATGAATAGATGAGACTCTAAGTGCTTGTTAATATTATTTTTTCGCCATTAATATGTTCTTTTATATTTTAAAAGTGAGATTATCGATACAATAGCCCATACTCCTTCTAAGATTATAAAAGGAAGATATTCCATAAGAATTGAGGCCAAACAAGCCATACTAGCTCCAATTAAATTCAATAAGATAAAAGATAAATCTTTGGTTTTTAATTGGCCGATTAAATTTAGTATGTACGCCAAGAGTATTAAGAAAACGCCAATAAAACCTATCCAATCAATATTATTCATTTGTGTTGTTTTTCAACTAGTTGCTAACTATAGGCAATATCCATTATTTCAAAAACAAGATCATCCTTACCTCGTTTTAAAATTGCTTTGTCGCCTACTTTTTTATTTATTAGAATTTTGGCTATGGGTGCAGTAAAGGAGATTTTTCCTTTGGAAATATTAGCCTCATCAACACCTACTATCTGAAAAGTTTGAATCTTTTTTGTTGCTGCTATTTTGAGCGTTACCGAGGCTCCGAAACGTATTTCGTTTTGTGGTTGTTCGTTTAGATTAATTATTTTGGCACTAATAATCCTATTGTTCAGGAGTTGTAATTTGGCATTGATATGGTTAAGTGCTATTCGTTTCTCCTTTTCGTTGGCGCTATCTAAATTCTCTTTTTCAGTGATTAGCATTTGTTTTTCAGCCAATAATTCATCCATCCCTACCTGGGTCACATAGTTTGTAGCTCCTGCTGGTAAATCTGCTCTCGGCAGTACTCTTGGAATTTCTTCCTGATCGTCTTCTTTAACAAATCCTCTGCTCATAGCTTATTCATTTTAATAATAGATTTACTTTCAGGTAACAATATACTATCTTTTTCCTCTTGCAAGCGAAGCAAAAACGCCTAAAAAGCATAAAAAGGCAAAAAAGGCAAAAGCTAATTGCAGGGAAGCAAGTAGTTGCGGCAGATTATTTGTTTCAATTTTATGTTGTCCGATAAAATAAGCAAAAAGCATCATCGCAATTCCCATGCTGAGCATTTGTCCGATCATACGCATCGTGCCTAAGCTTCCTGAGGCAATGCCTAAATGCTTGCGTTCAACAGAACTCATAATGGAATTGCTGTTGGGAGAGGAAAATAAAGCAAACCCAAGACCCAATAACATCAAAATAAAAACTAAATGAAGGATGGAAGTGTTGGCAGAGATAAAGGATAATAAAGTCAATCCAAGTGCTGATACACCCATTCCTGCTGAAGAAATAATTCGAGGATCGATTCTATCGGACAAACGGCCTGCCCAGGGAGAGAAAACGGTCATAATTACTGGCTGCGCAACTAAAACAAAACCAGCGATTTGTGGGTCCAGGCCTTTGAAATATTGCAAATAAAAGCTCAATAAAAAAGTAACAGCAAATGTGGCACTATAATGAATCAATGCGGCCAGATTCGAATATCGGAAAGTGATATTGTCTTTGAAAAGATGCAAGTCTAAAATGGGAAATTTTAAGCGTAATTCCCACCAGATAAATCCAAAAAGAAAAACTATTCCAATACCCAAATAAGTAATTCCGAGCAGTTGAGGTAATTTCGGAAACCCCATCATTATAAAAAACAAGGCAATGGCATAAAAAAGCGAGCCTTTCCAATCGAAGGATTCCCCTTTTGCATCGGCCCATTCGTTTTTCAATTTTGTAAGTACAAAATA
>CAYPOW010000357.1:0-3268 GCA_964412145.1 uncultured Draconibacterium sp.
AAAAGGCAAAGATTACCAAATGTTATTTCACGGGAAGACATACAGAAGATGCTTGACATTACAAGGAATCAGAAACACAAAACGATATTAAGTATTTTGTATGGATGTGGTTTAAGGCGTAATGAAATTATCGAATTAAAATTACAGGATATTGATTTAAATGCAAAAACGATTACCATACATGGCAAAGGAGATAAATACAGAATTGTACCCATAGGGAAAAAGCTGGAGCAACAAATCAGTAAATTTATAAAAAGCTATTCACCAACGCAATATCTTTTTAACGGACAAAACGGTCTTCAATATACTGGGAGCAGCATTGGTAAACTTGTAAAAGCAAAAGGGAGAATAGTAGGTATTAAAAAAACAGTAACACCTCATGCATTACGACATTCGTTTGCTACTCATTTATTGGAAGCAGGCGTTGATTTACGAATTATACAAAAATTACTTGGACATAGTAGCAGTAAAACAACAGAAATATACACGCATGTAAGCCGAACAAGTATTTTAAGCATAAATAGTCCTTTGGAGGACATGGATTTTTGATTTATATTTGTAATAAAGTGGAACAAACTTCCTTTTATCCAGAAATATAGGAGTATTAGTGTGAAGTTTATTCCCATTATAAACAAGTTACCGTTCATTGTAAAAAAAGAAAGCCAACGCACATTTAGCACATTTGGTTTTTTGCCGACACTAAAGCCAAACGTAGAAAAAACCAAAAGAGCTAAATTTTGCCAACGCACTGGAATGAAGAAGGAACTAAAATATACTTTAACGAATGAAAGACATTTGAAATACTAAATATCAAACCATTGATCGGACTGACTGGATTGATTTCATATTTACTAAAAAGAGAAAGATTAATTATTCGCACAAAAGATACTGATTCCTTTATATCGGAATGAGTGAAAAGAAAATAATTAGTAAAAGAATAAATTTCATAAATTAGTACTTTTTTAAAACTATGCTCGAAATCAAAAACATATACAAGTCATTTGGAGAACAAAAAGTTCTGCAAGGATTGGATATGTCCATTGAAAAAGGTAAGATTTATACCATCGTTGGAGGAAACGGTTCAGGAAAAACCACTCTGTTTAATTTGATTACCGGATTCCTCCAGGCAGACAAGGGAGAGATTTGGCTTAACAATATACGTCTGGACAATCATTCCCCCGTTTCAATTAACTCAAAAGGAATTACCCGGACATTTCAAGATTTGCGGATTATTAATCAACTAACGGTAAAAGAAAATATCCTGCTTTCATTCAAAAATAATCCGGGAGAAAGAATACTGAACTCATTATTGCCACTCCGGTTTTTTCAAAATCGATACAATGAGTTTGCAGAAAAGACAAATCATATCCTTGAAAAAGTACATCTAAAGGAAGTTGGAAATAATTTGGCAGGTGAAATATCTTACGGGCAACAAAAATTATTAACCATTGGCTGTTGTCTTGCCAATGATGCCCAATTATTACTTCTGGATGAACCCATTGCAGGAATAGATAAAGATAATTACACTCGAATTTATAATTTGATTACAGAACTTAAAAAAGATGGTAGGACAATTTTACAAATAGAACATAACCACGGCTTTGTTGAAAGCCTGAGTGATGGAATCTGGTTTTTGAATGCCGGAAAAGCACTTCCCTTTGAGAATTACAAATCGTTTATTAATGACCAAACGGTAAAAGAAACCTATCTGAATTAATGCTCGAAGTAAAAAACATATCATCCGGTTATGGTAAAAAGCAAGTGCTTTTTGATGTTTCATTGCAAGTTAACAAGGGTGAAGTGGTCTTACTTACAGGAGGCAATGGTTCAGGGAAAAGTACTTTGTTGAAATGTATTTATAATACCTTGCCTTTATGGTCTGGTGAAATTTCTTTTGAAGGAGGAAAAACAGACAACAAAAAGCCTTCGGATTTAATTCATAAAGGCATTGTTTACATACCCCAAAAGGATTTCTATTTTGAAAATCTGACAGTAGAAGAAAACCTACAGATTTCCGGCAATATGCTTCCAAAGAAGGTGTTAAAAGAACGAATCTTTGAAGTTTATGAATTAACGGGATTAACAAAATTCAGAAAGCGTAAACCCTTTGATTTAAGCGGAGGCGAATGGAAAATATTAGCCTTCGGAATGGGATTAATTCACAAACCCAGGCTACTGCTCTTTGATGAGCCGTTTGCAGGAGTGGATGCAAAAAACACAGCCACTTTATTAAGGCTCTTTAATGAAACAATCATAAACCCCTATAATGGAGTAATAATTGTTGAGCATAAGGATGATGCGAAGCAATTGTTCACACGAAAAATTGAAATGGAATTAGGAACAACTAAAAATAATTAGCAATGAAAAAAACATTTTTATTTCTTATCACACTAATATTTCTTCTGGGATGTAACCAAAACAAAAAAGAAGAAATTAAAATTGGCGCAATTCTTCCTTTAACTGGACCGGTTGCGACTTTTGGACAATGGGCAAAAAACGGAATTGATTTAGGATTGGAAGAGTATAACAAAACCCACCCTGAATCAAATAACATCATTGTGATTTATGAGGATAGTAAGTTTGATGCCAAAACAGGATTATCGTCATACAATAAGCTTAAGACAAATGACAATGTTGATGCGGTTATTGTTGCAATGAGTAAGGTTGCAATTCCAATTTTAGAGCAACCAAACAGAAAAATTCCAGTTCTCTTACAAGATGTAACTTTTCCGAATATTACAGAACGTTACGATAATGTAATTCGGCATTTTATACAAAGTGACAGGGAAGCTAAAGTTCTCTCAAAATTTGCTATTGACGATTTGAAGTTAAAAACATGTGGAATTCTTTATGTAAATGATGAGGCAGGAGTTGGTGCAAAAAATGCCTTCTCAGAATTATTTACTAAAAATGGTGAAATTCTAATTGCTGAAAGTTTTGAGGCAAATACAAAGGATGTTAAAACACAGGTTACAAAAATTATTAACGCAAAACCTGAATGCATCTTTCTTTTTGGTAATGGCCCTTCATGGGCGCTTGCATTAAGAACAGTAAGAGAACTAAACTATCAAGGAGAAATATTGACAAATACCGCACTTTATATCCCCAACTTTAGGAAGATAGCCGGAGAGTCTGTTGAAGGAGTATATTTTACTTATCCATATATTGATACAACTGAGGTTTCAAGCAAAAAGTTTGTTGATGCTTACATGGATTTTAACCTCGGTAATAAACCTTACCACCAAACAAGACAAAACACTACCACCCT
>CAYPOW010000358.1:0-3248 GCA_964412145.1 uncultured Draconibacterium sp.
TAGTAAAATATTATTTTCGCGAATTTGCATATCACTCAAAAATATTTACAGAAAAACTTGCAATCAGCTATTCAATTGTATTAAATTTGTATACTTCATTTTTTTTATAGTATATAATTATGGAAACAATAGGATTAATACTAATCGTAGCAATGATAGCACTTATAGTGCTGTACATTATCAGCACTATACTGATTTTCAATTATTTAAAAAAGAAAGGCGAAAAAGTAAGCTTTCTTTGGCTCCGGCTTTTTATGATTTCGTATGCTAACAAGTACAAGGAAATCACCAAAAAAGAAAAGGGTAAAACCGGGCCGCTTTTTTATTGGTGGATACTATCCATTAACCTGACTTTGATTTTATTAGCAATTTATATCATTTTTCTTTAAAGTTTAAACAGATAATCATGGAATACAAACAAAAACAAAACACAAAAATCACAGGATTATTACCGGCTATTGTCTCGATTATTATTCTTGTATTCACATCTATTATTTGGAATCCAACAACAGGATTTTATGCACTGGGATGCATTATGCTATTTTATTCGTTCTTTATTTTTTATACATATTACAGAACGAAACATTTTGGCACCTTGGTCTCTACCATTTATATGATTTCGTATGGAGCCCTCCTTCTATCAATTGCTCCACATCTTATTCTTGGAAAACACATCGACTTTCCACTTGAATCAAAAATATTATTAGTGACAACCATCCTACTATTCAACTGGATATTGTACTTAAATTTTACAAGAAAATTAAAATGGAGAGGGCGGAAAATATTAGAATTAGCCGCTTTCAATATTGAAGACACAAAAGGTAATTTTACAGAAAGGCCTTTGCCAACCGGAAATGTTGACTTTTCAAAAAAAGAACTTGAAGCTTTTGCTCGTTTTTTTCAAAAGAAACTCATAGGACTTGTTTACAAAGAAAAATCGAGAATTGTTTTTATGCCTTTAAAATATAAAAATGAATATTTCGCTTTGTTTAATCCAAACTATAACTATCACGAAAAAACCTGGGTAGCTATCAATTACAATGGTAATGTTTCGGTAAACATATCAAAGGCCGATTATCTCGATTATAAGAAAGATCTGGCTTTTGATGAATTATGCAATTCATTAAGTCGCTTAATCATCGAGTTTATAGCATTATATAACGGGGGCAATCCGGTTAGAATTATTGATAAAATGGATGACTTAAAAATTAATGTTTTTACCTAAATAAAGATGGACTTTAAAACAGCAGCTGTGCTAAGCAATTATATTTCAAAAGATTATGCGGAGAATATTTTCCGATTACTTGTAACTTATCAGGACATTTCAGCCTCAGAAGCTGCATCGCGTTTGGAATTGCATATACGACCCGTTCCGGATTTTCTTGATACAAGGGCTTCTTATGATCTCATAGAAAAAAAAGAAGTCTACGAAAAGAAACGACCCTATTTCAGGTATGCTTATAAGCGGAAGAAAATCGAGATCATCATCGATCTGGAGGAGGCTTTTTCAAACGAAAAGGAAGCGAAAACTGAATTCAAAATAAGAGAAGTAAAAAATTCAGGAGCCAAATTTTCTGTTGCACGCAATGGCGACTATTTTAGCACCATCACTTTATGGAAAGGTGAAGGCCGAGAACTTAAGGAACGCAGAATCAGTTTATCAATTCCGCAAGGTCAGTTTCTATATTATTTACCTTTTCCTGATGCTAATCCACTTGGTATTGAAGAGATATTTAAAAAAGGAAATCTTGATACTACACATAAATCTGAGATCCTTGATATTATAAACGAATTAGTCAAACTAAAGATAATAGAACAAATCAATTAACCCATTAAAAACCAATATTATGAATTACAAAGTACATCATTTATCCATTAAAAAGGATGACGACCGGACGAAATTAGAAGACTTCCTCAATAATTTACAAGGAGAAGTCGTTTCCATTATCCCAAACAATGCAAATATCACCCTGTTTCAAATATATGGGATTACACGAAAAATTAACTTTTTATATATCGTCGAAAAAACAAAATAATACGTCATAATAATTTTGCCTAGAAGTGGTTTTGAACGTCATTCTTTAAATGTATGGAATAATAATAGCGCTATCGTAAACTATTGATTTACAATGGTGTTACAATATTAATTGGCTGTAGTTTAGAATAGCAATTATATTTGTATCTTTGGAGAAATCATTCTACGTATGAAACTTACTAAGGAAGATATTAAATCGTATATGCTCTCTTTGCCTCAAGATGAGCAAAATGCTCTGATAGAAGAACTCAAAGATTTCTCTAAGACTTCTTCAACGGCAAATTGCAAACTATCTAGACGCGAGATTTTAAACAATAAGCAAGGTTCTTGCCCACATTGCGGATATCTTAAATATGTTAAGCTAGGCTTTGATAAGGGAGCGCAGCGGTATAAGTGTAAATCTTGCAAAAGAAACTTCACGGAATATACCGGTACCTGGATGGCTGGCATACATAAAAAGGATAAGATCGATGAATATATGGTCTTAATGTTGGAGGAGAAAAGCCTTGATAAAATTAAAGAGGAATTAAACATCAACAAAAAAACAGCCTTTGATTGGCGTCATAAGATATTATCCTCGATCGAGGAAACAGATAAGGGGGCATTTACAGGAATTACCGAAAGTGACGAGACCTTTTTGTTGTTTTCAGAAAAAGGTAAACGCACGCTTAGTCGAAAAGGAAGGAAACGAGGTACAAGAGCTAAAAAGAGAGGCGTTAGCGACGAACAGGTCGCTGTAATTGTTACTGCGGATAGAGCAGGACAACATGAATTGAGTGTAGCCAGTCTTGGTAGGATTAAGAAAATAGATATTGAAAAATCGATAGGCAGCAGGATTAGCGACAAAACAGTGCTTTGTAGTGATTCGCACGTAAGTTACAAAGGTTTTGCTATTGATAATATACTGGAACATCATGCTATAAGGGTTGATTTAAAACAATATGTAAAGGATGGGGTCTACCATGTTCAGCATGTGAATTCATTGCATAACAGATTGAAAAAATGGTTGAATGATCAATTTTGGGGTGTATCAACAAAACATCTTCAACAATATATGAATTGGTTTAGAATGAAGGAAGCCTTGAAAGCAACGGCTCAGCCCATGACTGAATTAGCTAACAGAACTGTTTTGGATGTTAAGGCTCGCGAAAGATACTTTGAGATTGACGCTAAATATAAATTATTAATATCATCGCAAATTTAAACTACAGCC
>CAYPOW010000359.1:0-3238 GCA_964412145.1 uncultured Draconibacterium sp.
AGGTTCTGACAGAATAAAAAAGAAAAGTCCTATAATGACCATTATCACTGCTGTTGCATTGGCATTTTTTATCCAGGTAGAGAAGAAAAAAGCTACGCAAGCAATAAATAACATTGGGAACATCAGTTGGAAAGTCAATGCAAATACCTGAATTTTAATCAATGCGAAAACGGCAAACCAACTCATTAAAAGGAGTATCACAAACAGCAACAATAGGCTAATTACAAAACGCAACAAATAGACTTTATAGCGGTAGTTTGGAATTCCAAATACGATTTCCAACATACGAGCATCCTTATCGTTTTGAATGCTGAAAATAACCGGATAAAAGATAATTAATAATCCAGGAAAAAATATGGTATTGTAGATGTCGGATTCTATAATTGCAGAATCATCGAATAATAATAGGCCAATAATCATCAAATAGAATGCGATTGCAGCAAATAGGAAATAGATAAATTTACTACCAAATATAATTTTCAGATTGTAAATCAAACTGTCTTTCACCAGACGTATTTTTGAGAATGAATTCATAGCTGCCTCCTTAATTTTTGGTGTTTAGTAAACTTAAATAAGCATCTTCCAAATTGGCTTTAACCGCTTTTGCATTTTCGGTTGGAGCTTCATTGGCTAGGCATCGAATTCGTATCTGATCTCCATCTTGCATATGATGTATAATGTTGAGTTTGTCTTTTATGCTGTCAAATTCGTTTGCTTGGACAGTCAGCATCCACACTTTTCCATCAGCTTGACCAGCCATATGAATAGGAGCGCCTAAATATTTGAGCTCGCCTGCTTTTATTACGGCCACTCTATTACAAGAGGAAGCAACATCCTCGATAATATGGGTAGAGAAAATAACAATGCGTTCTTTACTCAGTTCTACAAGGAGATTACGGAATCGAATTCGCTCCCTTGGATCTAATCCGGCTGTGGGTTCATCAACAACCAAAATACGAGGTAGATTGAGTAGAATTTGTGCAATACCTATTCTTTGCTTCATTCCTCCAGAGAATGAGCCTATCTTATCGTTTCTATTGTCGTACATATGCACAGCTTTGAGCACATAATCAATTCTTTCAGAACGTTCTTTTTCGTTATAGAGCTTTTTTAGAATACCCATATAATGCAAAAAATCGATGGCTTTCATATTTTCATACATCCCAAATTCTTGGGGTAAATAACCTATCAAACCTTGTAGCTCTTCACGTTTCTCAGCAACATCAATCCCATTTATGGTTATCTGCCCATAGCTTTGTTCAAGTATGCCACAAATGATACGCATAAGGGTAGATTTTCCTGCTCCATTAGGTCCTAATAATCCAAACATCCCTTTTTCTATAGTGAAGGAAACACCTTTCACGGCTTTAAAAGGAACTTTCTTTTTACCAATAATTGGAATAATTTTCACAAAGCGATAAAAAGCTTTTCTTATGCCTTTAAATCTTCCTTTTAATCGATTTACATTGATCTCTTCTTTATAGAGTTTGTCGGAAGTAACTTTTATAGAGATAGCTAAATACCAAAGGAAACCCATAGGAATTATTAAACCGATCAATTCAAATTTCGCAAAAAATAAATAGAGTGCGAAAGCCGGAAATAACCAGAAAAACAATTTGAAAGTAGATAAAAATAAGAAACGAACAAAACGACGTTTGTTTTTTTCTTTGAGGTGAAGTGCAAACTGTTTTAATGGCTGCAAAATACCAACTATCATTATGTAAAGGAAGATTGGTAATATGAAATACCAAAATCCGCTTTCCAGATGGAAATAGATGAAATAGATGGCAAAAGCGATTAGTGGAATTTGCCATAAAAACTGCTCAAAGTCTTTGATGGATTTCACTTCACGAACAATACCCAGTCTTTTCCGGATGTTAATTCCTGATTTCCACTCGCGTGAAAATTTGCTATCCCAATCGTATATTTTTACTAAATTTCTGATGTTGATCACCAAATCCTCTTCTTCTCCAATGAGTTTTTCTGATGCTTGACGTAAGCTGGTTTGGATGAAATAAATACTGATGGGAACACCTATGAGTAGGATTAAATAATCGATAAGTTGCCAAATAATAGAATCAATTTCGGTATAGATTAGATATCCAAAACCGGCATAGAGGAGGAACAATATGAGCTTAATGGAAATGGATAGGCTTTTGATCCATTCTAAAGAATTTCGCAAACCAGAGTATAAGGTTGGAATGAAAACCAATGTTAGTATGGTACTTAAAGTTAAACCACCAATCACTGTAATTGCAAAAGGCACACCTATTTGAGTTACATATTCGGCTTTGCCAAGTGCTAAAGGAATAAGTGCAATAATGGTAGTGATGGCAGTAATTAAAATAGGTCTTACACGAGCAAGGCCCGCCATCATTAGAGATCTTGATTCTTTATAGCCGCGTTTTTGAAGCACACGGGCATAATCGATCATAATTATACCATTGTTCACAACTATACCCAACAAAATGAGGAAGCCTGTAAGTACATTTGCGTTCATCAATGAAGTTCCTGAAAGAACCAATAGCACAAGCGATCCAATAGCTGCAAGAGGTATGGAAAACATCATCACTATTGGAATAGTAAAGGATTCGAATACCGAGGCTAAAATCATATAAATAAGCACAAAAGCCATAAAGAGCAAAAAGCCAAATTCTTCCAATTGATTGTCTTCGTGCTCCACTTCAATAGCCATATTGGAGGGAAGCGTAAGCTTTTCGATGGTTTCGTCTATTTCTAATCTAGCTGCTTCTAATAAATCTTTTTCATCGGCTATTTCATCTAAAAAGGAGTAGGAGAGAGTGAGTTGTTTTTCCTGATTGCTTCTTCGAATGGTAGATAAACCTTCGGTGAAATTAAAACGACTGATTTCTTGCATTTCGAAACTTGCACCCTGGTTACCCCTTATGTCTAGCTTTCTTAAGTCGTTTACATTTCGCTTCTCTTGTTTATCGTTTCCAAGGGTTTTAATCCGAATATCATACTCTTCTGTGCCTTGTTTGAAGGTTACCCCACTCGAAAATTCGTGTTGGAAAGAATTTAATTCCGACATCACATTGGCCAGTGGGATATCATAGGCCGCAAGCATTCTTTTGTCCATATTGAGTTGCAACTCGGGACGCTTATTTGGAATACGAATATTAATACGTTTGATAGACGACAACTGCTCGATATAGTATTTTACATCTTTGGCTGTATTTAACATTTGGTCGAAATCCTGACCTTTGATAAAGATTTT
>CAYPOW010000360.1:0-3203 GCA_964412145.1 uncultured Draconibacterium sp.
ATCAAAGCCAGCATTGCCGAAAACCTGACTGATGTCTATCAGGATTTAAAGGATTTTGTAATTCTGTACACTAAAAACACACAAACTGCCCGCGAAAATGCAGCACACGAATGTAAGCTGCATTTCGAAACACATTGGGGAATTCGATTACTAAATGCATTAAAAGCTATTCATCTGATTAATTACAGAATTCAACGTTAATTTGAATTAAGCGCTTTTTCTTATCCCAAGAAGTGGGTATTTTCAATTTTGCTTTCCATTATTCAGCCTATTACTGTAATTTTGCAGTAAATCATTTTTAAATGAAATCTCTTTTTGACCTCACTCAAGGCGAAACAGGCATTATAGTTAAAGTTAAAGGCCGTGGTGCTTTTCGTAAGCGCATAATAGAGATGGGCTTTGTGGTAGGGAAAAAAGTAAGCGTTGTTAAAAAAGCTCCCCTCCAGGATCCAGTTGAATATAAGATTATGGGTTATGATGTTTCTCTGCGCGCGCAGGAAGCAAAAATGATTGATATTATTTATGAAAACGAACCAGGCAGAGTCAAAAAAAATGGTTACCAAGGAACTTTTGACAACGGAAGCAGGAAACAAGGACGCATTCGAAAAGATAAAATAATTAATGTCGCACTTGTTGGAAATCCCAATAGCGGCAAAACGAGCCTGTTCAATTTTGCCTCAAATTCCAAAGAACACGTTGGGAATTATACCGGAGTTACAGTTGCAGCCAAAGATGCACGTTTTTATCAAAATGGTTATCAGTTTAATATTGTCGATTTACCCGGCACTTATTCCATTACACATTATACGCCGGAAGAACTCTATGTGCGCGATTATATTTTTGAACAAGTACCAGATGTGGTTATAAATGTGGTTGACAGCTCAAATTTGGAACGCAATCTATTTTTAACTACCCAGCTTATCGATATGGATATTAAGGTTGTTATAGCCTTAAATATGTGGGATGAGATTACAAAAAGAGGCGATCATTTCGATTATTTATCGCTTGGAAAAATGATAGGCATTCCAATGGTTCCTACTGTTGGAAAAAAAGGACAGGGATTAAAGGAATTATTCGATACTATTATCGAAGTATTTGAAGACCGTAACAAAATAGTCAGGCATATTCATATCAATTACGGTACTTATATTGAAGAGGCTGTAAGTCGAATACAAACAGAAATTAAACAAAAGCAAAATTACAACTTAACCGATTTAATTTCTTCCCGGTTTTTGGCAATCAAATTGCTTGAAAACGATGATAAAACAAAAGAACGCATCTCCAATTGTGCCAATGCTGATAAGATAAAACACACAACCAAAAAAGCGCAACAAACTCTTCGGAAAACATTTAATGAAGGTGCTGAAACATTGATTGCTGATGCAAAATACGCTTTCATTGCTGGAGCTTTAAAAGAAACTTTAAAGCCCGGACAGCCAAAAAAATGGGAAAATGTTCACATTATTGATGCTTTTCTCACGAATAAAATTTTTGCTTTTCCAATTTTTTTAGGCTTTATGTGGGTGATGTTTTATACCACTTTCCGACTTGGGGAATATCCTATGAACTGGATTGACGCAGGCGTTTCCCTTTTGGGTGAATTTACAGGAAAAAATATGCCCGATGGGATGTTGAAAGATTTGCTAATCGATGGAATTATTGGCGGTGTAGGAGGCGTAATTGTGTTTTTACCCAATATCCTCATTCTCTTCTTTTTTATCAGTCTGATGGAAGATACTGGCTATATGTCGCGTGTAGCATTTATTATGGATAAGCTTATGCATAAAATTGGCCTTCATGGACGCTCTTTTATTCCTTTGCTAATGGGTTTTGGTTGCAATGTGCCAGCCATTATGGCCACACGAACCATAGAAAATCGCAACGATCGTTTGTTGACTATGCTGATAAATCCGTTTATGTCGTGTTCTGCGCGCTTACCGGTTTATATTTTGATAATAGGCGCTTTCTTCCCAACAAACGCAGGAACCGTTTTATTTAGCATTTATGCCTTTGGAATTTTAGTTGCGATTCTGGTGGCTATTTTATTTAAAAAAACCATTTTCAAAACTGCCGAGTCACCATTTGTTATGGAATTACCTCCTTATCGGATTCCAACCCTACGAAACACAACAAAACATATGTGGTTTAAAGGGAGGCAATATTTACAAAAAATGGGAGGGATTATCTTGGTTGGATCGATAATTATCTGGGCCGCAGGATATTTTCCCCGAACTATTTCGTATAGCAAGAATTACGAGGAAATGATTCAGGTGACCCAGATGGAATATGATATAGCATTTAACGAATCCGACTCGCAAGTATTAAATAATCAAGAACTTATCCTCGATTTAAAACAACAAGTTCATGCCCTTAAAATTGCAAAAGAAAGCGAAAGACAAGCTGCTAGTTATATCGGGAAAATTGGCAAAGCTATTGAACCTGTGATTGCCCCTTTGGGCTTCGACTGGAAAATGGGCGTAAGTTTAATTGCAGGAGCTGCAGCAAAAGAAATTGTAGTTAGCACTATTGGGGTGCTTTATCAGGCTGATTCTGAGGAAGAACCAGAAGTTCTCACTGAACGATTACGCAATGCAAAATATGAGGATGGGAAAAAACAAGGAAAGCCTGTATTTACACCCTTGGTAGCGCTTTCTTTTTTAGTTTTTGTTTTAATCTATTTCCCTTGTATTGCTGTTGTTGCTGCTGTTAAGAGGGAATCAGGAAGCTGGAAATGGGCTGCGTTTTTAGTTGTATATTCTACTACTCTAGCCTGGATTTTATCTTTTCTCGTTTTTCAAATTGGAAGTTTAATTATATAGTTATGTTGCAAGAAATTATCGTTTATATTATTCTGATTTTTATACTATTTCATCTGCTACTGAAAAGCATCGCTTTTTTTAAGCCCTCAAACAAAAAAAACTGCGGCACTTCTTGTGCAAGTGGATCATGTTCTGGCTGTTCCTTAAAAGTCGATATTGATTTTTTACAAACGATGAATCAATCGCAAAAGAAGATTAAAAATTTAAACTGATCAATTTAAAATGATTTATTTTTTTGTGGATTTGTGATTATACACGTGTACACGCCATATTTTTTTTTATCTTTACACACATAAACCACAGAACAATGATTGATAAGGCCATTTTTTCATCGAATTACGAAATATTTGATAAAGACGTTGTATGCGAGATAATTACAATATA
>CAYPOW010000361.1:0-3191 GCA_964412145.1 uncultured Draconibacterium sp.
GGATTCTCCAACAGGCATACCTGGAGCTGATGATTTCTGGAAATATAATCCTTCTACTAATAGCTGGACAGTAGAAGCTGCAAAATTTCCAGAAAAAACATCAATGGCTGCAGGATGCAGCATAGGTGAAAAAGGCTATATATACGCTTATAATACGCTGTATGAATTTGACAATGGTTCCTGGAATCAGTTGGATGGACTTTATATTAGATCCTGGGATATTGTAGCTTTTTCAATTAATAATTTAAGTTATTTCGGTTTAGGAGTGCCTCATTCATCTTCAGGGGCGAAAGACTTATTTGAATACGACCCCTTAACACAGGCGATAACTAATCACCCATTGTCTAATTATAGATACGGCGCTTCTGTTTTTGTAATTGATAACAAAGCCTATATTATAGGTGGCGCAACTTATAAGGATGAAATAATCTATCTTAAAGATGTTTGGGAATTTGATCCTTCTAAACCTGAATAATATGAAAAAAATAATTTGGCTGCTGACGATATTATTTATTAGTGTTTCTTGCGAGAAAGACTCCCTTAACGAATATCCGCTTATTCAAACCGGCGATGTAACTGATATCAGTTCTGAAGGTGCTGTTTTCAATGCAAAAATAATTGATTTAAGTACGAATGATATTATGGAATATGGATTTGTGTGGGATATTGATCCAAATCCAACGATTTTAAAATCGGAAAAATTTATTATTCGTGAATCACCGAGAGTTGGCATTGTAAGTGAGCAAATAAGTACTACTCTGCAAGTGGGAGTTATGTATCATGTAAGAGCTTTTGTAAGAAGCACCGAGTTTATTACTTATGGAAAGCAAGTAGCTTTTACCAGTTCTGGTAGTCTAGCACCACATATAATTGATTTTGCACCAAAAACAGCAAATCTGGGAGATACAATTCTTATTATTGGTGAAAATTTTAGTTATAAACCATATAATAATAAGGTGCAAATAGATGAGTTTTCTGCAAATGTAATTAAAGCTAGTCAGGATACTTTAATGGTTATAGTTCCTACCTGTCTGAACATTTTGTCATCAAAAATAGCCGTTTCTATCTTCCAAAATAAAACGACTTCAACAGAGAGCTTTCGTTTAATTGCTCCTGAAATTACTGATTTTCATTCCAAAACAGGAACCTTTGGTTCAATTATAACTATTGAAGGTAATAACTTTCTGGCCAATCCAGAATCTCTCTATGTTTGGTTCGATGATTTTAGAGCGCAAATAACCGAAATTCAAAATCAATACATTAAAGTCATTGTCCCTGATAATCTTGATAAAAGCCAATTCGGTATTAAAGTCAGCATGAATAATATGAATGTTTTTTCTTTAGATAAATTCCAATTAGAATCGTTTTCATTAGACTATTTTTATCCTGAAAGTGCCAATACCGGAGGAATAATCACACTTGTTGGTAATAATTTCAGTTCAATAAAGGAGTATAATAAGGTTGCCGTTGGAGGCCTTTCTGCAGTTGTGACAAAAGCTTCTTTAAATGAATTAGAGGTTATTCTTCCTTTGCAAAATGAAGGAATTTATGCTTCAAGAAATATTGAGATTACAGTGGAACGTTTTGACGAAGAAAAGGAATTCAATCAAAGTATACTTATTGAAGACCAATGGCTTAGAATAGCTGATTTTCCAGGAACAGAAAGCTATCTTGCTAATTGTTTTGTTGTAAATGATAAAGCCTATATCGGACTAAACAGCACTAATCAGTTTTGGTGCTTCAATCCGGAAACCTTGGTTTGGGAAAGAAAAGCCGACTTTATCGGAGAAAATAGATCCGAAGGTGCCGGATTTTATTTGGATGGAAGTATTTACTTTGGAACAGGATTGAGTGATGACAGGACTAACTTGACAGACTTTTGGGCCTATGATGTTAACTCAGATTCTTGGTCAAGTAAAAAAGATTTTATCGGTCCTGCAAGAAAGGGAGCCTCTGGATTTAGTATAGGAGAAAAAGGCTATTTAACTTCGGGAAATCGTTTTGCTTGGTCAATTTATTATCATCCCTATGGGGATAATTGGGAATATAATCCGGCAACTGACAAATGGTTGGAAATCCCTAGTTATGGCGATTTGGAATGGGGAGGTGTTGATGGGGTTTCTGGTGGAAGTGTGGTTGTCATAAATGGAATTGCATACTTTGGCATTGGTTGGAATTACTCGTCGGGTAGTAAAAGAGTTTATACTTTTAATCCTTCGGAAAATGATGAATGGAAAAGAATAACGAACTTCCCAGAGGATAGAAACACTACTAAAGGCATTGCATTTGTATTAAATGACGAGCCATATTTTAAAACTGTTAATTCTAATTTTTACAGATACGATGTCAGCACGGACAGTTGGTTTCCCATTGAGACAAAAATTGTTACTGATATCAGAGGAGGAATAGGGTTTTCAATTGGAGGAAAAGTTTATGTTGGTCTTGGTATAGATAATACCATGTGGGAATATGATCCATCAAAATAATTAAAAATGAAACGCAAAATATTAATTCTAATTCTAACATTGTCATTTATCAATGTTAAAGCACAATTGTTCAAAAATGATATAAATGTTTATTTGGGAGTAGATTACGGCACTTTTTATGGCTCTAAAATATTAGATCAAGATAATTTTATTAGTCCTGCTTTAGCTGCAAATTACAGAAATACGAAAGGTCTGTCGTTTAAGGCTTTTAAAAACGGTAAATTGTACAGTATTGGATTGGGTTTCGATTTTATGATGTCAGATCAATGGGAATTATTTGGATATTATGATTACGAATACTCCCAACTGGACCAATATATCCTCTCCCCGACAATTCGTTTTCATAATCCGTTCAAAGAAAATGGTATTTTTAATCGATTTAAGTTTGTATTAGAAGTTTCTCCAACAATCGGACTGGCAAATTTGTCGCTTAATTTCCCTTTATTTTATATTGAAAATGAATACAATGATATTGTTACACATTCTTTAAAAAGCAGTGACTTAATGTTTGGTTTTAAGGGAAGTGCGGGTTTCGAGTATGCGCTAAACAATTTCGCGGGTCTTTATCTCAACTATGCAATTAGTCATAACTGGGTGAATTCCAAATTTTACAATGAAAACTCTTTTTCAAGCTCAATGTTAACGGTTGGATTTTTTGTGAGACTTAAAAAAGATAAACACCTTTACTATTAACTATAAAAAGAT
>CAYPOW010000362.1:0-3145 GCA_964412145.1 uncultured Draconibacterium sp.
GCATCGCTGGTAAAAGGCTTAAAGCAGGTTGGAATGAAGCCTATTTACTAAAAGTATTAAATATAAAAGTATGAGTTTGCCCTGCTTAAATCCTGCCAAAGAGCATCATTAATTCAGATTATTTATTACCTTAGGCACAATTATTTAAATTTTTGATTAATTATACTCACTAGATGAAAAAATTTCTAATTCTCGGAATTTTAATTTGTGCATTCAGCATATTTGGCACTTACGGACAAAATTTAAGTTCTTCATCTAAGAATAATGATGATAAAAATATTGTCTACCTTGATTCAATTACAACCTTAAATATTCTGAGTCGTGATCTTATTTTTATTGATCAAGAGAAATCAATGGAATATGCCCAAACTGCGCTACACCTTTCATTAGAACACAATTATAAAACTGGTGAAGCATATGCATATCGGAATATGTCGAATCTAAACGTTATCAATGAAATATATTTCCTTGGTATGGATTACATACAAAAATCACTCACCATTTTTCAAAATCAAAATGATTCTATAGGTATTGCCGATTGCTATATATCACTTGGGCATTTATACCGGGGCTTAAATAATATTGAAGATGAAATCAGTTATTTTGAACTTTCATACGATATCTTTAATAAATTGAATATTCCTTCGCGTATTGGCGTTGCGGCACATAATCTTGGGGAAAGTTACTACAAAAATAACGAATATGACAATAGTAAAAGACTTACTCTTATTGCTATAGAGCTAAATAAATCTACCGGCCAAACTTCCGTAATGTCGTCTTGCTATAAAGTTCTGGGCCTTAATGAATTATCGATAAACAATTATGATAAGGCGGAAACCTATTTTAAAATTGCACTTGAAGTTTCTGAACAACTGGGCAAAAACTCACAAAAATCTGCCACTTTAGAGTCAATGATAAATATTGCTGAAATCTATAAAATCAGAAAACAGCATGATAAACAAATTGAATATTTAAATCAAGCAGTTGAATTTTCCAAGACCTATAATTTACCCATCTATCTGCCTACAATATATCATGAAATGCTTTTACATTACACGGAAGTGAGTGATAAAGAAATGGTACTAAAGTATATCACAGAGCAGAAGATAGTTTCTGAAAGTATTCAAATAAATAGTTTGAAAGACAAAACCAATCTGGTTAATAATTTAATCTTATTACATTCTCTTGAAAAAGAAAATAAATTTCTAGAACAAACCGAAATCCTTCAGAAAGAAAGTATAGAACTCAGAAATCTATTGCTTTTATTTACGCTAATTTTATCTATCTTATTGATTTGGTTTGTTATAAAATTAATACATGTAAACAATAAGATTAAAACAACAAATCAAACCTTAAAACTTCAAAATGAGACCATTAAAAATCAAAATACTAAATTAGAAGTACTTATTGCAACCAGAGACAAATTGTTCTCAATTATTGCTCACGACTTACGAAGCCCATTTAATAGCATTTTGGGGTTTTCAGATTTATTGCTTGAAAACATAAAAAATAACGACCTTTCCGAAACAACACACCATATTCAATTAATTAACAGAAACGCAACAGCCACACTGATCCAGCTTGAAAACCTTTTAGAGTGGGCAAAAAATCAAACAGGTCAAATTAATATTCAGAAAAAAAGACTAGCCTTAAATCCATTCATTTTTGATATTGTTGCATCTGTAGAGTCATCGGCCGATTATAAATCCATCGATGTAGAATATAATCCAAGCTATGAAATTGAATTTTTTGCTGATCAGAATTTACTTAGAACAATAATCTTTAACCTTGTCCAAAATGCAATAAAATATACGCATCCTAAGGGTAAAATTGTGATCTCCTCCATAAAAAAGCAGGATAATATAGAAATATCAATTTCTGATAATGGGATTGGTATGAGCCAGGAAATAATTGACAGCCTATTTGTGATTGGTAAAACAGAAGTTACTGTTGGAACCAAAAACGAAAAAGGTTCAGGTTTAGGCTTAATCCTCTGCAAGGAATTTATTGAAAAGCACAACGGAAAACTATGGGTTAAAAGTAAGTTTGGTCAAGGTTCAACGTTCTCATTTACGATACCAACAAAAGACTAATCGCAATCATATAAAAGTATATACGCCGCTCGTGCGCGATTACAATGCGTACATTATAATTCATGTTTATGATATAGTTGAATAGCTTCATCACGCGTTAAAAACGCGCGATAGCAGAGCTCGATATGACTGTCGAGAACAATGTCAGTTCGCATCTCGACGGTGCTCGATGTGACTGTCGAGAACAATGTCAGTTCGAGCTTGACTAGTACAATGAATGCCTGGAGCTTAACTTTCTGATTAAGAAATATCTTTATAACTAAGCTATCCTGATTCCAATTTTAATTTCTATCTTAGTTGCTAATGACAAAAATGCAAATTGAAACTCCTTATTGAGTACAAAAACTAAATAAAATGAAGAAAGTATTTATATCGGTATTTTTAGCAATGCTACTATTTGGGCAAATTAATGCTCAAATCGTTACAGATAGACCAGACCAAACAGAAAGTTCATCAACAGTTGGTAGTGGAAATTTGCAATTGGAAAGTGGATTTCTGATTGGATTTGAAGGAAGTGGTTCTTTTTCGACGAGACAAATCTTATTGCCAACTACTCTTTTTCGGTACGGATTGACCAAAGGAATAGAAATCAGAGTCTTGAGTCAATATGAAACTAATAAAATTGAGAATAATACAATTCAGGGAATTAGCGATATTCAGATCGGTACAAAAATTCAAATTTTAAAAAATTCTAAGAATACAGAAATTGCTTTTGTATCGCACCTGATTTTACCATCAGGAACAAAAGAACTAACTAATGATAAATTTGGAACTGTAAATAAAATCGCTTTTTCACATCGGTTAAAAGAGAATATAGGATTGGGATATAATGTAGGTTATAATTATTTTGGAGACGGTGCAGGAGATTTAACGTATTCCATGTCATTGGCAATAGGAATAAATGACAGGGTTAATGCATATATTGAACCTTATGGAGTATTTACAAATTTAGAAGACTTTGTATTAAATTTTGATTCCGGTATTACTTATTTAGTAAATGAAACTCTACAATTTGATTTTTCATTTGGAACAGGCATAAATCAAAGAATGAA
>CAYPOW010000363.1:0-3126 GCA_964412145.1 uncultured Draconibacterium sp.
AAGCCAATTGCTAAATCAGTAGGGTTTGAAAGTCCTACTGATTCACTAAATCCTAAAAGTGATTTTTATTCAAGAATGCACGTGTTTTTAGAATCTGATACATGGGATGAAATGTTTTCTACAATAAAGGATGGAGTTAATCAACTTGATAATGTATTTGATTCCTTTTTTAATAATAAAACTATTAGGTTAGATAATTGGTATGCTAAAGAATTAAAAGGAATTGAAACCAGTGGGAAATCTGAGGCGGAGAAAGAAATAGCATTAACAGATTTAAACGAAAAAGAACAAAAAAAACGTGCTAAAATTGAAAGGGGAATGGCTATTAAGGAAAAGGCGATGGCAATTTGGCAGGCAACTGTAAATGGAATCGTAGCCGTTACAAAAGTTCTTGGTAATCCAATTTGGGCAGCTATAGTTGCAGGAATGGCAGCGGTACAGGTTGCTTTAATAGCTTCAACTCCAATCCCTGCAATGGCTGAGGGCGGTTTAGCTTATGGAGATAGTATAGTCCGTGTTGGTGAATATAGCGGAGCAAGATCTAATCCTGAGGTTATTGCACCTCTAAATAAAATACAAGGTATGTTGGGTGGTGATGGCTTTATAGCAGAAACAAGAATAAGCGGAGACGATTTGAGAATTATTATAAATAAAGCAAATAAAAAATTTGGGAGACAAAGGTAATGGCTCTAAGATTATATAGCGAATTTACAAGCAACGAAGGAACACAATGGAAAATTGAAATTTATGATAGAAGTTTTTCAAGTAGTTCTTTTTCATTTTCTTGTAATGGCTTTCGTTTAAATTATTCTACACCTGAAGATGAGCGAGAATCACCATTAAAAACAAGCAAAATTATTAT
The DNA here is from genome assembly GCA_964412145.1 of uncultured Draconibacterium sp. Taxonomy (GTDB): domain Bacteria; phylum Bacteroidota; class Bacteroidia; order Bacteroidales; family UBA12170; genus UBA12170. The sequence goes on from CAYPOW010000363.1 coordinate 863, forward strand.
TCAGGGATGGAATAATGATAGTGATTTTGACACATTTATAACAGATTTAGTTGTAAGGAATCAAACAGATGTACAAGTAAAAATATTAAAAGATGCGGTAATATATTGGGCTGGCAATGTTTTAACAGATATTTCGATTTTGGAGGATATGAGTAAACCTTATATTTTTAATATTGAGGCTACCGATGGCTTGGCAATGTTGAAAGATTTAGCCTTTGACAATGATGGTACCTTATATACAGGTTTTGACAGAATAATAGAACATTTAAATAAAATTCTTACAAAAACTGATTTATTAGATTTTTGGAGTGCAAGTGATTATTATTTGCGAGAAATTGTAAATTGGCAAGAAAAGGACATGGCGGCTGGCAGTACAATTTATAATACAGAAATAAATCATAGTGCGTTTATTTTTGAAAACGATGAAGAATTACAGGCATTAAATTGCTATGAGGTTCTTGAACAAATTTGTAGATTATTTTTTGTACGATTTTATTTAGCTGAGGGACAATGGATGTTTGCTCAAATACCCGAATTTGACAATAATAGTTTATCAACTTATAAATTTAAAAAAGACAATACCAATATAAGTGAAAATAAAGATTATAGAATAACACCTGACCGATTAGCGGGAGGAAGTACAACTTTTTTTCCGGCTTTAAAAACTATAAAGGTGGAATATAAATATAAGCAGGGTTATCATAATAATTTATTAAAAACACAAGACGATTATAAAACAGCAGTAGATATAGGAAATGTTGAGGGGGGAAATAATGAAAAACTGATTTTTAAAGGAACTTTATATGAAACTCATGAGGGGTGGGCTCCCGCAGATGGTTTTTATTCTGTTTTTGATTTAAGAATAAAAGTTGGTATTTATTATTTAAAAGGCAATGTTGGTGATCCGAGATTCAAACCTAGAAGTCCTGAAAATTTAGAATGGACATCTACAAGCACTGACAAAGTTAAAGTTTACACGGATTATAAAAAAATGAAGGATACTTGGCACCATACTTTTTATTTTTCCCTTAAAACACCTGAAATTCCAGGAGGTTCTGATGCTTGTGAGTTTGAATTTGATTTGGATGAACATCATAAAAGTGATGGCGATAATTTTTCTCCTGTAGGAACTTATGATTATGAAACCAAAGAATTTGATTTGCAAATCATTTTTACAGGGGGAATTACGCAAGAAGGAATCAAACAATTTAAAGCTGAGAATGATAATGCTAATAAAACAGAAATAGTAAAAAAATTACCGGAAACTATTCTCGGAAATGGGGTGAATACGTATTCAGACGGAAGATTAAAAATTTATAATGGTGCGAGTTGGGTAAATGCTGATAAATGGGAATATAATGCTGATGCTAATTATTTTGATATAAATCAATTAAAAATTAACGAAATATTAAGAGGGCAAAGTGTTTTAAGGGAAAAATATCAAGGTGTTTTTGTTGGAAAAAATTTAACAGCTAATTCAATAATTGCAAAAGACAGCAAAAAATTTATATTGATTGGAGCTAATTTTAATGCAAATATGGATGAATGGAGTGGGGAATGGTTTGAAATTGACAGAAATACACCGACAATAACATCAACATCCAAAGAAAAAAAACCAACAAAAGTATGGGATGGGTTGGGAATTGGAAGCAGATTAGATAATGTTAGTCAGGCAACAACAGTAAAAATTCATAAAAGCACAGAGAAAACACCTTCTTTGGCAACAACTTGGGAAGATGCAGACGGAATGGCTATTGTAGCAGATGAAACACAAGGTAATGATGCAGAAATGAACGCAGATGGCATTAATATTGATATTCTTAAAGATGGAATTTATAGTTTTGGCGGTTGTTTACATCCCCATAACGCAACTGGCTCAGGATGGGCAGCTGAAAAATTAGTATTAGCAAGAATTTTAAAAACATTAAATGCAGGCGGAATTTACGAAACTAAATGTAGCCAGAGAGGATTTTCTATAAAATTAGAAAAAGACGGAGAACAAATTTTGAGCTATAACGGTACGGTTGACTGTTTGGCTGGGGATAAACTGAAATTACAATATTATGTAAGTGATACAGATGTTACATTTTATAGTAATCCAGCTTTTAGTAGCCAAGTGGCTTATACTTTTTGGGTAAAATATGATGGAAATTTAAAATAAAAAATTATGAGATTAGGATTAGGATTTGGAGTTGATAAAATGCAAGTTAGAAATTCTGTAAAATTGGAATTACAAACAGATCAAACACCAATTGACCAAAATA
>CAYPOW010000364.1:0-3107 GCA_964412145.1 uncultured Draconibacterium sp.
AGAATTATATTTCTATTCTCTAATTCTAAATGGCCGAACTTCGGGGAAGCTTACAAATGTTGTGATAATAAAATACCGCAGCAAAAAAAATAAAAACCAGTTATAAAATTTTGTAACTTCGTTTTTTAACTGGTAAACAGAATCATAGGTTTAATATTTCCGCTATGGAACGCGTTTGTTTGTTTTGTCAGGAATCGATAAGTGGACGGATTGATAAAAAATTCTGTTCCGATCAGTGCAGGAATGCCTTTAATAATGAAAAAAATGCCACTACTGAAAACCATGTCAGACGAATTAATGGCATTTTGCGAAAAAACAGAAAGATTCTAGAAAACTTAAGCGGACAAATTAATAAGACAATAGTTCCTGCCAGTGCATTTCTGAATGGTGGTTTTAATTTTACTTATTACACCTCTTCTTTTACTACAAAAAAAGGGAATGTTTATTTCTTTTGCTACGAATACGGCTATTTAAACTTAAGCGATGACAAGTTTATGATTGTTAAACGCGATAATTTCAACAGTTAAAAAATCAGATTATTTCAAAATCTTGGAAGAGGCTAAAAATAAATCATTTAAGTCTTGACAAGCGCTTTAAAATGCATTACCTTTGCACCCGCTTTAAAAAACAGTCTGGAGACAATATGGGGTGTTTAATGAAGCGAAGTGTATTAACAGAAACCCTTACATGAAACTATCGAAATTCAAGTACAAATTACCCGAAGAATTAATTGCCAACTATCCAGCAGAAAACCGCGACGAATCTCGTTTGATGGTTTTGCATCGCGACACACAAAAAATCGAGCACAGAAACTTTAAAGATATTCTTGAATATTTTGGTGATGGTGATGTGTTAACTCTGAATAACACTAAGGTTTTTCCTGCACGTTTACATGGTGAGAAGGAAAAAACAGGTGCAAAAATAGAGGTTTTTTTACTGCGCGAATTAAACAGAGAGTCTCGCTTGTGGGACGTTTTAGTAGATCCTGCACGGAAAATTCGTATCGGAAATAAGCTCTATTTTGGAAATGATGAACTGGTAGCCGAAGTAATTGATAACACAACTTCACGTGGCCGTACACTACGTTTTTTATTCGATGGCCCTTACGAAGAATTTAAAAATACACTAAAGCGATTGGGTGAAACGCCTTTACCAAAAATACATACTCGCCCCATCGAACCAATTGACGATGAGCGTTATCAAACCATTTACGCAAAACACGAAGGAGCCGTTGTTGCTCCTACAGCAGGTTTGCATTTTAGTCGTGAAATACTGAAACGCCTTGAATTACAGGGAGTTAATATCTCTGAAATAACACTTCATGCTGGCCTGGGTAATTTCAGAGCCATTGAAGTGGAAGATCTCACCAAGCATAAAATGGATTCTGAAGAATTATTTATTAGTCAGGAAGCTGCTGATATTGTTAACAGATCGATTGATGGAAGACGTCGTGTTTGTGGAGTAGGAACTACGGTTATGAAAGCAATGGAATCATCTACTTCTATCTCCAGACATTTAAAACCATTTGACGGTTGGACCAATCTCTTTATTTTCCCTCAATATGAGTTTAAAATTGCCAATACAATGGTCACTAATTTCCATCTGCCCTATTCATCTATGTTGATGATGGCAACTGCGTTTGGGGGCTACGATTTTATTATGGAGGCTTATAAAATAGCTATAAAAGAAAAGTATAAATTTTTCACTTATGGTGATGCCATGTTGATTATTTAATCAAACAAAAACACAAAGAAAGAGGCTGTTTTCAGAAATGATTACAGCCTTTTTCTATTCATATAAATCGATAAATTCAAAGCTGTTTCCGATATTTTCCAGATATTTTTGGAAGTCAGAAAACTGCAGAACAAGAGAGGCGGTATTATCGTTTGGATGAAAACTAATCTTGTGGCTATTTAGCAAATGTGCATCAATGAACAAATGCACATGATTTTCTTTGTCGTTAATCAGACCAAAAGGAGAAACCGATCCTGGTAAAATAGCCAAATATTTGGCCATTCTTTTTTCAGAAGCAAACGATAGTTTTCCTTGTTTTAAAAGCTTTTCCAAATCGTGAATAGCTAATTGCTGATGTGCATCAAAAATGACCAAGTAGTGTTTGTTTCCCTTGTGGTTTCTAAAAAACAGGTTCTTACAATGAGTTGCCTCAATATTTTTCCAGTACTTCATTGCTTCAGAAATAGTAGGTGCAGGTGGATGCTCTATCATTTCAAAAGGAATGTGAAGTTTTTTCAGATAGTCAAAAACCAGGTTTCGATCGTTCATAACTTCTTATAAAATGAAAAGCTTAGGAAAGAAAGTATCAATCCTAAGCTTTTCTTTAATTTCGTGCGATTATTTCCCCATGAGTTCTTCCAGTTTTTTACCCAGAGCAGGACCTCTTAAATTCTTTTCAATAATAATTCCGTCAGGATCGAGTAATATATTTTGCGGAATCGATTTGATTCCATATAGTTTACCAGCTGCATTGGACCAACCTTGCAAATCGGAAACTTGTCCCCATTGCAACTTGTCAGCGTTGATTGCGCTTATCCAATTTTCTTTTTTCTGATCAAAAGAGACTCCAAATACAGTAAACCCTCTATCGTTGTATTTTTGATAATTGGCAACGACGTTTGGGTTTTCTCTGCGACAAGGAGCGCACCAAGCAGCCCAGAAATCAACCAAAACATATTTCCCTTCTGCGTATTCCGAAAGAGTAATTGGATTTCCCAGCGTATCATTCATTGTAAAATCAACAAAAGGCTCGCCAATAGCTGTGCGTTTAATAATTCCTATTCTATCGGCCATACGGTTTGCGCCATCGGTAACGAGTATTTCAGGTATTAGATTGTCGTAAATAGCTTGAGAAACATCTATGTCCATTGCATCTATATTACCTAAAGCCAAAGCCGGTGTGGCTGGTTGATGGCCATTTTTAACCAATTCTGTTTCCAAATACTGAGCTTTCATTACTTGGGCAGAATCGTAAAGCATATTAACATGTTCTTCACTTGATTCTTGTTCTGTTTTGCTCATAGCGCGAAAAGGACCGTAATAAAAATCCTGCCAAATTTTATCAAATTTAGAAAGTTGTTGGTTTGTTTCAT
>CAYPOW010000365.1:0-3107 GCA_964412145.1 uncultured Draconibacterium sp.
GTAAAGGAGCCACAGATGATAATTATCATCAATTCTGGCAACCTCAGATACAAACTCATTTTTATTAAGCTTCTTTTTACTATCATATTTTTCTATATTTGATAATCCAAAAACCTTGAAAATGAAAAAATTAAAAATTATTTCGTTGTCCATTCTTGTGGTCATAGCTCTGCTTATAGCTGCCATATGGGTCTATCTAAAATCGACTAGTCCAATTTACAAAGGAGAAATAACACTTTCTGCTTTACAGGAAGAAGTGAAAATTACTTACGATGAATTCGGGGTTCCATATATCGATGCACAAAATGCCAATGATGCCTATTTCGCTCTTGGTTATGCGCATGCTCAGGAACGACTTTTTCAAATGGAAATGATACGGCGACTATCTTCCGGTCGTTTGGCTGAAATTCTGGGCTCCGATCTTCTAAATGTGGATAAAAGTATGCTGGCATTGGGTATCCGTGATATGGGAGAACGCTCTGCAGCTAAATATTTTAGTAGCATTGATGCTCCTTTTAAAGAACAAACTATGGCCTATTTAAATGGAATCAATACTTTTATAGACGCAGATAATCTACCCATCGAATTTACCCTAATGAGCTTTAAACCAGCTCATTTCGAACCGGCTGATATTTATACGACTATTGGTTATATGTCACTTACTTTTTCTTTGGCACTGAGTCAGGATCCATTGATCACCCAAATAAAAGAGACATTAGGAGACACTTATCTTGTCGATTTGGGCATCGATTCTATTGCAAACACGATGAATTATCCAAAAGAAAAACTGCAGGTTTTATCAAGCATCAATCAATCTTACCAAAATATTTTTGATCAAATTCCGATGCCTGTTTGGGAAGCCTCCAATAATTGGGCAATTAGTCCAAAATATTCAAAATCAGGCAAAGTTCTTCTGGCCAACGATACACATATTGCATATGCACAGCCTTCAGTCTGGTATGAAGCAGTAATCAATTATCCAGGTTTTAATATGGCCGGATATTATTTGGCTGGCGTTCCCTTTGCTGTAATGGGTCATAACGATCGTATGGGTTGGGGACTCACCATTTTCCCTTTCGATAATATGGATTTATATCGCGAAAAGCAAAATACTGAAAATAGTGAGCAGTATTGGGTTAAAGATCATTGGGAAGAATACTTAGTGAAAACACATACAATTGCTGTAAAAGGTGAAGCGGATGCGATTTATGATTTACGATTTACACATCACGGCCCTGTTTTAAATGATGTTTTCCCAGATGTAGCAGTCTATGAAGACAGTCCAATAAGTTTATGGTGGTCGCTGCATGTAATTGATTCAGAAGCTATTGAAGCACTTCATCATTTTAATACAGCAAAAAGCTTCGACGAATTTGAACAAGGTATTGCAAAAGTTGATTTGCTTGGTTTAAATATTGTTTATGGCGATACAGATGACAATATTGCCTGGTGGGGAACAGGAAAAATTCCGAAAAGAGCGGAACATGTTAATTCTGGTTTAATCTTAGATGGTGCTAGCGGAAACGATGAAGTTTTAGGTTTTTATTCTCCTGATGAAAATCCTAAGAGTGTGAATCCTGAATATGGATTTGTTCATACGGCTAATAATGCTCCACCAAAAGTGAATGGTGTATTTTATCCTGGTTATTATTATCCCGGCCTTCGTGCTGAGCGCATCGAACAACTCTTTCATTCTGAACCCCTTTGGGATATTGAAGATATGAAAGGGATACAGAACGACCATTTTGGAATACGTGATTACTATATTGTGCAACGTAATTTACTTCCTATACTAAACAAATCAGCCAAAAGTGAAGTCTATCTTCAAACTGCTGAGGAACTAAAAAACTGGGATGGACAAACAGATATAAACTCCATAGGTGCTGTAATTTACAATCAGTTTTTGTTTTTTGCTTTGGAAGCTTTAGTTAAAGATGAAGTTGGAGAAGATGTCTTTCCTAAATTTGCCAATTCCCTTTTATTAAAAAGCAATATCGAAAAAATTTTCAACAACCCTGCTTCCATTTGGTGGGACAATATCAACACTTCCGATATTAAAGAAGAGCAAGCTGAAATTTTGAACATTGCTTTTGATCAAACTGTTGCTGCATTGGAAAAGCAATTTGGTTCCGATTTAAAAACCTGGCAATGGGGCAAAATACATACGCTAACACACGTACATCCTATTGGCCGCAAAGCACCTTTCGGCAAAGTTTTTAACATAGGCCCATTTCCTAAATCAGGAAGTAACGAAGTGATTGATAAAGAGGCATTTGATTATAATGCCGACGGAATTTATCCAGTTAAATCCGGGCCAGCTATGCGTCTTTTGATCGATTTTTCCAATCCAGCTGAAGCTTTGTCGATAATTCCAACAGGACAATCAGGAAATGTAATGAGTTCGCATTATGCCGATCAGGCTGAAATGTTTGTCAATGGAGAGTATAAAACGATTTTATTAAATGATTCTGCTCTCACAAAAAAGAAAACACTAAGGCTTAAACCTGAATAGCTTTTTTATGATTTAAACTTGAATCCGTTTGGATGGTATTTCGCCACAAAAACACCAAGGCACCAAATTACACGAAATGTGATGGTCTGCATATTAATTTTTGTGCTATTTTGCGATTTAGAGCTTTTCTCCAAAGGCATTCATTTGGAAGTGGCATTAAATTGAAGATATATCGATATAAACTGACGTAAGCTATTCGAATTTTTCCTTGAAGAAATCGTTCCATTTTATTATGTTTGCATACGAATTTGAATATCAGATTTCCAAGCAAAAACCTAATAAATGATTCCACAAAAAGCATATCAACCTAAAAATCACATCCGTATCATTACGGCGGCCTCCTTATTTGATGGTCACGATGCTGCCATAAATGTGATGCGCCGAATTATCCAATCGAGTGGAGCTGAAGTTATTCACCTTGGGCATAACCGCTCCGTTCAAGAAATTGTGGATTGTGCCATTCAAGAGGATGCACAGGCCATTGCCATCACATCTTATCAAGGTGGGCATATCGAATTTTTTAAATATATGCACGACCTTCTTCAGGAACAAGATTGCGGTCACATTAAACTTTTTGGTGGTGGTGGTGGAGTAA
>CAYPOW010000366.1:0-3105 GCA_964412145.1 uncultured Draconibacterium sp.
TGTAAAATACTATAATCTAATGTTTCAAACATATTAATGTCCTCCTTCGTTTGGTCCTGTTTTTATTTGTTTCAACATAATTTTAATCTCGGCAATTAAAAGGGCAGTAAATGTGATAAAGAACAGCCAAAATGTAATCATTACTGCCGATGAGTCAATATTTGAAACAGCCGTCATAGTTGGCATTAAGTCTTGAATTACCCATGGTTGTCGGCCTAATTCTGCTATTACCCAACCACTCTCAGAGGCGAGATATGCCAGTGGCATCGTCCACAAAGCTATCCACAATAACCAACGTTTATTTTCAAGTTTAGTTTTGAGACTAAAGAAAAGCATCACAAGAAAAAGCACGCCAAAATGGCCTCCTAAAATAACCATAATATGGAATGAATAGAATGAAATTGGAACATTTGGAATAATATCATGTGGATCATTAAAATAACTGTATCCAAAATATTTAAAATAGGAATTCATCCAGGTTTCATCTTCAAAGTTTGCGCGAAGAGAATCTGCCAAAATTATATTGTCTTCTCTTTTGGCAAGTTTATAGTCGTTAAGTGCATTCTTCGCAAGCTTGCCTCTTTCAATTTTTTCGTAATACGACATAATTCCTCGCTCTTCATTGCCGTGAACCAGATCGTAAATACCAGGAACAAAAGCATCTGCATCCAGAAAAGCCATGTAGGATAGCATGTTTGGAATTTCAACATGTATAAAAAAGTCTTGCTTTTTCGGGTTTTCTACTGTTGGATCATCTTTCAAGATTCCGGCTGCAACTAGAGGAGCATGGGTTGTTCCATGATACATTCCTTCCATTGCTGCAAATTTCATTGGTTGTGAAGTTGCTATTTCCCGTGCAGATTCATCACCTGTAAAAACGGTCATTGCAGTAAAAATCAATCCGAAAACAGAAGCAATGAGGATACTTTTCTTGGCAAAAATAAGGTCTCTTTTTTTTAATAAAAACCAAGCGCTAATTCCTACTACAAATACTGCTGCCAGAATATAGCTGGAGAATATAGTATGTAAGAATTTGTTAATGGCTGTGGGTGAGAATAGAATTCCCCAAAAATCAACCATTTCATTTCGAGCTGTGTCAGGATTAAATTGCATACCTATCGGATTCTGCATCCATCCATTGGCAACCAATATCCAAAGAGCAGACAGATTTGACCCAATAGCTGTTAACCAGGTAGCTGCCAAGTGAAATCTCTTGCTAACTTTATCCCAACCAAAAAACATTATGGCAATAAATGTGGATTCCATAAAGAAAGCCATAATTCCTTCAATAGCCAGAGGAGCGCCAAAGATATCGCCAACAAACCAGGAATAGTTAGACCAGTTAGTGCCAAATTCAAACTCTAAAATAATACCAGTCGCAACACCTATTGCAAAGTTAATTCCAAACAAAGTCATCCAGAATTTAGTTATTTTTTTCCATTCAGGATCACCTGTTTTGTAGTATATGGTCTCCATAATAGCCAAAATAAAAGTAATTCCCAGCGTTAATGGAACAAAGAGCCAATGATATAGGGCTGTAAGTGCAAATTGGGCTCTCGACCAATCTATTAATGTAAAATCAAAATTTTCCATAGATTTTATTTTGGATTAGTTAATTGTTCAATCACATAGTCGCTCCGCTCCTGATCTGTGTCAAAATTACTTTTTAAGAAATTTGGAAAAAAGAAAAGCTTAAGGATAGCAAACATGATAAAAAGCTTTATAATGATTATAATCCATAACTGTTTGCCTATCGTCATAGATTTGAACCCTTTATAATAGAAATCAAGAATATTATTAAAAATGGACATTGAAGATTCATTTGAAAAATATGTTAATATTTATTAACATATTTAGTAAGTGCAAATATATTCCAAATTTAGTTGAAAGCAAATGTTTGTAAAATAATACACAATTAAGTATTTGAATAATCAAATAGATTTTTTCAGGATATTATTAATCTAAGTAATTAGATCTGTATTCAAAAAACTACGAATTCTAATAAGAATGATGTAAATTTGCCTCCTAAATTTAGGTGTAAGTCTATGGATTGTTAATTTAAAAGGAATAGAATGTTTGCATATTTTGCCAAATTTATATTGTGGATTTTTGGATGGAAAGTAAATCAAAAAATCCCAAAAGAAAAGTCGTATATAATTCTGGTAGCTCCACATACTTCCAATTGGGATTTTTTAGTTGGGCGATTAGTAATTGGCTCTTTAAAGGTTCCACAAACGGTTATGATGAAAAAGGAGATGTTTTTCTTTCCCATGAAATATTTGCTAAAGGCTTTAGGTGCCATGCCAATCAATCGCAAGAGGAGCATGAAGATGGTCGATTATATTGTTCAAATGTTCGATGAAAAAGATGATTTTGTCTTTTCAATTACTCCAGAGGGTACTCGGTCTTATGTTGAAAAATGGAAAACTGGATTTTACCATATAGCTGTAAAAGCGAATGTCCCAATAGTTCTAGGTAAAATTGATTATAAACGGAAAGAGTCTGGCTTGGCCGATGTAATTTATCCAACTGGAGATTTTGATAAGGATTTTAAATTGATAGTAGATTTACTTTCAGATGTAAAAGGCCGTAATCCTGAACTTTACAATCCAAAACCAGCGAATGTAACCTATTAATTTTCATTCTATTTTAGTTAAAAAATGTTATGATTTTGGAGAATTGTTGAACGGCATTTTCATAAGTGTATTTTTGCGCTTTCATTCATTTATTTCTCAATCTTATGTTTTCTAAAATTTCTCAGTTTATCTTGTGGCTTTTCGGTTGGAAAGTCGAAAAATTGGAAACTTACGAGAAATCCTATGTAATTCTTGCTGCCCCTCATACTTCGAATTGGGATTTTTTTATAGGACGTTTGGCTATTTCTGTTGCCGGAATTCCACAAAAAGTTTTAATGAAAAAAGAGTGGTTTTTCTTTCCTTTAAATTATTTCTTTAAGGCTATGGGGGCTATGCCAATAGATAGGAAAGGAAGCGTAAAAATGGTAGACTATATTGTAGAACTATTTAATAAAAAAAACGATTTCGTCTTTTCTATATCACCGGAAGGAACAAGATCCTATGTAGAAAAATGGAAAACAGGATTTTA
>CAYPOW010000367.1:0-3100 GCA_964412145.1 uncultured Draconibacterium sp.
GTGATCAGCGAACCATGGGTTTTAGTATCCAAACATTCTTAATTGGAATGGGAGCGGTTTTTGGATCGTTTATGCCTTATATGTTAGCAGAATGGCTCGGCATTTCAAAAGTCGATCCGAATGGTGGTATCCCCAATAATGTCATCTTTTCATTTTACATAGGAGCTGCAGCTCTATTAATAACCATTATTTGGACGGTAGTAAAAACAAGAGAATATCCTCCTGAAGAGTTCGAGGCTTATGCTAACGCAGAAGCTGGTGAAGAAACTGAAGAGGAAAAAGAAAAGAAGAAAAACAGCAGTGTCTTAGATATTTTTACCGATTTCGCGAATATGCCTAAGACCATGAAGCAATTGGGTTTGGTTCAATTCTTTTCATGGTTTGCCCTTTTTTCTATGTGGGTATTTACTACGCCTGCCATTGCTCAACATGTTTATGGCATAGATATTAGCGATGTTTCAAGCGAAGCTTATAACGAAGCTGGAAATTGGGTAGGAAGTCTTTTTGCTGTTTATAATGGTGTTGCTATGTTATTTGCTTTAGCCTTGCCTTTTATCGCTTCAAAAATTGGTCGGAAAAAGACTCATTCTGCGGCTCTGTTAGCTGGTGGACTAGGTTTGCTTTCTATCTATTTTATCAAAGATAAAGAGCTGCTGCTTATTTCTATGGTGGGTGTTGGTATTGCATGGGCAAGTATTTTGGCTATGCCTTATGCGATTTTAGCTGGCTCTATTCCAATTCGAAAAATGGGTATCTATATGGGTATCTTTAATTTCTTTATCACTTTTCCTCAAATTGTGAACGGTGTTTTTGGAGGCCCGATTGTAAAGCGTCTTTACGATTCACAGGCAATATATGCGATCGTCCTTGCAGGAGTCTTTATGATATTTGGAGCTATCTCGGTCGTCTTTGTTGAAGATAAAGATGACGTAGTCGCATAATATTTATATTGATTTCTTTTTTATTGTAGATTATAATCAATAATCTGCAAGCACCTTCTTATTATAGTCTTCGCTACGGAATACTTTCCGTTGAGAGTCTATCAGGATCAATAAAAATAATTGGGCTATTAAGTGCTTATGGAGAAGTACTCATACTTTTCTGTAAGTTTGTCTTGTTTATTCCATCTCCCCAGAGCCGCATCATAAAACCGAGCACCGTAATCATAACAGTGTAAATTCAAATTATCCTGGAAATTTCCAAAAGGATAATAGTTGTTTTCTTGGGTGATTTCTGTTAAAGCAATGCTGCCACTTTTGGTCATTTTCTTTTTTTGTTATACGCTTTAAGCATTGTAAAAATAAGGTTTTTTATTATGCTTTGCAAAAGTTACTAGTAAGCAATAGTGTACGAGTTAACGAACCGATTCGTCGATAGACGGAGAGCTCAGCGAAGCTAAACGCGTGCGCAATGTCATTAAGTTAGTGGCTTAAATAATTGAATATCAGTTAATTAAATTTGTTTTATTGCAATAAAATTTGTATATTTATCTCGTAATCAAATAGTTATTATTATGAAAAAAAACGCCCAAATTTATTTTTGATATTCTAAAGAATGAAATCTTTAACCCAGAACTTGTTCAAAAATATAAAGTTTCAAAAAATCACTTTACAAGAAATAGAAAACAATATTTTTCTACTACCTTGCTTTTTATGATGAATTTTTTAAGAAAGAGCCTTTCTCTAGAAATAGAAAACTTTGTTAATCATATAAAGTCTTTAGTTGGAACTAATATGTTTTCAAGATTTACAAAGAGTGCTTTTGTGCAATGTAGAAGTAAAATTCACCCTGAAGTTTTTAAGCATTTATCTAATAAACTTATTGAGGAGTTTTATACAGATAATGATGCATCCATTAAATTATGGGAAGGCTTTCGTGTGTTATCTGTAGATGGTTCAAGAATGACATTGCCAAACACTAAAGAATTAGCTTGCGAATATGGCAAAACAAAGAATCAAAGTAAAACAAGTGTCGTACAGGCAAGGGTATCGGTTTTATATGATGTACTTAATAAATATGTAATTGATGGTATTCTATCTCCTCTTTCCGTTGGCGAAGCCAACTCTGCAATAAGGCATCTTGAATTTACCAACCCCAAAGACTTAGTAATTTATGATAGAGGTTATCCTTCATTTAGATTAATATTTGAGCATTATCAGCGTAATATTGATTTTCTCATTCGAGTAAAGAAAGATTTCAATAATAAAACAATAGCATTTTATTCAAATGGTAAATCAAGTGAAATTGTAAAAATATATCCTGGCAAAAACACTAAAATAACCGACAAACCATACAGTAAAGATACTCATCAGGAAATAAGATTAGTTAGAGTTGAATTATCTGGTGGAGAGTCTGAAATTCTAATGACATCACTCAAAAATGTTACAGCATTTCCTAACTCTATTTTCAAAGAGTTATATTTCAAAAGATGGGGAGTTGAAACCTTTTATGATGAATTTAAAAACAAACTAAAAGCTGAACATTTCTCTGGTTATTCAAAACATTGTATACTACAAGACTTCTATGCAGCTTTATTTGTTTCAAATGTTCAAAGTTTAATTATTGGAGATATAAATGATGAACTTAGACAAAATGCCAGCACAAAATATGAATATAAAGTAAATAATAACCTTTCATATGGCTTTCTAAAGGATAGAATAGTTACATTGTTTTTCTCGGGAACAGATACTGAAACAATAATGGATGAATTAAAAGAATTATTTAAAAAGCACTTAGTTCCAATACGACCCAATAGAAAATTTGATAGACAGAAAGATAAATATCGAAACAGACAAAAACCTAAAGTGCCTAAAAATATGAAAGATAGCTTGTGATTTTTCTTAACTTAATGACATTGAACGCGTGCGAGCGGGAAACTACTTTAAACAATAATGCGTAAAAGTTTTAATAGACTTGGACATAGTTTCATGTTATGTTCATTTTTTAATGCATTATTGAACATAGCGTTTGGATTTTTGATAAATTGGACATACTTTTGCACTATGTCCAATAAATTATAGAAAATGAACAATTATATTTTTGATAGAAACAAGCCTTTCAATAATTTACCATTGCTTCCACCAGCTGCCAAAAAATTAGA
>CAYPOW010000368.1:0-3052 GCA_964412145.1 uncultured Draconibacterium sp.
ATCAATAGCCGGAATCCGGAATGGAAAGACTTATACGAAACATTGGAATAGGTAGTTTTGGCATAGCTCACTTCCAAGGAGAATACGAGTCATTGCGAGGACCCCGAGCTTTGAGCGAAGGGGGACGAAGCAATCTCCCCTGGCATTTCGTTAAGCTTATGATATAAACCATTCATAATTTGCTATAATTTGCATAATTCACACAATTCATTATTTATTCGTGTAATTAGCATATATTTCATAAATTTGTAATATTAACTTAAGGATAATTCTATACAGCCGGGAAAAATAAGCATCAATGCAACCCATTGCTCGCCTTTTTAGTCTTATCCTGACAACAATACCGCTTATGATGAAAAAGACATTTACACTAATAATTTCTCTCCTGATATCTGTCTCAATATTTGGACAGTTTATCGGCAGTGGTACAGCATCTGATCCATATTCAGGAGGAACTCTGACATCTTCACAAACATGGACTCCGGTTACCGATACAATCTATGTTAGTGGTTTATTAACTATTGCAGGAACATCCAGAAATCCGGGTTCTCTTACAATTTCTTCCGGTGTATTTGTAGTATTTGTGAGTTCAAGTGGAGGAATTAAAATTGATCCTTATGGTAATATCACGGCAAATGGTACTTCCTCGGAAAAAATAACATTTACTGCTGACCATAATAATAACAAAATTTTTGGAGAAACAGATGAAACATGGGAAAACTTGTTTTTTTATGCTTCAACAAAAACTTCCTTGCTTAATTTTTGTATTTTAGAATATGGGAATCCAAGTTCAGTAACAGGTGGAGGAGTTTATCTTTCAAATACAGATGATATAACGATAAGTAACTGTTTGTTTCGAAATTGTACTGCTACCTATGGAGGTGGTATTGAAATAGAGGATTCCGATCCTACTATAGAAAATTCAATCTTTCTCAATAATGCAGGTGCAGGAATAGATGTTTATGGAGTGGAAGCAAATCCAACCATTACCAATTGTACCTTTGTTGATAATAATAATACAAATAGCGGGGAGTATGGTGGTATTCAAATTACCGACGGTACAGCTACTATAAAAAATTGTGTGCTTTGGAATAATATGTGTAGTTCTTCAACAGGTTATGATTATAGTGGTAGTGGTACTATTTCCTATTCCGCAGCAACACAAACTATAACGGGAACGGGTATGATCGATCTTACAGTATCCAATACGGGAACATTGGGACCAAATTTCACTAATCCAACCAGTCATGATTATTCCATTAAACTCATCTCCCCACTGCGTGATGCAGGAACAGATACAGGTGCTCCTGATAAAGATTATGCAGGCAACAACAGGATCAGCCCATGTGATATTGGAGCTTATGAAGTGCAATATAGCAGGTGGACAGGAGCGACAAGTGATGTATGGAATTTAGCTAGCAACTGGGCTGGTGAGGGTATACCATCTAGTTCAAATGATGTAGTTATTCCTTCAGGAAAATCCAACTACCCTACCAGCTCCTCAACTCAAGACTTTATTATTGGATCAGGAAAATATATGATTATTGAACCCAACGCCCAAGTCACTTTAGGCACTCTTGCAAATTTTACGGGCACTCTTACACTTGAATCCGACGCCACAGGCATAGCATCACTAATGGTTAATACCTATTTCGATTCCGGAACAGAAAATATTGAACTCTATCTTGAAGGAGATGGCGACCCCAACTATAAATGGCATTATATTTCAGCCCCGGTATCCGGCGCCACACCATCCGTGTTTTCTGGGACAACTGATAATATTTTAATTTATCGTGAAACGGAGGTTTTAACAGACTCTTCTGTTTATACAGGATGGGCATGGTACGATGGTTTTACAAGCACCGATGTATGGGGCCTATTATTCACCACTATTGATGTTGGAAGAGGTTATAATGTCTATCATTCCTCGAATCACACATTTACTTTTCATGGTTCGCTAAATACAAGTTTTTCCTCTTATAGCCTCTCTTTTAGCGGAACAGATGATGTTGATACTGTTCGTAATGGTTATAACCTCCTTGGGAATCCATTTACTTGCGGACTTGATTGGGATGAAATAACTGGCGATGCTTCATATCCTACAAGAACCAGTAAAGCAGTATATTTCACAAAGGATAATGCTCCTGCATCTTATAGTAATGGAGTAGGAACAAATGGGGGTTCTGACAGTATTCCTCCTATGCAGGGATTCTTCGTTAAAACATATCATTCTGGAAAAACAATTCCTGTGCCTGCTTCAGCAAAAATGCATAATTCCTTTTCGAGATACAAAAATGCTGTAATAATTCCTCTGGTCAGATTTGAAATCAGTAAAAATGACGTTACAGACGAAACAGTCGTTCGTTTTGACAATAATGCACTGGAAACTCTTGATTACGATTTTGACGCTCTTAAAATCATGCGAAAAGATGAAGATCTGCTTATATGGTCCAAACTATTTGAAACAGAATTCTCTATAAACGGTATTCCCTTCCCCGAAAACTCAATGGATATACCGCTGGTAATTAATTCACCTAAAGCGGATAGCTTAAAAATCACAGCCACACAGATACAGGGTCTCGAAGACTATGATCTTACACTGAAAGATCTTGATCAGAATGTCAATATTGACCTGAACGAGATTAACGAATATATCTTTAATGCCGACTCAGGGACAGTAACAGACAGGTTTATATTCACTGTAACCAACCTGGCATCCGGTCTACCGGATATTTTTGAACCGGAACCGGAAAAGGCATTCAATATCTACTCAAGTCGCGAAATACTTTATATCAGTCTGGCAAAAGATGAGTGGAACGGAAAAAGAGGCGATCTTAGGATATATGATATTACAGGGAAGATAGTAATGCAGCAGAAAAATATTGAGTGGTACAAAGGTGTAACAAAAGAAATATCGCTAAATGTTGCGCAAGGCATCTACCTGGTAGAAATATGTTCAGCAACTGAGAGGTTTGTGGGGAGGGTTGGTATAGTTAGGTAGGCTAAGACAAAGATAAAGAAGGCGAAAGGACAACGGAACAAGTTGGCAAAT
>CAYPOW010000369.1:0-2988 GCA_964412145.1 uncultured Draconibacterium sp.
CCTCTAATCTACCTGATATTACTGTTCAATGTTATGATGAAGTGCCGATCCCAGATATTGGAAGTATTCCAAATGTTCAAGATAATTGCTCTTCCAACCCTTTGATTGAGTTTGTGAGTGATATTCCTGATGCTTTAATGTGCCCTCTTACAATTGTCAGAACCTATCGCATTAGTGATGATTGTGGAAATTCTATAACTGTTACCCAAAATATTTTTGTTGCAGACGATACGGCTCCAACCGCATCAAATCTTCAAACAGTCAATTTAGAGTGTAATCTTGATATTCCTCTTCCTGATATTAATTTAATTACTGATGAAACAGATAATTGTGCAGCTGATCCAATAGTTGAATTTATAGATGATGTGTCTGATGGATTTGCTTGCCCGGAAACAGTTACGCGGACTTATCGCGTTAGTGATGGGTGTGGTAATTTTCTTGATGTATACCAAATTTTTGTAATCAATGATATTTCCCCTCCAACTGCTTCTAATCCTGTTGATTGGAATATACAATGTAACGATGAAATTCCAATTGATATTGAGGTAGTTATAGATGAAAATGACAACTGTACGCTTACTCCTAAGGTAGAGTTTATTAGTGATGTAATTGATGGTTTAAGTTGCCCTGAAACAATCACAAGAACGTATCGTGTAAGTGATGATTGCGGAAATTATATTGATGTGTATCAAACCATTATTGTTTTAGATACGACTCCACCAATTGCATCAACTCCTGAGCCAATCTATCTTGAATGTATCGAAGACGTTCCTCAACCCGATATTTACATTATAAATGATGCGACAGACAATTGTTCAGATATTATTACAATTGATTTTGAAGGAGAAGACCAGTTTTCCTTTGGAACTGGCTTGATTCGTACTTTGGAACGTCATTATAGCCTTACAGATATTTGTGGAAATAAAAGGATAATTACTCATTATATTTATATAAACGGACTCCCACATGCAGAAGATGATTATTATACAATAGACGAAAACAGCACGAACAATATCTTCAAAGTATTGATAAATGATGATTATGGCTGCGATGGATACGGCACAATCAATATACAAATCGCAAATTTGCCAATGTATGGTGTAGCAGTACCAAATAATAACAATAGTCCATTTGATCTTTCAGATGATTACATTATTTATACGCCTATCAGGAATAATTACTTTTCAGATTCCTTTGAATATGCTATAACAGATAAAAGTGGAGATATTTCAATTGCAAACGTTGATATAAATTTTATTCCAAATCCTTTAAATATTCCAGAAGCGTTCTCACCAGATGGTGATGGAATTAACGATCTATTTCATATCCGAGGTCTTTTCTTTTATCCGAATAATTCCATCATTATTTTCAATCAAAAAGGGAATACTATTTTTGAAGCAAATCCATATCTAAATGATTGGAATGGTACAAATATGTTTACAGGAGAGGTTTTACTACGGGATACTTACTTCTATCTTTTCGATAAAGGTGATGGATCCATCAAAATGAAAGGATTTATATATCTGCTTCCTAAATAAATACAAAATATCTATTATGAATGAAAATAATTAGCTGATAAAAATATATTGGCATCAAGTAAAACTGAAATGAAAAAAATACTGCTATTACTTATACTTTTTAATGGAAGCATGGCCTTTGCTCAACAAGAAGCCATGTATACTCATTATATGTATAATATTATGGCGGTTAATCCTGCTTATGCAGGGTATGAAAAATTATTTACAGCAACAGCAATACATCGCTCGCAATGGATTTCATTTCCCGGTGCCCCTCGTTTTCAGACATTTTCAATCCAAACTCCGATTGGAAAAAATGTAGGTGCTGGATTATCTTTTGTAAATGATCAAGTTGGGCCTGAACGAAATATTGCTATAAAAGCCTATTATTCGTATACGATTCGCGCTAAAGAAAAACTAAAGATCAGTTTTGGTTTAAAGGCAGGCTTAAATGTGTTAAATATTGGATTACAGCAACTTGATTTAGACAATCCTGACGATCCAGCTTTCTTTACTAATTTTCAAAGTACCATTTTACCTAATTTCGGCTTTGGGGTTTTTGCTTATACCGATAATTATTATTTTGGGCTTTCCGTGCCCGATTTAATAGAACATGACTATATAAACAATACGAGCTTTTCATCAGCGGATTTATCACTCAATTCAAAAAAATATTATTTAATGGGTGGAGCCTCGTTTGAAATATCGGATCAAATTTTATTAAAACCGTCCGCATTTATAGGCGTACAATTTTCTCCTTCCGATTCTACTAAGATTGCAATTGATGCCGATTTAAGCTCTTTGTTTATAGTAAATAATAAATTTGCCGGCGGATTAATGATTCGATCGGGGAATTCAATCGCTTTCTTATTTGGAATCATGTTAAGCGATGAATTGGAATTGGGTTATTCATACGATCTGTTGTATTCCAATCCAGCAGCAAATTTTAATGGTGGAAGTCATGAAATTGTTTTAAAATACAGTCTTGAAAATGTATTTGGTTCCCGAACTAAAAGATCAAGAGGTAGATTGGCTTGTCCTACGTTTCAATAGATTTGTTTTCTTTTGGACTTAGGAAACCTCTATTCCATTTCTCGCTTTTTGAAATTCCGCTAAATCGATTGAATAATACGATACTGATCATCAAAAAAAGATAGCCTATCAATGCTCCAAACCAGACATCTATAAAAAAATGCTGAAGAATATATACCCTTGATATTCCGATTAATACAGCTATAAATAGCAAAATATAGGCCGTTGTTCTGCGTTTACAAAACAAAGCCAAAAAAGTAAAAAGCAAGAATGCTGTCTGCGTATGTCCAGAAGGAAAAGAATGCATATTATAAATCTCCACACCTTCAACGCGATGTAATAAATCACTTTGTGCAATATATTTTATAGGCCGAACAACATCCGCAAAAAACCCATTTTTTAAAATAACTTGAACCAATAAGGATTCAACAAATATTGA
>CAYPOW010000370.1:0-2966 GCA_964412145.1 uncultured Draconibacterium sp.
TGAATTCTGGCCCAAAGATTATTTGTATTTTCGCTGCCTCAAAAACTGGTTTAATCATTTCCGGTAATTTGTGAATCAATGAATTAGTATCAATAGATGCTTGCAATAAAAAGAAAGAAAATATGAAAAGAGTTTTAGTTTTAACCGGTGGTGGAGACTGTCCAGGCTTAAATGCAGTAATTCGTGCCATTGTTAAACGTGCTTCTCAGGAAAAAGATTGGGAAGTTGTCGGTAGCATTCAAGCATTTAACGGTGTTCTGTGGGAACCTGCTGAAATTAAAATACTAGATAGTAAAGCTGTAAAAGGAATTCATTATCAAGGTGGTACAATTATTGAAACTACAAATAAAGGTGGGCCTTTTGCGTGGCCAATAAAAAATAAAGACGGAAGCTGGACATCTGTTGATCGTTCTGATGAATTAATGAGAAAATTACAGTTTATGGGAATAGACGCAGTAATAAATATTGGAGGTGATGGTTCTCAAAAGATTTCTCAATTGCTTTATAAAAAAGGAATGAACATTATTGGTGTTCCTAAAACTATCGATAATGACCTTTCTGCAACAGATTCTACTTTTGGTTATCAAACTGCTGTGGAAATCGCCACCGATGCAGTTGATAAACTGGTTACTACTGCCGCTTCGCACAATCGTGTTTTTGCTATGGAAGTGATGGGTCGTTATGCAGGTTGGATTGCTATGAATGCTGCTGTTGCCGGAGGTGCCGATGTGTGTTTGATTCCTGAAATTCCTTACGATATTGAAAAGGTATACGAAAAAGTAAGAAGTCGTTTCGTGAAAGATAGAGGTTTTGCAGTAATGGTTGTTTCAGAAGGTGCTCGGCCAATAAATGGAAAAATGACTTTCTCTGAAAGCGAAGAAGTTGGATATGAGAATCTTAAACTTGGCGGTGTTGCTGCACAAGTTTTAAAGGAATTGAAAGCAGTTGGTTGTAAAGCAGATATGCGCCATGTACTTTTGGGTCATTTGCAAAGAGGTGGAATTCCAATTGCCTACGACCGTGTATTGGCAGCTCAGTTTGGAGTTAAAGCTTTCGAAATGGTTCTTAAAGAAGAGTTTGGACGTATGGTTTCTTATCAGCATCCTGAAATTACTTCTGTTTCTTTGAAAGAAGCTATTGGTAGGCCTAATTTAGTGACAATGGATAATGCATTAGTTAAAACTTGTCAGGGTTTAGGAATATCGCTTGGAATCTAAAATTTATTAAATTCTCAGACAGGCTTTCTTAATCGGGAAGCCTTTTTTTTGTATATATATTGATGCTTTTCAAAAAAATCAACTAATTTTGTAGCATAAAATCGAATAATGAAGAGCCTATTTATTTATCGTTTTATTTTTACATCTCCTTATCTCAATATCAAGAAAAGAGATACCTATCGTTTTTAGTATTTCCTCCTACGTCAATAATTATATTTTTTTTACTTACTAAAACGATTTATTATGCAATTACCTTTTGCAGAATCTTATAAGATAAAGATGGTAGAAACCATCAAAAAAAGTACTCGCGAAGAACGTGAGCAATGGATTAAAGATGCCAACTATAATTTGTTTAACCTGAAAAGCGAACAAGTATTTGTAGATTTACTTACCGACTCAGGTACTGGTGCTATGAGCGATAAACAATGGTCGGAAATGATGCTTGGCGATGAGAGTTATGCTGGCGCAAGCTCCTATTATAAAATGAAGTCGGCCATAAAAGATATTCTGGGCTTCGACTATTTTCTACCTACACATCAAGGAAGAGCGGCTGAAAATGTGCTTTTCTCTGTTTTGGTTAAAGAAGGAATGATTGTTCCAGGGAATTCACATTTTGATACGACTAAAGGACATATCGAGTTTCGTAAAGCTACAGCTATAGATTGTACTATTGATGAAGCTTTTGATACGACTGTTTATCACGATTTTAAAGGGAATGTGGATTTAGTTAAGCTCGAAAAAGTATTGGCTAGTAATCCAGCTGAGAAAATCCCAATGATCATAATGACTGTTACCAACAATTCTGCTGGTGGTCAGCCTGTTTCTATGCAAAACCTAAAAGAGGTTTATGCAATGTCTCGTAAATATGGTATTCGCGTAGTTTTTGATTCAGCTCGTTTTGCTGAAAATGCGTATTTTATTAAGCAGCGAGAAAGCGGTTATGCTGATAAAAGCATTAAAGAGATCGTGAAGGAAATGTTCACTTATGCAGATGCTATGACGATGAGTTCTAAGAAAGATGCCATTGTTAATATGGGTGGTTTTATAGGATTTAAAGATGAAGATCTGTTTAAACAAGCTAGTGTTTTCGGAATCATCTTTGAAGGCTATATTACTTATGGAGGAATGTCTGGTAGAGATATGAATGCTTTGTCTCAGGGACTAGATGAAGGGACAGAGTTTGATACACTCGATTCTCGTATTAAACAAGTTGCTTATCTTGGTCAACGCCTGAAAGATTTTGGAGTGCCTTCTCAAGAACCATTTGGTGGTCACGCTATTTTTGTAGATGTGAAGCGTTTCTTTCCTCATTTTCCAAAAGAAGAGTTTCCAGCTCAAACATTGGCTATAGAACTATATCTTGAAGCAGGTGTTCGCGCCGTAGAGATCGGTGCTATTTTAGCTGATCGCGATCCAGTTACAAGAGAAAATAGATATCCAGAATTGGAGCTATTGCGAATGGCCATTCCTAGACGAACCTATACCAATAATCATATGGAATATGTTGCTGTGGCTTTGGGTAATGTTTATGCTCGAAGAAATGAAATTACGCGTGGTGTAAAAATTGTAAAAGAAGCACCTATTATGCGCCACTTTACAGTGGAGTTGGAGAGGCTATAATTTTATGTATTAACTACTGGGACAAGGAGATAATTTTCTTTATGACTTCGTGTCTCCGTGGTTAACTTTTTGAACATAAAAAACCCCGAAGAATATGCTCCTCCTTCGGGGTTAAAACTAGAAATTAGA
>CAYPOW010000371.1:0-2965 GCA_964412145.1 uncultured Draconibacterium sp.
TATTCAAACGAATTGTTATTTAAGAAAAGTCAAAACATATAACAATCCACTACAGCCGACCGCTAACGCGGCGGCTGAGTTCCACCGTTATGTGTAAAATGGAAATTCACAATTAAAGGAATGGGAAATTAATAAATGGCAAAAAATAAAAACATTGAACCTCATAATAGACTTGTAGTTTTTCAGGGTAAGGAAGTCCGTCGGGCATGGCGAGATAACGAATGGTACTACTCTCTCGTTGATGTTGTTGGTATTTTAACCGACAGTGCCAACCCTACTGACTATTTGAAGAAAATCAGGAAAAGAGATGTAGAACTCGGATCCTACATAGGGACAAATTGTCCCCAGGTAGAAATGGAGACATCTACCGGTAAAAAAAGGCAAACACTTGCCGGTAATACCAAGGATGCTTTTAGACTAATTCAGTCCATTCCATCCCCAAAAGCAGAACCATTTAAACAATGGCTTGCTCAAGTCGGTAAAGAACGCCTCGATGAAATAGAAAATCCAGAACTTGCTCAGGCAAGAATGAAGGAGATTTATGAAAAGAAAGGCTATCCTAAAGACTGGGTTGATAAAAGATTGAGGGGAATTGCCATTCGGCAGAACCTGACCGATGAGTGGAAAGAACGGGGTATTAAAGGACAGCGGGATTTTTCCATATTAACCGCTGAAATATCAAAAGCAACCTTTGGTATGACTCCAAGCCAATATAAAAATCTTAAAAAATTACCAGAAAAGTCAAAAGCCAATCTGCGAGATCACATGGATGATTTAGAACTGATTTTTACCATGCTTGGTGAACGCATGACTACAGAAATTTCCAAAGAAGAGGAGCCAGATTCTTTTAAAGAAAACAAGGGTGTTGCCAAGCGAGGCGGTAAGGTTGCCGGAAATGCTCGCAAAGAAGCGGAAAAAGAGCTGGGTAGGAGCGTTATTTCCAAAAAGAACTTTCTGGGAAAAGAGGATAAAAAGAAATTGGAAGAATAGTGCGTTGAAGAAGAATAAAAATGAGAAAAACACATAACAAAGCACTGCACTGGATTTTTACTCTGCTGCGCTCTGTAAAAACCAGTGAGTTCAAACGTTAAACAGCAATAAAGAAAAAAACAGGAAGTTGTTATGAAAGTAAATCAAATTTTATTTTTCGTATTAATAATTGTATCAATTAATCCTTTAAAAAGTCAGACATTAAAACTTTATGGCGAACCGGAACTGTTTGCCCCGGGTATTATAAGCACAGAAAAATCTGAAATAAAAATTACATTCTCAGATAATGGTAATGTTATTCTTTGGGGAGTAACTAATTGGGAAGGCGGGTATGGTGGATGGGATATTTGGAAATCTATAAAGACAAGTAATGGTTTGTCTCAACCAAAACCTGTCTCATTTAATTCAAAATATAATGATTTTGATCCTTATTTCACTTCAAATGGAGATGGTTTATATTTTTTTTCAAACAGACCAGGTGGTTTCTGCGGTGATGATCTTTATTATGTTTCATATAATCCAGACACTCATACTTTTGGGTCTCCAATCAATTTAGGCACAACATTTAATACAAGTGGAGATGAATGGGGACCTTCAGTATCAAAAGACGGAAACGTATTTATCTATTGTGCTGATGGTTTTGAAGGTACAGGTAAACATGATATTTATATCAGTAATCTGGGATCTGACGGCTGGTCAGAGCCTGAAAATTTAAAAATGATAAATTCATCAGAAGATGATTTTGATCCGGTGTTTCTTCATGATAGTAAAACGATAATATTTTCAAGGAAAACCCGGGATAAAGATGAAGTATTATTATATATAAGTTATTTTAAAGATGGTAATTATTCAGAACCAGAGAAAATATCAAATATTATGAGCATAAATGACACATGGAATTTTGCTGCTTCTATAGATCCAACAGATATTACTTATATATATTACACATCACATATTGAAAGTAATTCAATTGGATTAGCTGATATATATCGTATAAAATATCAAATAGAGTATAAAAAATAAATACTGTATTATACTATTCCATTCTATCTTTCTTCCCGTTCTTCCACCATTCCACTATTCCATTTATTCCCTCTAATCCCTTTATTCCCTCTAATCCCTCTATTCCCTTCTTCCGGTATATTTTCAAGCACATCAACCAGTAGTTTCCAGAATCGTTGTGTTGAACCGATATGAAGTTTCTCATCAGGCGAATGTACATGTTTCATTTGCGGACCAACAGAGATCATATCCAGATCAGGATACTTTTCAAGAAACAACCCGCATTCCAATCCGGCATGAATTGAACGTATTACAGGTTTTTTATGGAATAATTTCTCATATGAAGCGGCAAGGAGCTTTGCTATTTCGGAATCAGGGTTCGGAGCCCATCCGGGATAGCCATCGGTATATTTAATTTTTGCTCTGGCAAGCCGGAATGTGCTTGCAACCTGATCGGCAATATCTTGCTTGGCCGAATCAACAGAGCTCCTCTGGCTGGTAGTGATAAGTATCCTGTTTCCTTTAATAAACTTTACAGACGCAAGATTTGTTGAGGTTTCAACCATGCCTTTCATCTCCTGACTCATTGCTACAACACCATGAGGACAGGCATATATTGCATTTAGCAGTCGTTTTTGAATACCTTTCCTCAGAACCTTTTCTGGTAACTCAATATATTCTGTTTTGATTTGAAGTCCTGGTTCGGTTGCTGCCAGTTCATTCTTAATTTCTCCGGATATCTTTTTTAGATACTTTTCAAAATTATTCTTATGTTTTTCCCTGGTAACAATAATAGCAGAGGCTTCTCTTGGAATAGCATTTCTAAGGTTTCCGCCATCAAAATTGCTAATTTTTATTTTGTACAGGTTTGTTGCATTCCAGAGAATACGGTTCAGTATTTTATTTGAGTTCCCCAGCCCTTTATCAATTTCATCTCCTGAATGTCCACCCTTCAGACCATTAACAGAAATTT
>CAYPOW010000372.1:0-2955 GCA_964412145.1 uncultured Draconibacterium sp.
GTAGTGGTGCTTTCTTAAACCAAGCGTTAGAGTACTTAATTGCGGAACACACCTATATTGATGAATTACAGGCACATCTTTTAGGGCGAAGCATTGTGTTCCACGACGTGAGCAACCATATTTTGGAGAGGAACATTTACGGAGTTGATATTAATGAAGAAAGTGTTGATATTGCCAAGCTTTCTTTATGGCTACGTACAGCACAAAAAGGAAGGGAACTAACCACTCTAAACAATAACCTCAAATGTGGAAATTCACTAATAGACGATACTGAAGTAGCAGGTGATAAAGCATTTAATTGGCAAAAAGAATTCCCGGAGGTATTTGCCAAAGGTGGTTTTGATGTGGTGATTGGGAATCCACCTTATGTTTTCGCAAGAGAAAAAATTACAGAAAAGGAAAAGGATTTCTATAGTCGGAATTTCTTATCATCTGAATACCAAGTAAACACATATATTCTTTTTATTGAAAAATCATGCAACCTAATCAGAAAAAATGGGTTGTTTGGTCTTATAGTACCAAATGCATGGTTGATGGTTAAATCGGCGAGCAATTTGCGTAAGTATTTACTTGAAAATTCTTCAATAAATAAAATTCTAAATATTTCGGGGCATTCTTTTGAGGTAGCAAATGTCGAAACAGTTATTATTCTTGCACAAAGAAACAATACTACAAACAATCAAATTAAGATTTTTCAGAATGAAGGGTCCATTTTTAAGCATTTACATAACTCTAAACAAAGCACCTTTCATAAAAAAGAAAATTTTGAATTTACTGTGTTCCTTGATTCTGAAAGCATTGATTTAACCGAAAAGATTAGAAAAAATTCTGTAATCCTTAATGAAATATCATTAATTAAAGCAGGGTTAAAGGCATATGAAAAATCAAAAGGAACTCCTCCTCAAACAGCTGATGATGTAAAAAGCAGACCATTTGACTATTTTTTTAAATATGACGAAACTACCTATAAATATCTCGAAGGTAAAGATGTTTTAAGATATGGCTTGAATTGGACTGGTGCATTTTTAAAATATGGAGAACATCTTGCTGCTCCGAGAACCTTTGATATTTTTGATGGCCAAAAAATAATAATAAGAGAAATAACCGGTAACTATCCGATATCTATAAATGCAACTTTTTCTGATGAAACATATCTATTTAACATGAGCAATATTGCTGTTTTACCAGGCAATAAAGACATTAATCTAAAATATGTATTAGTTGTCTTAAACAGTAAATTAATGGCTTACTATTTTTTGAAGAACACAGCTAAATCAATCCGAAAGATGTTTCCAAAAATAATTTTGAATGATTTAAGGAAGTTTCCGTTCAAAGAAATTGGAAAAAATGAACAACAACCCTTCATAGAAAAAGCCGACCAAATGCTGGAACCTAATAAACAACTCCAAAAAAAGAAATCAAAATTTCTCGGATTATTAAAAGACAACCTCGAAGTAGAAAAAATCAGCAAAAAGCTCAATGCATTTTACAATTTCGATTTTAATACATTTCTTGACGAGCTTAAAAAGCTAAAAATAAAGCTCTCGTTTTCAAACCAGGTCGAATGGAAAGACTTTTTCGAACAATACAAAACCGAAATAAATCAACTTCAATCTGAAATATCAAAAACCGATAAAGAAATAGACAAAATGGTTTATAAGCTTTACGGATTAACAGAAAATGAAATTGCAATAATTGAACATACAACATAACTTTTTAAACCCAACTATTCAACTCCCCAAAACCCCTACAATATGTCAAAATACTCTATATCAGCCTGTTAGAGTAATACAACAACTCAAATCCTTGATATAAAGGCATTTAGAGCCATTCTAAGCGTACTTCCCCCATTCACTAGTGCATTACCTTACGAAAACAGAAAGTCCCTTAAAACGCTTTAAAACAGCCTTATACGGCATTTCTCACAATCACCCCATCTTCTAACATATTGATATTCAATGAATAAGTGAATAATAATATTTACATAGCTTATATACACGGTGTGCAATGCAACAAATACTTTTATCAATTCATAAGCCCAACTCCCCAACTTGGTGTTTTGGTATAACACTAACAGTTAATTATACAATAACTTATATAGCATTTCTCTCATTTAGCAAAATAATTGTAACTTGTTGAATTATAAATTTTCACTGAATAATATTACAAAATATATTTCTGATTTTGTTAAGGATTAACTTATAGACGTATTTAAACTAAACATCATGAAAAAACTATTTTACTTAATCATTGTATTAATGTTAAGTGCAACTGTTTATGCACAGGCTCCCCAGGGTTTCAACTACCAGGCAGTGGCCCGCGATGGTGATAATGCTGTTCTGGCTAATACTGCCCTTAATGTTAAGATAGATCTTTTACAGAGCAGTGAAACCGGAACCCTTGTATGGGAAGAGACTCATTCGGTAACAACCAACGACCTGGGACTGTTTACTCTCACAATCGGAGATACTACCGTTACTAATAGTGGCGGCACTGCTGCAACATTTGCAGATATAGACTGGACAACCGGTTCGTATTATATGAAGGTGGAAGTGAATGATGGAGGTGGATATGTTGATATGGGATCAGCGGAACTGCTATCAGTACCCTATGCCTTGTACGCAGAGGAAGGAAACGAAGGTCCTGTTGGACCGCAAGGACTACCGGGAGAGCAGGGCCCCCAGGGATCTCAGGGTGTACAGGGTTCAACCGGACCGGAAGGACCACAAGGGCCGGCAGGTACTGGATTAAATAACCAGGGTTCATGGAGTGCCGATTCAACATATTACGAAGGGGATTATGTGTTTGACAGGTCAACCGCTGATCCGTTGATAAATTCAATGTGGATTTTCCAGGGAACACCTCCGCTCATCTCTTCAACACAGCCTTACCTGGATGCTGACAATTGGGTGGAATTTGAAGCGCCAGAAGGACCACCGGGCGATCCGGCAACAG
>CAYPOW010000373.1:0-2931 GCA_964412145.1 uncultured Draconibacterium sp.
AGATTGTAGATTTCTTTTAAAGTAAAAGCCTCTTTGCCACCAAATCGTTCACGAATTTTAAATCTTCTGTACCGATCAAAAATCTGATGATCGGTATAACAGACAATTTTTAATTGATGATCGATAAAACCATTTTGTACAGCGATTTGAATGCCTTCGAATAATTTTGTTTCCGATTTTTCAGTGCACAGGCCTGCGTCTGTAAAAATCTGTTGCAATCGATTCAATTGCTTCTCCGATTCAGCTAAAATCAAATTTTGATAGCCTTTTTTGCGATATTCTTTTAAGTTCTCAGCCAACAAATCGAATTGCTTATTGAAATGAGGTTGGGGCTCAATATCAAATTTAATCTCGTTGGCAGAATTTTTATGCGTGCTTGTTCCAAACTGAAAAACAGCAAAATGATCTAATTCTGAAAGAAAATCAGCTTTATCGAGATACAAATCAGCAGGTTTTAAATGCTTCAAAGGGCTATCCAAAGCTTCGTAATTATGGGTTGCTTTTTCAAAACTGTCAGCAAAACTATCGGCAAGCAATTCTTTTTTCTCCAGCCAGATGCTTGTCGATTTTGGAAGTAAATCAAAGATTGCGGTACGTGCTTCAATCATATCATAATCAAGCACATTGGGAATCAATTTCACACTTGCATGTTTTTTAACACTCAATTGAGATTCAGGGTCGAACTCACGGATAGATTCCAAATCATCACCAAAAAATTCCAGTCGGTAAGGAAATTCATTCGAATAAGAAAAGATATCAATGAGCCCTCCACGCAAAGCAAATTCACCAGGTTCTACAACAAAATCGACGCGCTTAAATTTATAAGCGACCAATTTTTCAATCAATGCATCAATTGCATATTCCCTGCCTGTTTTAAAATGTAAAGTCTTACTTAGCAAATGCTTTTTATCACTTACTTTTTCGGCAAGTGCTTCAGGAAAAGACACCAAAATAAAACGTTTTGTTGAGTTGGCTAGGCGAAGAAAAACTTCTGAACGTGTTAAAACATTCGCATTATCGATATGATCGATTTCATAAGGTCTTTTGTAAGAGGCTGGGAAAAATAATACGTTTTTTCTATCTGCTGATAGGCCGCTATCATTTAAAAGGTTTTCTAAATCGTTGTAAACATAGGCCGCTTGTTCCTTATCGGGAAGAATAAAGAGCATCGATTGTCCGGATTCCACATACAAAGTTGAAGCATATAACGATACTGCAGAAGTAAACAAACCTGACAGATGTGTGTTTTCATTTTTTTCCAGCGCTTGAAAAAGTTCTTGATAAAGCGAACTGGTTTTTATGGTTTGAAATATATCAGGAGTTTTCAATGATTATAATTTGAGTGCACAAAAGTAAAAATTCTATTCAAGCGAAAAAAACATCATTATTAATTCTATTTTTGAGCAGTCAAAATAAACAAGGATTTAACGCATCACATTGTATTTATCCTTTTGAAAAACAGACTGAAAAGCATTTTTAGACTATATCTTGAAATTTTCTAAAAATATTTAAATATTTATCCCATTTTAAAATATTCTATATATTTACCAGCTGAAAAGAACACCAAAAACCACCGATATAGTTGATTTATAGTTATTTACTTCATTATATCGATACATAAATATGAAAACAGAAAATTAAAATTCTATGATTCAAAAAGTACTAATTGCCAATCGTGGAGAGATTGCCATACGGGTAATGCGCACTTGCAGAGAAATGGGCATTAAATCGGTAGCTGTTTATTCAGATGCCGACCGAAGTTCCATGCATGTTCGCCTTGCAGACGAAGCCTACCACATAGGTCCATCACCATCCAACGAAAGTTATTTGCTTGTCGATAAAATTATTGATGTAGCCAAAAAATCTGGAGCCGATGCCATTCATCCCGGATATGGTTTTTTATCGGAAAATGCTCAATTTTCTGATCGCTGTAAAAAAGAAGGCATCGAATTTATTGGTCCTGATTCTTATGCCATCAATACGATGGGTGATAAAATTACGGCTCGCCAAACGATGATAAAAGCGGGAGTACCTGTTGTTCCAGGCACTGTTGAACCAATTTTGGATGAAGAAAAAGCCATCAAATACATTAAAGAAATTGGACTTCCGGTAATGATTAAAGCTTCTGCCGGTGGTGGTGGCAAAGGCATGCGATTGGTGAAAGATGCCAACGAAATAGTAAGTTCTATTCGTGCTGCCCGTTCCGAAGCATTAAACTCTTTTGGAAACGATGCTGTTTATATCGAAAAATATATCGACTCTCCTCACCACATCGAATTTCAAATCTTAGCAGACAAACATGGTAATGCTGTACATCTTTTCGAACGCGAATGTTCCGTGCAACGCCGTCATCAAAAAGTGGTTGAAGAATCGCCTTCTCCTCTCCTAACACCTGAGGTTAGAGAAGAAATGGGAAGACATGCGGTTTTGGCAGCCCAAGCGGTTAATTATTATGGCGCAGGAACTATCGAATTCATTATGGATGATAATTTAAATTATTATTTCCTCGAAATGAATACACGCCTTCAGGTAGAGCATCCAGTAACAGAAAGTGTAACTGGTGTGGATTTAGTTCGTCAACAAATTAATGTCGCAAATGGTTTTGAATTGGAATTTAAGCAAAAAGATCTAACTCAAAAAGGTCATTCCATAGAATGTAGAATATATGCCGAAGATGCTGACAATAATTTTATGCCAAGCCCTGGTATTATCAAACATTTTAGAGAACCTTTAGGATTAGGCATACGCCACGATGGTTATGTTTATAGTGGTTATAATATTCCATTATTTTACGATCCAATGATTTCGAAACTCATTGTTTGGGCAAAATCGAGAGAGGAAGCAATAAAAAGAATGAAGGGAGCGCTATACAATTATAAGATTACGGGTATCAAGACTTCCATTAAGTTCTTGGAGCGTATTATGGAAACT
>CAYPOW010000374.1:0-2910 GCA_964412145.1 uncultured Draconibacterium sp.
TTGGTTTTCCATTCTGTGATTTTATAAATGAATTACCCAAAGCCTCGAGATCGAATGTACGAGCAATGCCACGAACCACATATTCATTACCATATTGCCTTATTGGGCCACCCGTTGAATTTTGACTGATCCCTTTGCATATCTCAGCCAATTCGGACGTAGAAACGTGATAAAAATTCATCTTGAGAGGATCGGCCAAAACCTGATATTCCTTGAGATCGCCACCAATAATTGTTACCTGAGAAACTCCACCCGTTGCCAATAATAGTGGTTTTATGTTCCATTCGGCGATGGTTCTGAGTTCCATCATGCTCGTGCTATCGGCTTGCATTCCGATAAAGAAAATTTCACCCATCACGCTCGATTGTGGCGCAAGAGTTGGCTGTCCAATTCCCAAAGGCATCATAGAAGCAACGCTGATAAGCTTTTCGCTAACAATTTGTCGTGCCTTGAAAATATCG
Organism: uncultured Draconibacterium sp.; assembly: GCA_964412145.1. Classification (GTDB taxonomy): domain Bacteria; phylum Bacteroidota; class Bacteroidia; order Bacteroidales; family UBA12170; genus UBA12170. Next base: position 462 of record CAYPOW010000374.1, read on the forward strand.
GTTCCCCAATCAAATTCTACCCATACAAAAGAAAATCCCTGAGAGGAAGTTGATCGAACTCGGCGGACGTCTGTTGCTCCATTCATGGCTGTTTCAACAGGGTAGGTTACAAGTCGCTCAACTTCTTCCGAAGCCATTCCGTGTGCATCGGTCATTACGACAACAGTTGGTGCTGTGAGATCTGGAAAAACATCCACATCCATATTGAGGGCTGTTCTCGAACCAAACACCAGCAATATCAATGAACTCAATAATATGAGGTATTTATTGTTTAGCGAGAATTTTATAATATTGTCTAACATATCTTAAAGTTATAAATTGTAAACATTTGATATTAAATTAGTTGAATAAAATATTATGTTTATCCATTTAATTTTAAAATTCAAAGATTTCTAATGTACGTGACCTGAATGAGGATCTAATGCGGCAGCTCCCTGTGCTAGTTTTACAAAAATTGCTCCTTTGCTTACTACTCGTTCGCTCGCTTTAATGCCGGAAATTATTTCTGTTTTTATACCATCTGTTGCTCCAATTATAACTTGGCGTTTTTCAAAAAGCTCAGGATTTATCTGAACATAAACAAAGAAGTTCCCTTGCTGTTCGAGGAAGGATGAATTTGGCAATGTTAGTGCCTGCATATTGGATTGAGTTTGTAGATAAAGTTCAACAAATCCACCAGGAATAAAACTCTTATTATTATCAATTTGTAAACTAATAGGAATCAGGTAATTATCTGAATTAGTGGAACGACCATAGGATAGGATTTTCCCATTCAGCTCATCCAGAGTATAGCTTTTATTGCTTTGAAGTTGCCGAATAACAGCCGATTTGATACTTGCCAAATCAGCAACATTTTTTTGCTGAATATCAGCTCTTAATAATAAATTCTTATTTTGCGAAATAAGCAATAGGTTTTGCCCCGCTTCCACATATTGTCCGTTTTTTACGAATATTTGCTTGACGAAACCATTTGTTGTACTGTTTATTTTTTGTCCTGATGCACTAAAATTATCGTTTAAATTATTGAAAATGATTTTGGAATTTTCAAATTCGTTTTTGGCATTCAGTAATTCTTTCTCAGAGATAATTTTGTCTTTAGCTAATTCCTTCATTCTTTTATAATCAGCCTTTGCCTTCTTATAATTATTTTGAGCTTCTAAAAAGCGAACAGAGGAATTATTATCGGCCAGTTTAGTTCCAGAAATTGAAAAGAGGTATTGCCCCTTTGCAATATCTTTTCCTTCTAAAATGCTATTATCGTAAAGTTGAATAATGCCATTTGTATTAGCTGTGATAAACGTTTCATCGTTAATTGCCGACTGAATTTGTGCTATTGTTTTAATCACCTTTCCGAATGGCTCAGTCCTTGGTTTCTCCGTAGAAAAATTGACCTTCCACGATTGTTCCTTTGTAAAAGAAACAGTATTTGTGTTAGAAACATCTTCGTTGTGAGCCACATCGTGGACTTCTTTGCTTGTGGAATAAACAATAATTTCAGGCACAAGTACTTGAAATACACCTTTTTTGTTTTTGATATCAAATATCAATTTTCCATTTCCGCTTGTTTCGGGTTTAATATTAAAACTGTAAATCCCTTTTCGACTTGGCTCTTCAAGAGTTTGTTTTGTTTCTTTTCCGTTTACAACTAATCTAACTGTAATGCTTCCACTTTCCAGGGCATTGAAATCAGGTAAAGTTGAAAAATGAGCTAAAATATTGGCAGTATGACCGATTAAAAAATTATCAGCTTCAGCAAATAGCTCGAAATCGGAGTTATACGTAGTAAATTGAATTTTAGAGTGTTCGTGTGTTTCTGTTGCTGGTTCGTGGGTATGGTTATTATTGCAACTAATTATAAATAAAGATATTATGCTAATGATAATTATTTTTGCTTTCATCGAAAACGAATTTAAATTTTAATAAAAATAAACGAAAATGAATGCAGATGATTGGAATGAAAATTTCATCCCTAGCAAACATTAAAAATTAAAATTTAAACCAATGGGGGGGCGCGAAGACCTATATTGCTTTTTAATGAAGGGGCATTATAGGGGATTAAAGAATAGGTTCTGAGTATAATTTCAAGCATTGGCTCATTCTGATGATCAGATGAGACAGCATAGGATAGAAATTTATTGAAGGAAATATCATTGACTTGTTGATACGCGTAACTAAAATCCTGATTGGTTTGAGGAATGATCGCAATATGCTGCAAGGAACATTTTTCAAAATCGCCCTTCTGATCAGGAGTATGCTTGTTTTCTGATTGGCAATCTTGTGGGTTTTCAGTGTGATTTGAATGATAAATGCCATAAAGGCAAATTTCACTGTCGTGATGATGATGCGGAATAACCGTGTGTACCAATAAAATTAAATTGGCAAGAAGTAGAAATAGGATAGAAGCAGTTCTACGTATCATTTTTTCATTGAAATTCCGGCCAAAGATAAG
>CAYPOW010000375.1:0-2905 GCA_964412145.1 uncultured Draconibacterium sp.
TTTTTGAGCAAGATTTCTGATTAATTCTATTTGATTCATAGGAGATCCTTTCTTTATAATGATGTGTAAACTTATACTAAATTGAGTTTAAAATATTAATTCGCAGCAAATTAATTATTTATTTTTGAAAGTCCAAATTTTAAAATTTTCAAAGCATCTAAACAATCAAAAAATATATTTTTAAGATAAAAACTAATCTACCAAAGCAGCCTTCCTGTGATTTGTTCCTTGCTCATACCCATAGCAGATTTTGATTAAAGTTGGTTCTGCATACATTCTTCCTAAAAACTGAAGTCCTGCTGGTAAATTTCCTGACGTAAACCCCATCGGAACTGTAAAAGCAGGCTGACCGGTATGAGGTGCAATAACTTGACTGTTATCCCCTTTGTAATCGCTTTGAAATGAATCAATTCGGGCAGGTTTATTATTCCACGATGGATATACGATTGCATCTAAATTAAGTTCATCCATCTTTTTTTCAATTGCTTCTCTATAAGCAATTCGTTTGCTATCAGTGTAAGGGTCAGAACATTCAATTTCAGGATTTACAGATCTACCGCTATTTTTGGTGAGGTTGGTTAATCTTTGCGCTGCAAAATCAGATTTTGTACCTATGCTAATAATATCTTCCAAAGTTCTCAGACTATCTCTTTTAACATACTTAGCCAAATAGTTTTCAATGTCTTTTCTAAAATCAGCGCACCACTGGTTTTTCCGTAAGTTTGAAAAATCAGGAATTTCAATTGTATCGATAATAGTGGCACCTAGTGCTTCCATATCTTCCAATGCTTGTTCAAAGAGGGCAGTAATTTCGGGATCGGGGTCATTATCGCTTAATTCTCTTAAAACACCTATTCGGGATTCATTCAGACCGTCTTTTTGAAGAAATTGTTGATAATTAGCTGGAATTTTTCCATCAGAATATTTAGTAACAGCGTCATTTGCATCATAAGCTGCAATTACTTCCAAAACGCGTGTAGCATCTTCAACACTTCTACACATGGGTCCTGCCATATCATTTCGTAAAGAGAGTGGAATGATACCCTCTCGACTGATCAATCCAATGGTTGATCGGAAACCAACCAAAGAACAATGAGAGGAAGGCCCACGTACAGAATTGCCTGTATCAGTTCCCACGCCAATTGTTCCCAAATTTGCTGCTACTGCAGCGGCTGTACCTCCACTCGATCCTGCAGGTACATAGTTAATATTGTAAGGGTTATGTGTCGTACCAGCTGTAGAACTTTCGGTATGCATAGGACTAAAAGCCCATTCAGCCATATTGGATTTGGCAATAATAATAGCTCCGGCATCGACTAATTTCTCAATTATAAATGCATTTTCTTCTGGAATAAAATCCTTTAAAGCCAGGGAACCTCCTGTAGTATAAAGTCCTTTTGTATTAAAATTATCCTTTACAATCAATGGAATACCGTGAAGAGGACGTAGTTTCCTTGTTTTTTCATATTCTTCATCCAATGCTTTTGCTATAATAATTGCTTCTGGATTAATAAGCGTTATTGCATTGAGTTCTGCATTGTATTTTTTTATTCTATCAATATATGTTGATACCAATTGCTGACTGTTATAGTTTCCTTGTGCATAGGCTTTATGAATTTCAGTAATACTTAATTCGGCCAGATTTATTTTATTCATTTCTTTTTGAGAATTACATCCAATAAAGGCAAAGATTAGAATTAGAAAGCTGATTTTTGAGAATTTTGTACGCATTCTAGGTTGTTTTTTGAATTATGTTTGAATAAATTGATTATCGATGTGCAAAAAGGATGCTTTCAGATAGCTCATTGAACTGATTGTACCAGATTTGAATGTCTGTGGGTGCGTTTCCTTTTTCAAGGGTCTGATAAAAAGTATCCAATTTGTCAAAATCCCATCTTTTCTCCGATCCACAATTGTCTTTATCAGCTGTAAAATACTCAGGCATAGCTTCTTTTAGCTTGTTTACAGGTCCAAAAATAGTAATTACAATTTGTTTGTTATTAAAATAAAACAGCAGTTTTCTTTCCAAGCATACATCACACATATCAAACCTTGCCAATACTAAAAAGTCCTGAGCAAATAGAAAACCTACTGTTCTAACTTTTTTTGATGCAGACAAAGGAAAATCATATTCTAATCCAAACTCACCAGCAGATAAAGCCTCAATCGTTTTCATAGCATCTTCCTTACTAAATTCCATAGGCGTTTCAAAATAACCTATTTCTTTAAGTTCAACTTTTAAGTATGTATAATTCTTAGAATCAGGATATTCACTTTCAGCTAATAGCCTTATGTTTTTTGGATATTTCAATGAAAATCCTATATCAGGATTATCATAAACTTGCCATTTTTCGCTTTTCGCGATATCAATATTTAACTTTTCGGCAGAACTGAATTCTTCTACTTTCGATTTTTTCTCATCGTTCTCTGAAAAAAATGAACATCCGCTAATAAACAGTATTAATGAGATTATTTTGAAAACACTATAGAATCTATTCATAGAATAACATTTTATTCAAAATTAATCAAAATTGATCGGATACGTATAATTTTTTCTTGAAAAGAGAAATTCAGACCTTTGCAGAACTCAGAAATCTGTCATTCTGAACGAAGTGTCCGAAGGACTCCTTTGGAGAAGAATTTCAAATTATTGATAAATAACTAGTTAGAGATCCTTCGCGAATGCTCAGGATGACAAAAGGAGGTTTTTGCAAGCTCTCAAATTAATAATTGGATTGAAAAGCTGGTATTTGGATAAGATTTCGATTGTTTAAAAAATTTCCTGATAAAACAGCAGGAATAAAAATCCTTTATTTATAGAAGGGTACAGTAAAAAAGAAAGCTGTTCCACGTCCTTCCGTGCTTTCAACCCATATTTTTCCACCATACATTTCTATAAACTCTT
>CAYPOW010000376.1:0-2903 GCA_964412145.1 uncultured Draconibacterium sp.
GCCGTAATGCAGTGGATCATTTCTTTCGATTATCAAAAGAAATGCGTGCGGAAATTCCCGATTCTATGAAATATTTCTGCGTTTCGGAGACGATAGCTTTTTATCTTCAGAAATATGTTCAGTACCGAAAACGAAAAATATTTTACGGTCGACAAAACTTTGATCAATTGATGGAGATTATTGTTAAACACAAGACCGAGGTTTTTTTACTTCCCTGCTCTGATGTTGCTGAAAAAGATTTATCGAAAGTGTTGAGTGATAGCAAAATAAAACACAGTAAAGCCATTATGTATCAGACAGTTGCAAGCGATTTGTCGGATGTGGAAATAGACAAATACGATTTATTGGTATTTTTCAGTCCGTCGGGTGTTAAATCTTTGTTTACCAATTTCCCTGATTATAAACAAGGCGAAACACTAATTAGTGCATTTGGTCCCTCAACATGTAAAGCTGTGGAAGATGCAGGATTGAAATTGACTATTGAAGCACCTACGAAAACCGCACCTTCTATGACTATGGCGCTTGAAGAGTATATTGATAAATCGATGAAGACAAAATAAAGGGCTCTTCATAATAAAGACCCTAAAAATGTACACATTTCCAAAGAAGGAACGTCTCAGTAGTAAGAAAGATATCCATCCTCTTTTTGAGTCTGGGTCTACATTTTTTAGCCATCCCTTTAAAATTTATTATCATTTTTATGATGCCGAAGAAGGAAAACCGTGTGCCGCAGTTCTTTTCAGTGTTGGAAAAAAACAGTTTAAACTTGCTGTTGACCGCAATCGCATAAAAAGAATATGCAAAGAAGCTTATCGTTTAAACAAAGACGTACTGACTGATAAATTAAAGGAAGAAATCCTAAAAATAGACGTTGCTTTTGTTTTTGTTGCCAAATCGATTCCTGATTATCATGACCTGGAACCTAAAATGCAAAAAGCAATCAATCAATTGATTACCACCGTTCAAAAACACAAAAATTTGGAATAACCAGGCTTTTTTCGTTTTAAAAACAATCAGGAGCGCCTCCCGCTACCATCAGCATAATTTTCAAGTTCAGTCTGAAAAAAGATTTATTTCGACGTAATATATACTCATTTCTCCTGTTTTTCTCATTATTAAGAAGGTGTCGAAATGGCCTTTCGGAATAGAATGGAAAATAATCACCCTTTTTATGTTATATCAGCTTTACATTTGTCGTTATATAGAAAAACAATGACCACAAAAGAGTTTAAAAATAAAATCCTACCGCTATCTCAGCGCATTTTTCCGATGGCAATGCGTATGCTCGGAAATTCAGATGAGGCACAAGATGCGGTGCAGGAGATTATGATAAAACTTTGGAGTAGTCGAAAAAAAGTGGGCCAGCATCCTAATGTTTCGGGTTTGGTGTTCTTAATGACTAAGAATTATTGTCTGGATCGATTAAAAGCCAGAAAAAGAACACGGATAGTAGAAACAGATCAGAAGTATATGGCTTATTTGTATGTTGAAGGCGAGCAGAACAATGCGGAAGATTTGATAGCCTTGGTGAGAAAGATTATTGTTGAGCTTCCGGAAAATCAACAAGAAGTTATATTGCTTCGCGATATTGATGGCCTCGAATTTGAAGAAATAGTAGAAATAACCCAGCTAAAAATAGAACATATACGCGTGCTATTATCTAGAGCCAGAAAACATGTAAGACAACAGCTTGAAAATAAATATAATTATGAAGAAGGAATTTATTAATAAGCGGCTTCAAAGCTACGAAGAAGGACTCACCTCTTCCGCCGAGGAGAAAGAATTGCTTAGCCTTTTAAGTAATTCAGAAAAAGGGGCAAATGCTTGGTTTAAATATTTGAAACTACACAAAAGCAAAGCCCCTGAGAATTTGGAAAATAGTATATGGATGAGTATTCAATCTCGCGAAAAAAGAAACAGAAAAACAGCCTTTCTTAAGTTAGCGGCTGCCGCTTCCGTTGTTCTTGCAGTTTCAATTTTTCTGGTTGCCAGACCAAAGCACTATATAGAAATGAGTTATAACGAAAAAGCCGAAATGCTTGAAAGTGCACTTTCTTTAATACCTGATAATCAGAACAATAAAACACTTACAGAAATTCTTTACGAAGACGAAAATATAATTATTTACACAAAATAAAAACAATAAAGATGAAAAAGATAATTTTTACATTAGGAATAATAAGTCTGTTTATATTCGGAATACAAGCTCAGGAAAAAACTGTTGAAACAGAAAAAAACAAGGAAACCAAAAGTGCGTTTGTAAAGATAAAAGAGGGTGCTAAAACAATTGTTTACATCGATGATAAACTCTACGATTCAGATATTCTAGATTTGCTTGATCAAGATAAAATAGCCACCATTGATGTGTTTAAAGAAGAAATGGCAATGAAAAAATACCAGGCCGAAAATGTGATTGTAATTCGTACCAAGAAAAACATAAGCGATAATGGGTTAGATATAGATAGGCAATCGCAAAGTAAAGAAGAAAGCAGAATATATATTGGATCGGGAGATGTTAAAAATGACGCTGATTATCCCGTAATTGTAATTGATGGAAAAAAACAGAATAAAGAATATCTAAGGAAACTATCTCCCGACGACATAAAAGAAATAAATGTTTTTAAAGATAAGAAATCAAAGAAAAAATACAAAACTGATGTTGGCGTCATTAAGGTGACTACCAAAAAAGGAAATAAATAGGCTCGCGAAAATCTACATTTTCATTTCATAAAAGAGTATCTTTAAAAGCTAAATTTAGCAAGGATTTGTAAATTAATGCGTGTTATGCTGATAAATAGGATTTTAAAGGTATTTTTTGTCGCTATTTTCTTTATGGTCGGAGGTCTTAGTTCCTGTAAAACTTCACGAATGGAATTTAAAACTGAAAAGCAGTTAAGGCAGAG
>CAYPOW010000377.1:0-2899 GCA_964412145.1 uncultured Draconibacterium sp.
AAGGACATTACTAAAAAACGGCAACTAAATTTTAGCGCCGGTCCGTTAGCAACAAGGCGAAGAGATTACTCACGTTGAAAAGTTAGTGCAAACTTGAATGAATTTATTTTGTTTTTTCTCCCCTCAAAAAAAATCCAGCCCACATTGCACACATTTGTAAATCACCCAAGCCTACACAAACTCCCAATTTACAAAAGAGTGCAATTCCCTCACGCACTTACCGAAATGATACTTATAGTCAGTAGTCTTATAATCATCTTTTTTTCATCTTTGTGAAAATTTATTGTGAAATGGAAACATCTTACACGATTGAGGACAAAGAATTATTACAAAAAGTTGGTGAGCGGATTAGATACCTCAGAATTGAAGCAGGGCTTTCACAGGAAAAATTATCTTTTGAATGCAACTTGGATAGGACATATATTGGTTCCGTGGAGCGTGGAGAACGTAATATTGCTGTAATCAACTTAAATAAATTAGCAAAAGCACTCAATGTTTCTATTTCAGAACTATTAGAAATAGAAGAATGAACAAAGACTTTAAAATTCCACCGAAATCAGCGAATGATTTAACACCTGCAGAAGAATTAGCAAAGAGATTAAACTGTTTAATTGGGAAAGAATTTCAACTTATTGGGAAAACAAGAACAGATGGTTCGAATATAAGAAAACTTGTAGCTTCAACTTTGGAGCAAACACCTTTGCCTGTTGCTGCGGAGAAAGATGGATATGAAATAATGCCACCGAAAGGAAAAGGCATTCCTAAAATCACAAGAGAGTTTGTTGATACTTATATTGTAACAAGTGGAACAACCTATAATCTACAGGTTTGGAATAGAATACCTGCCAGTAAAACTTTGTTGATAAAATTGGGAGGAAATAATAGTCTTAAATGCAATGATGTCCGATTTATTTTTGTGAGGATTGATATTGGAAATAGTGTCATTGATTCCGTTGTTATTCTTACACCTGAATACATTGAATCAAATTTTGGCAAATTTGGTAAACCTACGATTAAACATCAATTGCTTATTTCATCAAAAGTCCGAAAGGAAATATACGAAAGTGAAGAAAAAATACTTTTCTATCCTGATTCGAAGAAACTTTCTTATTTGTTAAAGCATGATTTTGAACCACCGAAAGAAAATATGATAAATGAGCCTTCTGCACAAGAAATATTTTCACTACAGTTAATAAAAGAACTTGTTGCAAAAGTATTGATTGGCGAAAAACTGGATTCAGGTGCAACAAAAAACAGGGGGCAAGCATTAGAACGAAGAGTACTTGACTTATTGGGCTATCCAAGTGATGAAAAAGAACAATTGTATGGAGGATTTCCTGATATAAGGAATCAACTTTTAGAAGTGAAAGTTCAAGATTCTCCTACCGTTGATTTAGGCAAGTTTTCACCAGAATTTGAAGAAGTAGTAATTGACGATTTGAATATAACCACAAATGATGTTCGTTATTTGATTGCTTTAACAAATCCTGACACAGAAATAGTTGAAGGAATCATATTTTCACCAGGAGAAAAACTTGGAGAGGTGTTTTCGTATGTGAGCGATAAAAGCTACAAATGCCAACGCTCTATTCCGATTGAGTTTTTTGATAAGTATTCGGGAATGTCAGTTTTTAATCCAAGCTAAAAACTGGATTAACATTGAATGCTTTTGCAATTGCAATTTCTAATTTTTCAAGCAATGTATTTAATATATTGGTTTGAGAATTAATTTCTGCAACAATACTTATTATATCGGCAGATTCTTTTGAGTTTACATCAGGCAATGGATAATTTTCAACATATTGAGAAAAATACCGTCTCCGTCCTGAATATAATTTATTATTGAAAACCAAATCGTGATATTTTGTCATTAGGTTTGAATTGGCAACTCCTTGAACTAATAATAGGAGTTTATAATCTTTTTCTTTTTTAGCTACTATCCAATAACAGTTGCCGTTTACAATTTTTCCAGTGATATCAAAGTAAAATCTTGGAGAAGTGCTAATATCGGGAAAAACCAATTTTGGAAGTTTCCAAAATGACGGATTTTGAGGAACCCAAATTTCAAACCAGTTTCTACCAGCATCAATCAAATATTTACGACCTTTTAATTTTTCTTCATGACTTAAAAAATAAGCGTTTGCTTTTGGGTAAGCTTTAAGATCGATTGTTTGCCTTTTATCATCTACTGAAAAATGAGGGTATAGGACTTTTAATTTCTTTTCATCACAAATACTCCACGGTTTAATGTTTTCTTGTGAAATTAAATCTTTCAATAAATCATCTTCGGGTTTTGTTTCATTCAATTTATTCCATTTGTCACTAATAAAAACTTTATCAGCAGTTGTTTTAATGCCAACACGAACTTTAAAATGGTCTTTGATAAAAGATTTAGAATTATTTTCTACTTTGGAAACCCACAACTCTTCGTCATTTGAAAGCATTGTCCATGTATTTTCTTTTGTTTTGCCAAATTTCAAAACTCCTGAAGATTTCTTAAACCTTTTGTCTTTAACAGTAAAATATCCGTCTTTCTTTGAATTAAGAACATCAAAAACAGACGATGCAGGAATTAATTCACCATTATAACCGTTTAATTCTTCATAGATTTTGTAGAATTTACTTGTTGAATTAGTAGCCTTACTTTTTTTTCTACCGATAAATATTGCAGGTAAAACGGCAGCATTAAAAAGTTTTGTGTCACCCAAATCAATAACTTCCAATATTTCGAAATTATCGATTAAAAATTTCCGAACACTTTCACCGCTTTTTGTTAACAAATAACGGTTTGAGGTTATTACGCCTAAAATTCCGTTTTCTTTTAGAGCATGAGTCATCGCAATTAAAAACGGATAATATAAATCGACACGACCTTTTAAACCAAACTTTTTTGAAAGCA